>DASXRN010000215.1:0-9179 GCA_036506595.1 Polaromonas sp. | reverse complement strand
TTTCTTTTCGGCCGGGATGCCCTTGGCCACCAGAAGCTGGGTGGTGATCTCGGCCATCAGCTGCTGTTCGGTGAAGTTCTTGCCGCCCACCGTGATGGCTTGCGCCGATTGCATGCCCAGGGCCAGCGCACCGGCGGCGAGCACCGCGCCCAGGCGCTTGAAATTAAAACGTGTGTTCATGGTTGTCTCCTGCTTGTTGTCGAAAAAATCACCGCTGGGGGTTGACCCCGCGCGGCACCAGGTAATAAGCGATCAGGCTCACGGAAAAATCAACGATGACGGCCAACCCCGCCGTGGGAAGCGCGCCCGCCAGCATCATGGTGGGTTCATTGAGGTCGATGCCGGTGAAGATCAGCTCACCCAGGCCGCCGCCGCCAATCAAAAAGGCCAGGGGAACCGTTCCCACATTGATGGCCAGGGCGGTGCGCACGCCCGCCAGGATGACGTAGAGGGCATTGGGCAGCTCCACTTGGATGAGCAACTGCAACGGCGTCATGCCCATGCCGCGCCCCGCTTCGATCAGGTAAGGCTCGACGCCGCGCAGGCCGGCAATGGTGTTGCGGACGATGGGCAGCAGCGTGACCGCCCACAGCGCAAAGACGGCCGGCTGCGTTCCGATGCCCAGCCAGCTCATGGATAGCGCCAGAATGGCCAGCGTGGGAATCGTTGCGCCGATGTTGAGGAACTGCATGCCCGCCTCGGAAAACCGGACCGCGGACTGCCGGCTCAGGGCGATGCCCAAGGGAACGCCCGTCACGATGGCCAGCCCGCCCGACAGGGCCGCAAGCGCCAGATGCTGCCTGACCAAGTGGGCAATATCTCCGCCATAGGTGCGCAGCATCCCGGCCAGGTCCAGTTGGCGGGCCAACAGCCACAGCACGCCCAGGCCGGCAGCCCAGGTAATCAGCATGACGCCGATGGATCGAGGTTTCAGACCTGGCAGCATGTCAGGCCTCCAGCTGGGTGGCGTAGGTCATGCCCAGCAAATGTGTCACCGTCCGCTGGTCCAGCGTGCCTACGTAACGGCCCTCCTCGTCCACGCAGGCGAGCCAGTCCACATTGTTCTCGAACATCTTGGAGACCGCGGCCCGCAGGTCGGCGGTGACGGGCACGCAGGCGGCAATCCGCATGCAGCGATCGCGGCACAGGCCTCCCGAAGATTCGTCGCTGCCCGAATGGACAAAACCTTCCGGCTTGCCGCCCGGGGAGGTGACCACCAGGTAGTCGGCGCCGTACTCGCGCATCATGGCTTTGGCGCGGGCGATATCCGTATCCGCCGAGGCCGAAGGCGCGCCAGCCGCCATAGCGTCCGCCACGCGAATCAGACCCAGCCGCTTCAGGGTACGGTCGGCCCCCACAAAATCGGCAATAAAGGGTTGGGCGGGGTGCGCCAGGACGTTATCGGGCGTGTCGAACTGCTCCAGCTTGCCGGCGCTGAAGATCGCGATCTTGCTGCCCATCTTGACGGCCTCGTCGATGTCGTGGCTGACGAAGAGGATGGTTTTTTGCAGCTGCTTTTGCAGCTTGAGGAATTCGTCCTGGATGGTGGCCCGGTTAATCGGGTCAATAGCCCCAAAGGGTTCGTCCATCAACATCACGGGCGGGTCCGCCGCCAGCGCCCGCGCCACGCCAACCCGCTGCTGCTGGCCGCCGGAAAGCTCTTTCGGGTAGCGCTTAAGGAAGGTTGTCGGGTCCAGCGCCATCATCTCCAGCAGCTCCGCCGCCCGTTTACGGGCGCGGTTCATGTCCCAGCCCAGCAGGCGCGGCACCACGCACACGTTTTCCTCAATCGTCATGTTGGGAAACAGGCCGATCTGCTGGATCACGTAGCCAATCTTGCGGCGCAACTCCACCGTCGGCATGTCCGTGGTGTCCTGCCCGTCGATCAGCACTTTGCCGGAAGTCGGCGTCACGATGCGGTTAACCATCTTGAGCGTGGTCGTCTTGCCGCAACCGGAGGGGCCGAGCAGCACGCAAATCTCGCCGGTACCCACCTCCATGGTGATGTGGTCGGCCGCGACGACCTGCCGCGTGGGGGTATTGAAGACCTTGGTCAGTTGTTCGAGCTTGATCATGGGAATGTCTCGTTGTCTCGTTGTCTCGTTCGTGCGATACGGGTGGCTAGCGGCGTATGCCAGCCGGCGTGAACCAGTGCTGCAGCCTGGCCAGAAAGAAGTCCACAAAGATGGCCAGCAGGCTGACGGCCAGCGCGCCGGTGATCAGCTGACGGCTGTCCGTTTGCGATATGCCCCGGCTGATGAAGGTGCCCAGCCCGCCCGCACCGATGTAGGCGGCAATCGCCATGATCCCGATGTTCATGACGACGGCGGTGCGCACGCCCGCCATGATCACGGGAACGGCCAGCGGAATCTCCACCCGCCAGAGGCGCTGCATCGGCGTCATCCCCATGCCGCGCGCCGCTTCACGGAGCGCCGGGTCCACGTTGTTGATGGCGGTGTAGGTGTTGCGGATGATGGGCAACTGCGAATACAGCATCACCGCGATCACCGCCGGGAGGTAACCGATGCCGTGGCCGATTTTCGACAGGATGGGAATCATGAAGCCGAAAAGCGCGATCGATGGGATGGTCATGACAATGGAGGCGACGTACAGCACCAGCTTGGCGACGCGCTCGTTCTGGGTAATAGCAATGCCGGTGGGCACGCCCGTCAGAACCGCGATGCCAACGGCCACGCTGACCAGCATGACATGCTCCAGCGTCTTGGTGCCCAGCAATGCCAGGTTCTCTGAAATGAATTGAACTGTCTCCATGGCCTTTTTTCAGGTTGCCCCCTGTCGGGGTGTTGGCGTTCTGTTGATGGATGCAATGTAGTTTTTGATCTGCAAATGCCATACCAAAAATACGGCATTTGACGACATAAAAACGACATACCCTCTGCATCACGGGTAAGCACCTAGCCCCGCCTTGATACCGGTTCAGGCGGCTTTTTCGCTGCCCGTCAGCCCGCCCGCAAGCGCAGCCTGACAGCGCTGGGGGAGCTGCCGAAGAACTGCTCGTAGGAAGAAGAAAAGTGTGCGGCAGACGCAAACCCGCAGGCCACGGCCACCTCAAGAATCGACATCGGGGTCTGCTCCAGCAGCGCTGTCGCACGCTCCAGGCGCATCCGTTTGTAAAAACGTGCCGGCGTGGCCCCAAGGCGCTCCTGGAAAAGCCGCTCGAACTGCCGCTGCGACAGCCCCACCAATTCGGCCAGGGTGGAGCAGGCCAGGGGATCTTCAAGATGCGTTTCCATGTGCGAAATGGCAGCCACCAGCTTCGGATGGTCAATGCTCAGGCGCAAAGGCAAGGCCATCCGCTGCAAATCGTGGGCGGGACGAATCTGGGGATGTATGCACTGCTCGGCAACGGAATAGGCGAGCGCCTTTCCGTGGCGCAAGCCGATCAGGTACATCATCAGGTCAAGGCCGGCGGTACCGCCGGAACAGGTAAACCGGTCCCGGTCGCATTCAAACAGCTCCGCACTGGCCAGGATATTGGGGTATTGCTCCCGGAAGCCATCCAGGTTTTCCCAGTGGATGGTGCTTTTATAGCCATTGAGCAGCCTGGCACGCGCCAATATCAGCGGGCCAGTCGATGTGGCGCCGAGTCGCACACCCCTTCGGGCCAGGCCACGCAGCCAGCCATGGAGTTCAGCGTTGCTGTGTTTCAGCGGATTGATGCCGGCCACCACGATCAGGGTGTCGATGTCGGTGCTGTCTTCCAGCTGGCGTGTCGGGGCAAACTCGATGCCGTTGCTCGGGCGGACCATGCCGTTGTCGGGCGAAAAAAGCTGCCAGTCGTAAAGGTTCTTCTTGCTGACGCGGTTGGCCATGCGCAGCGGCTCCAGCACCGAGGCGAAGGAGAGCATGGAAAACTCGGGCATCAGCAGGAAACCGAAGCGCTCGGTCTCGCTTCGTGGCTCGTCTTCAGCAGGCTCCCGGGCGCCTGCCGAGGCCCTGGCTGCGGGGTTCAAGGAAGGCAACTTGCGCTTGGGCCTGGGCTTCATGGCATTTCACTGCTGGCGGGTTCGGCCGCATACGTTCCATATTGTCATGGCGGTCTCTTTGCAATCCCTGGGAGCCGTGTTAAGTGGCGTCCTCTTTATTCCGTGAGTCGTTAAACCTGCCGAAGGTTTCTTCGTGAGTACCCAGGTCAATGCCTGTTCCGTTGTCGAATACCGTAACTCGCTCGACACCGTGTAGCGCATTCACGAAGACGCGTCTCAACCAATTTTGCGTCTGCGTGCAAGCCGTTCCAAACCAACTCGGATACGGCCTGCCAAGGTTCAAGGCTCTTGAAATGCTTTTTAATACCTTCGGCGTTGATTTGTGTCGTGCCGATGATTCGGATGGCATTCGCACGGGTTCTGAGAATCTTCTAGCCGGCCTCCCGCAGGAGTCCCTCGAAAACTAGATGCGCATGACTGCTCAGCTTCGCACTTCGCTGCCCTGCGGTCATTTGAGGCGAAATAGTAGCGATCCGCTTTGGGCACCATGCGATACCAGCGTGCACCTCATGGCATCACAGCATATGAGTTCGTAAAAACGCTATTTCATAATTTTGTTTGATTAAGCAAATCAAACTATTTTGGTAACAAATTTCCGCGCCAGCAGCTGTAAGCCCTTGATTCATATAGTGCGCCATATCAAACTTAATTATTGGGCACAGAGGGAGGACTGGCTCCACAAAGGGCTTACTCCCGTTGAAAGGCATAGCCTGCCTGCAGACTCCATTGATTCGCCCCTGATCCGGGTCAGGGATAACGGGGTAACGGAGGGCGGCAGGCATCAGGAAGCGTCAAACGCCGCGGGCAGCCACTCGATGCGCGCCTCCATGCCCTGCCCCAGCGCCCCATGCACAAGCACCACATCAAAGCGGCAAGGCGGCGGGCGGGCAAAGCGCATCAAATAGTGGCGCGCCGCATGAATAATGCGCCGCTGCTTGACAGCACTGATACTGGCGGCTGCACCGCCGTGCGAGCTGCCCGAGCGCTGGCGGACCTCGACAAACACCAGGGTGCCGTCAGGTGCGCGCATCACCAGGTCAATCTCGCCGCCACCGCGTCCCGGCGTTCGATAATTGGCTTCCGCGAATTTCAAGCCGGCCTGCACCAAATAGGCGAGCGCGGCAGACTCCGCGGCATCACCGCGCGACTTGGTGGTAGGCTGTTGCAGCAACCCCTTCGCATTGCCCTGCCCCGGCAAGGCCTTGCCGCCCTCTTGCGGCGGCTTGTCAACCTGTTTTCTGGAAAACCACATTGAACGCTTCTTTCGAATTGGCACTGGGTGCGGCACGCGCCGCAGCGGGCATGCAGCATTATCCGGAAGGCGCACTTTACGTCGTGGCCAGCCCCATCGGCAACCTGGCCGACATCAGCCTGCGTGCCCTGCATGTGCTGCAGCTGGTGGATGCGATTGCCTGCGAAGACACACGCCACACGCAAACCCTGCTGCGCCAATATGGCATAGAAAAGCCGCTGCTGGCGGTGCATGAACACAACGAGGCGCAAGCGGCCGGCCTGGTGATTGAGCGACTGCAGCGCGGCGAGCGCGTGGCCTATGTCAGCGACGCGGGCACGCCCGCCGTGAGCGACCCCGGCGCGCGGCTGGTCGCCGCTGTGCGGGCTGCCGGGCTGGCAATCATGCCCCTGCCGGGCGCGAGCAGCGTCACCACCGTCTTGAGCGTGGCGGGCCTCACGGGTGAATCAGGCTTTGTATTCGCCGGCTTTTTGCCCAGCAAGGCGGGCGAGCGCGACCAGGCCATTGCGGCCCTGCAAGCCGACACGCGTGCCACCGTGATTCTTGAAGCACCGCATCGCATAGAAGCCCTGGCACGCGCCATGGCGGTGCTGCAGGGCCGGCTGGTCACCGTGGGCCGCGAACTGACCAAGCAGTTTGAAGAAATCGCCACGGTCACTGCGCAGGATTTGTCCGCCTGGCTGGCCGCCAGCCCGCAGCGCACTCGGGGTGAGTTTGCGCTGGTGCTGCATGCAGCGTCCGCTCAGGAAGCGCCGGAAGACGGCACCCGGGTGCTGCAGCTGCTGCTGGCGGAACTGCCGCTGAAAACTGCCGTGAAAGTCGCTGCGGAAATCACCGGGGCGCCGCGCAACGAGCTGTACGAAACCGCCTTAAAGCTCAAAAAAGAATGAATCCGAACGCCGACCTGCTCTGGCGGGCACCGCGCTGGACGCTTGCAGCCCTGCTGGCCATACTCGGCATGCTGGGTCCATTTTCAATTGACACCTACATCCCGGCCTTCGTCGGCATGGCCCGCACGCTGGGCGCTTCGCCGGTGGAAATGCAGCAAACGCTGTCGGCCTACCTGTTTGGCTTTGCCTTCATGAACCTGTTCCATGGCGCGCTGGCCGACAGCTTTGGCCGCCGGCCCGTGGTGCTGTGGGGGATTGCAGTGTTCACGCTGGCGTCAGCGGGTTGTGCCCTGTCACAGAGCGTTGAGCAATTGATTTTCTTCAGGGCCTTGCAGGGTTTGTCGACCGGCGCCGGCATTGTGGTGTCGCGGGCCGTTATCCGCGACATGTACCCCCCCGCCCAGGCCCAGCAAGTCATGAGCCAGGTCACCATCTACTTTGGCGTGGCACCGGCAATCGCCCCCATTGTGGGTGGCTGGCTGTTTGTGCACCTGGGCTGGCACAGCATTTTCTGGTTTCTCACGGGCGTGGGCGTGGTGCTGTGGGCCACCAATTACCGGTTTTTGCCTGAAACACTGCCGCATGAAGCACGTCAGTCCTTTGCGGTGAAGCACCTGATGCGCGGCTACTGGCAACTGGGCTCCAGCCCGCGCTTTTTGCTGCTGGCGCTGGCCAGTGGTGTGCCCTTCAACGGCATGTTTCTTTATGTGCTGTCGGCACCGGCCTTTTTGGGTGTGCATCTGTCTTTGCAACCTACCGAGTTTTTCTGGTTTTTCGTGCTCACCATTTCCGGCATCATGTCGGGCGCCTGGCTGAGCGGCCGCCTGGCGGGAAAAATTGCCCCCAAGCAGCAGATCCGCCATGGCTTTGTCATCATGCTGCTGACTTCGCTGCTCAATCTGGCGGCCAATTGCCTGTTCACGCCGCATGTGTCGTGGGCGCTGATTCCGATTGCCGTGTTTGCCTTCGGCTGGGCGCTGATGGTGCCGGTGGTCACGCTGCTGGTGCTGGACCTTTACCCCGAGCGGCGCGGCATGGCGTCTTCGCTGCAGGCCTTTATTGGCTCGACGGCCAACGGCATCGTGGCCGGCGTGATTGCGCCGCTGGTGATGCACTCCACGCCCGGCCTGGCCGCGGCCTCACTGGGCATGATGTGCATCGGACTGCTGTCCTGGATGCATTTGCACCACCGCTGGCCCGACATCGGCCGCGCGGCGGCCCGGGGATAAAAAGCAGGGCGCCCCCGAGCGGCGCCCCCTTCAGCTCAGTTGTCGTTCATTCTTATGGGAAATTCCATGCCCTGCGCGGTGCGCTGAACCACATTGCCGCCATCCAGGTAGGCCCAGAAGAATTTGCTCTGGTCGAACTCAAGCCAGCGGTAGGTCATGACATCGCCGGCCCAGGAGCCCACGCGGTCGACCCTTGCCGGGCGGCCAAACTCGCGCTCCATGTCCTCGCGCGTCCACTTGCCCAGTTGGATTTTTGAAAAATCGCCGAGGTTCAGGACTTGCCGGGCGGAGACAACCTTGCCCGCTGCATCCAGATCGACCATGACGGCGGTCTGGCCGGCGGGCTGGGTCGAATACTGCAGCCGCGTACCCGCGCCCAGGGGCAACACGCGCGACGGCTTGCCGTAATGGGCCATGACTTCCTCGCGTGACATGCCGGGCTGCACCGCTGTGAATGCACAACCCGCCATGAGCAAAACAGCAACAACAAGGCTTGAAACAGTTTTAACGGTCTTCATGACGCACTCCTATTGAATCTCGGAATTTCGACACTTTTCACCGCATAACGTTCCCGCTTTCCGGCAAGGTTCACGGTAAAGTTCCAAGGTAAATCCTGCAGCTACAGCTGCGCCCAACCCGGTTCTCCTGCACGGGCCGAGTAGCGGTTTTTCGCATCGTGCCGCTCCCACTGAAGCCGCACGGCACGCCCGCCGTACACGGCTTGCTTGAGCCACACGCATTCCGCATCCAGGGCCATGTCACTGCCCAGTCGCGTATGCCAGACCTTGCCTTGCGTATCCCAGCGGTAGCCACGGGTTTTGAGCAGGTCCTTGGCTTCGAAAGGAGCCCCGGTGGCCTGCAGCCGGTAGCTCGGCGCCTGGGCACATGTGAGCAGGCGCGCCAAGCCGCTCTGCCCCAGGCCTGGCAACTCGGCCATCAGTACCTGCAAGAGCGCATGGCAGTCCATTTCTGCGCGGTGCGCGTCGTAAAACCAACCCAGCTCCGAGGCCAGGTAACTGAGCTTGGCCGAACTGCGTCCCGCCGCGGTCCAGTCGATGTCTGCGAATGAGCAAGCCCAGTCCAGCCCGGCCATTTGCGGAAGACGGGCTTCCACAAAGGGGCGGTCAAAGCCCGCATTGTGCGCAATCACCAGGTCAACGCCCTCCAGCAGTCCCGCAATGCGCGCCTCGTCCAATTGCTGGCCGCTGACCATGGCATCGGAGATGCCCGTGATTTCCCGGGCGATTTTCGGAATCGGCATGCCGGGGTCCTGCAGGCCGTCGTACACCGCCACAGGCCCGGTCGGTTGCCCGGTTTGCGTATCTACATCGACCCGCACCAGGGCCAGTTCAATGATCTTGTCGCGGCCATGGTCCAGCCCGGTGGTCTCGGTGTCGAGGATCACCACGCGGGCGATCGGTCCCAGGGGCTGATGTGCAAATTGTGCCTGCGCCACCAGGCGCCGCAGCACCCGGTAGTCAGGATGCTGCTCCAGCGTGCGCGCCATGCCCGCCAGGTCGGCTAGCGCCACCGGTGCGGCCATATGGATCGCGGGGGCTGGGGCAGGCGCTGGCCGGGCGGCCTTTGCCTTGCGCACTTTGGGCGGCACTGCAGGCAGGCGCGCCAAGGCCGACTCATCAAAGCCAAAGCCCAGTTGTTCGAATGTCATTGGGTAAGTTCCTTGCCCGTGTGGCTGCGCTACCAGGCAAATTGCTCATGGATTTTTCAGGGCGCAGGTGCGCCTGGAAGCCAAATTTGGTGCGGCTGGCGGGGATCGAACCCACGACCCTTGGCTTCGGAG
>DASXRN010000214.1:0-5500 GCA_036506595.1 Polaromonas sp. | reverse complement strand
CTAATCCAGCCGCGGCGCCCCTTCTGAAGCGCGACACCCAGGCGACAGCTAGGTGGACGATGCGCCGTCCCCCGAGCGACAATGTCAGTCTTGTTAGTCACTCAAAAGACAGGCCATGGACGATCCTATTCTTACGATAGATGAAAGAGAGGCCATTAACGGTGGTCGCTGGTTTTCATCCCTGTCCCCATCCCTGAGGCACGACATACTTCGATGCGCTTACGTCAAACGCTACAAAGACGGCCAACTCATCACCGCCCGCGGCGAGCCGCCCGAAGAATGGATTGCCTGCGCCAAGGGCGCGGTGCGGGTCAGCTCGACCTCGATCTCGGGCAAGCAGATCACGCTGACCTATGTCGAGCCCGGCATCTGGTTTGGCGATGTGGCGATTTTCGACGGCGACCGCCGCACGCACGACGCCTATGCGCATGGCGACACCACTATCTTGTGCGTGGCCAAGGCCGATTTCCGGAAAATCCTGGCGGCGCATGTGGAGCTTTACGAAGCCATGCTGCGCCTGCACGCACGGCGCATCCGTCAGCTCTACGGCCTGGTGGAAGACCTCAACACCCTGCCCTTGCGGGCGCGCCTGGCCAAGCAGCTGCTGCACCTGGTGCGCAGTTACGGCATTGCGAGCCTGTCCGATGCGAGCGAAGTGCGCATCGGCCTGCAGCTCGCGCAGGAGGAACTGGCCCAGCTGCTCGGTGCTTCGCGCCAGCGCGTCAATCAGGAACTCAAGGCCATGGAGCGCGAGGAAGCCATCCGCATCGAGCCGGGCGGCCTGGTGGTACGCAACCGCGCCATCCTGATGCGCATTTCTGAAGCTGAGATTGACAAATAAACCATGAGCAACTTCGACCATTTTGTCGGCACCCGGGCCGTCTCCAGCCAGCACGCTTTTGACACCGACGCCCTCAGCGCTTACTTGGACCAACACCTTGACGGGTTCAAGGGTCCGCTGACGGCGGAGCTCTTCAAGGGCGGCCAGTCCAACCCGACCTACAAGCTGATCACGCCGGGCAAGTCTTACGTGATGCGCGCCAAACCCGGCCCGGTGGCCAGGCTGCTGCCCTCCGCCCATGCGGTGGAGCGCGAATTCAAGGTCATGCAAGGCCTGCAGGGCACGGGCGTGCCGGTCGCCAAAATGCACTGCCTCTGCGAAGACGAATCGGTGATCGGACGCGCTTTTTACGTGATGGAGTTCGTCGAAGGCCGCGTACTGTGGGACCAGGCCTTGCCCGGCATGACCAACGCGCAGCGCGGCGAAATCTACGACGAAATGAACCGCGTGATTGCCGCCCTGCATAAAGTGAAGTTTGCGGAACGCGGCCTGGCCGACTATGGCAAACCCGGCAACTATTTTGAACGCCAGATTGGCCGCTGGAGCAAGCAGTACGCCGCCTCCATCACACAACCGATTCCCGAAATGGACAGCCTGATGCAATGGCTGCCCGCCAACATCCCGGCCAGCGCGCGCGATGAAAGCATGGTGTCCATCGTGCATGGCGACTTTCGACTCGACAACCTGATGTTTCACCCCGCCGAGCCACGCGTGCTGGCGGTGCTCGACTGGGAGCTGTCCACGCTGGGCCATCCGCTGGCTGATTTCAGCTACCACTGCATGGCCTGGCATATTCCACCCGGCGCGTTTCGCGGCATAGGCGGGCTGGATGTCGCCAGCCTGGGCATTCCCACCGAGGAAGAATACATCCGCCGCTACTGCGAGCGCACCGGCCTGACCACGCCTGACGCCCTGAAGGCCGACTGGAACTTTTACCTGGCCTACAACCTGTTTCGCCTCGCCGCGATTTTGCAGGGCATTGCCAAACGCGTTGAAGCGGGCACCGCATCCAGCGCGCAGGCCGTCGCCTCGGCGGCCGGGGCACCGCTGCTGGCCAAAATGGCCTGGGGCTTTGCTCGCAAAAGCGGCGCCTGAACCAGTCTTGCCAGTTTTTGCGGCTTTTTCTTCACACCCATCGTCACCAACCCGACAGGAGCTCCCATGGACTTTAATTACACCCCCAAAGTACAAGAACTGCAGGCCCGCCTGCTGAAGTTCATGGACCAGCATATCTACCCGAACGAAGCCCGCTTCTTTCGCGAAATTGCCGAAAACCGGGCCAAGGGCAATGCCTGGATTCCCACCACCATCATTGAAGAACTCAAGCCCAAGGCACGCGCCGCGGGCCTGTGGAATTTGTTTTTGCCGCACTCCCCGCGGGCGCCCGAAGGCCTGTCCAACCTTGAGTACGCGCCCTTGTGCGAAATCATGGGCCGCGTGCCGTTTGCGGCCGAGGTGTTCAACTGCTCGGCACCCGACACCGGCAACATGGAAACCATTGCGCGCTACGGCTCGGAGGCCAACAAAGACCGTTGGCTGGAGCCGCTGCTCAAGGGCGAAATCCGCTCGGCCTTTTTGATGACCGAGCCCGAAGTCGCTTCGTCAGACGCCACCAACATCCAGTGCCGCATCGAACGCGACGGCGACGACTATGTGCTCAACGGCCTCAAGTGGTGGTCGTCCGGCGCCGGCGATCCACGTTGCGCCATCTACATCGTCATGGGCAAGACCAACCCCGATGCCGGCCGCCACGAACAGCAATCCATGATTCTGGTGCCCGCCAACACGCCGGGTATCACCGTGATTCGGCCTTTGAGCGTATTTGGCTATGACGACGCACCGCATGGCCACATGGAAGTGCGACTGACCAATGTGCGCGTGCCTGCCGGCAACCTGCTGCTGGGCGAAGGCCGTGGCTTTGAAATCGCCCAGGGCCGCCTTGGCCCCGGGCGCATTCACCACTGCATGCGCAGCATCGGCATTGCCGAGCGCGCGCTGGAACTCATGTGCAAGCGCCTGAACAGCCGCGTCGCCTTTGGCAAGCCGATTGCACGCCAGTCCGTGTGGGAAGAACGGATTGCCGAGGCCCGCTGCATGATCGAGCAGGCGCGCCTCTTGACGCTCAAGGCCGCCTATATGATGGACACCGTGGGCAACAAGGTCGCCAAGGCTGAAATTGCCATGATCAAGGTGGTGGCACCCAACATGGCCTGCCAGATCATTGACTGGGCGATTCAGGCCCACGGCGGCGGCGGCGTGTCTGACGACTTCCCGCTAGCCTACGCCTACGCGCATCAGCGCACCTTGCGCCTGGCCGACGGCCCGGACGAAGTACACCGCGCCTCGCTGGCCAAACTGGAGCTGGCCAAGCATTTGCTGATGCCCGGTGAAGTCGAGATGCCGGTGACGCGCGGCGGCTGAGTTCTTGGCTTTCCCCTGAGCCGGCACCTTTTTGAGCCGCTCCGACATGGTTTTTGCTTTTCTCTTAAAGTGCAGCAAACATCATGCTCACAAAGGAAGCGCCAATGATCAAGGTTTACTCGTGGCCCACGCCCAATGGCCACAAGGTTCACATCATGCTGGAGGAATGCGGCCTGCGCCTGGGCCGTGACTGGGAGGCTTTCCCCATCAATATTGGTACGGGCGACCAGTTCAAGCCCGACTTTCTGGCCATCAGCCCCAACAACAAGATTCCGGCACTTATCGACCCCGATGGCCCGGACGGCAAGCCGATTTCATTGTTTGAATCCGGTGCGATCCTGCTGTATCTGGCAGCCAAAACCGGCAAATTACTGCCAAAAACCGACCGCCTGAAATACCAGGTTCTGCAGTGGCTGATGTTCCAGATGGGCGGCGTCGGCCCCATGCTGGGCCAGACCCATCACTTCCGCCTGTATGCGCCCGAAAAGATCGGCTACGCCGTCAACCGCTACACCAACGAGGCCAAGCGGCTTTATGGCGTGATGGACAAACAACTGGCCACCAGCAAGTTCATCGCCTGCAACCAGTACACCATTGCCGACGTGGCCATCTTCCCGTGGTTGCGCAGCTGGGAAAACCAGGGCATAGACTGGGCCGACTACCCGCACCTTAAAAAGTGGTTTGACCTGGTAGGCGCCCGCCCGGCAGTGCAGCGCGGCATCAAGGTGCTGGCCGAGCTGCGCAAGCCGCTTACCGGCAACCAGGAGCGCGAGGTTTTGTTTGGCAAGACGCAGTACGCAAGGCACTAACGGCAGGCCTTGGCAGCACCCATTATTTAGCGGCGGCGTCCAGGGTGGCCTGAACGAGTTCCGCGCCGGCCCTTTGGCGGACGCTGTCGACGATGCTTTCCGTCGCCTTGCGCATGTCCGCACGGAACGAGGGGCGCACCGGTTCAAACTTCATGCCCCGATTCGCCAGATCGACGATCGCCCCGATATCCTCGGCGGCGGCAGAGGTCCGCTGCGCAATCACCGCCTTGGTGGCTGCATTCTGAATGATTTTTTGCTGCTCCACCTTGAGCGCTTCGAACCTTTGCTTGTTCGCGACCAGCACAATGAAGTCAAAAAAATGCGAGGTGTTGGTCAGATACTTCTGCACCTGATGGAAGTTCCGATCCCGGATCACGGCAAAGGGGTTTTCCTGCGCGTCCAACTCACCGGTTTGCAGCGCACCGTACACCTCCTTGATGTCCATCTTCACCGGGTTGGCCCCCAGCGCCTGAAACGTTGCAATATGAATTTCGTCCGGCTGCAGGCGAACCTTCAGTCCTTTCAAATCAGTGATCGAGCGGATCGGCCGCTGACTGTTGGTCAGTTGGCGTGGCCCCAGTTCCATGAAGCCCAAGGGTAAAAATCCCTTGGCGGCGAACCTGCTGCCAAGCATAGCCCCAACCTTGCCGTCAACGACCTTGAAGGCGACCTGGCGGTCCGTAAACAGAAACGGAATGCTCAGCACTGACAGTTCAGGGACCGTGCGCGACAGGTAGGCCGTCGAAATCCAGGTCATGAACAGTTTTCCGCTACGCACCTGATCCACATTGTCTTGCGCACTGCCCAATTGCATTGCCGGAAAGACCTCAATCTGGAGTTCCCCTGTGGAGGCCTTTTCGACATCCAGCTTGAACTCGGCCATCGCCAGGCTGCTCGAATGATTCGCCGGAAAGTTCCCTGCAATACGAAGTGGCTCCGCAGAGGCCGCGGTGCAGGCCAGCAGAAGCGGGGCGATCCATGCCGGCATAAGGCTGATGATCTTGAACCTGCCAAGCCAGGATATTGAAATTCTCACGGGTATGTCTCCTTCATCAAGTATTTACAACATTAAAGTAAACATTAGAGGCGACAACCATGTTAACAAAAGTTAAAACTATCTGATGAATAATGAACCAGCAAACAGGCCCCACTTTGCGAACAGCTTCCGTGGATCGTTGTTGCAAGTTCGATGCGGAGCTTGGGCAAACGCCAAGCTGCTGAAGGTCGGGGGCAACAAAATTCCCGCGCTGGTTGACCCCGGGGCTGGATCGCAGACTCATCATTTAGTTTCAATCTGACGCCATTTTTCTCTATTTCACGGCAAAACTCGTAAATTTCAAAAAATCGACTGATTCAAATTCCGGGTGTTGCAATGGCTCATCACCGTCATCACCGGCAACAAGGAACGCGATATTTGGTTCGGTAAGAC
>DASXRN010000213.1:0-18891 GCA_036506595.1 Polaromonas sp. | reverse complement strand
CAGGCAGCAGTCCTCCAAGCTGTGGCTGGGTTTGCGCCCGCCGCCTGCCCGGCCCATTGCAACCTGGGACGTGAACGCCGACCTGATTGTCAAACCACCCCGGGGCACGACGCATGTGGTGCTGGACACGCCCGGCGGCTTGCACGGCTGGCGCTTCAGGGACGTGATCAAACTGGCGGACAAGGTGATCGTGCCGCTGCAGCCCAGCGTGTTCGACATCTTTGCCACGCGCAGTTTTCTGGACGAACTGGCCGAGCACCGCCATGCCGGCAAGCTGCAGGTGGGCATAGTGGGCATGCGGGTCGATTCGCGCACGATTGCGGCCGACAAGCTGCGTGAGTTTGTGGACGGCCTCGGTTTGCCGGTGCTGGGCCATGTGCGCGACACGCAAAACTACATCCACCTGGCGGCACGCGGCCTGACGCTGTTTGACGTCACCCCCGGCCGGGTTGAAAAGGACCTGGAACAGTGGCAGGCCATCTGCCAGTGGCTGGATGCATGAGGGAACTTCCATAAATCCGATTCTCGGGCGCATGGCCGCGTTGCGCGGTGCTCGGAATCCTCATGCACACAAGTGCATTCCGGTGTCCTGCGCTCCGTGCGCCTTGCCCTGCATCCCGATAATCGAATTTCTAGAAGTCCCCACAAATTTATGAAAACCTTTA
Source organism: Polaromonas sp. (assembly GCA_036506595.1). Lineage (GTDB taxonomy): Bacteria > Pseudomonadota > Gammaproteobacteria > Burkholderiales > Burkholderiaceae_C > Polaromonas. The sequence goes on along the minus strand of DASXRN010000213.1, from coordinate 18,226 downwards.
AAACCATTGCCGAGCTGGCCGCCTGCACCGGTCAGGAGGTCGCTGTCAGCGACTGGACCACCATCACGCAGCAGCAGGTCAACCTGTTTGCCGAGGCCACGGGCGACCACCAGTGGATTCATGTGGACCCTGAAAAAGCCCGTGCCGGACCGTTTGGCGGGCCGATTGCGCATGGTTTTCTGACGCTGTCGCTGATTCCCCGGTTTTTTGAGTCCTCGTTCGAGATCACCGGCTCACGGATGGGCGTGAATTACGGCCTGAACAAGGTGCGCTTCACGGCACCTGTGCCGGTGGGCAGTCGCCTGCGCGCCCGCATGAAGCTGCTGGCCGCCGAGCCGATTGACAATGGCGGCATGCAGATGACCTGGGAGGTGACGGTGGAGCGCGAAGGTGCGGCCAAGCCGGTGTGCGTGGCCGAATCGCTGGTGCGGCGCTACCCCTGAGCCGGCTTGGCGCTTTAAATGCGCGCCAACTGGCTGGCCGGCACCCAGCCTTCAAAGACATTGATCAGACTGTTGATGCGCTTGGCCGCCTCGGCCTGGCTGTGCAGCTGGGCAATGCACTGGTGCAGGTCGCTGCGCAGCAGCCACAGGTCGGCCGCCGTCTGGGCGATATTGATCTGGTAGATGACGCGTTGCGTGCGCATGTCCTTGCAGTCATGCAATAGCGTCTGCAGGCTGTGCCGGATCTGCTCGATAGGCAAGCGGTGCGGCGTTCTTGCCGCTGTGGAAGACCTGAAAGCTGAAACGCCAAAAATACGCCGGATGACCATGTTCACTTTGTGCGCCTGCCAGTCTTGTGGACCGGATGAATGGGGAAGACTGCGCCGGTCAGGCCGGGTAAAGGCATTCCTGCGCATTAAGAACCCAGACTATAGGGTTTTCCCTGAGTTTTGAAAAGCCGGACGAGTCCCGATGAGGACTGTTGGTGCAAAAACAACAGGTGCGACCGGCTAACTGGGGGCTGATCAAGTGGTTTTGGGCGGGTTGGACGAGCCGCCAAAGCCGTTTTGCCGCCAGGCCTCAAAGACCGTGACGGCCACGGCGTTGGACAGGTTGAGGCTGCGCTGGCCCGGCTGCATGGGTACTTTCAGGCGCTGCGCCGCCGGGAATGACTCCCTGACTGCGGCTGCCAGGCCGCGGGTTTCAGCGCCAAACACCAGCCAGTCACCGGGCAAAAAATGCATGTCGTACAAACTCTGCGAGCCCTGTGTCGTCATGGCAAAAAGCCGATCGGCCGGGGGCTGCTGGCTGTCCAGCAGCGCCTGCCAGCTGGCATGGCGCAGCACCTGGGCGTACTCGTGATAGTCCAGCCCGGCGCGCCGCATGTGCTTGTCGTCCATCGAAAAGCCCAGCGGCTCCACCAGGTGCAGGCGACAGCCGGTGTTGGCCGCCAGGCGGATCACATTCCCGGTATTGGGCGGAATTTCGGGTTCGACGAGGACGATATTGAACATGGCAGGATTGTCGCTCGCAGGCTTGAGAGAGCGACGCATTACACGCAGTGAAAAGCGTGGGGGCCGACAATTTTCCGCCGGGCCGCCCCAAGGAAAATTAGCCCCCTCGGGGGGCAGAGAGCTACACGCAGTGAGCGAAAGTGGGGGCCTACTGAGTCCGGGCCAGTACCACGGCCGTGACGTGTGCCGCACCAGCCTGCCGCAGTGCCTCAGCCGCTGTACAGAGCGACGCGCCGCTGGTCATCACGTCATCCACCAGCAGCACGCGCCGGCCGTCCAGCCCGGCAACGCGCAGTGGGTCAACCAGAAAAGCGCCTTTCACATTGGCCAGCCGCGCCTCGCGCTTGAGCTGGCTTTGCGGACGGGTGTGCCTGATGCGCAGCAGCAGCCGGGCATCGGCCTGGGCTGCGGTGCGGGATTGCCGGGCCAGTGCGCTGGCCAGCTCCCAGGCCTGGTTGAATCCGCGCGTCTGCAGGCGCTCTGCCGAGAGCGGCATGGGAACAATCCAGTCTTGGGCCGCCAGATCGCTGAACGCCTGCTGCACGCCAGCTGTCTTGAGCAGCAGGCTGGCAAAAAAAGCGGCCCAGCCCGGCTGCTCGGCAAACTTGTAGTCGGCAATCAGGGTGGACCATGGGTAGGCATAGGGCAGCGCCGCCAGCGCGCGGTCCAGCGGTGGCCGCTGGCGCACGCAAGCGGCGCACAGGCCGGGGTCGGTCCTCAGGCCCATGGAGAGGTCGGCCGGCAAGGCCAGCGCGCAGCCGGCGCAGCGGCGCTGTACCGGTGCAAAACGCGCCAGGCAAGGCTGGCACACCTGGCGCGCAGGCCAGCTGCGGCAGACGGCGCACTGGCTGGCAAGGCCGGGCAGCCGTGGCAGGGATAAACCGGATGAAAGCAAGCGTGTGAACACCGTGTCAATATACTCGCCTACCTTGCCCGAACTGCTCCCCGAACCGTATTGCCTCAATGACCTCCCAGCGCCCCCCCACGCTTGATCCGATCGCCGTTAGCCGGTGGCAGCGCGCCGCGCCGCTGGCCTCGCCCTGGCTGCATGAAGAGGTGGCGCGCCGCATGCAGGACAGGCTGCAGTGGATCAAGCTGCAGCCGCAGGCCTGGGCGCATTGGGGGGCTTTGCGCGGCGGCCTGCAGGCGCACGCGCAGCTGGCAAAAATCTACCCGAATTCAACATGTTTTGTGGTTGAAGCCCAGGCGGAACGGGTGCAGGCAGCTATTAAAAATATAGCAAAACCATGGTGGAGCCCCAAGCAATGGATGGCTGCCACCACGCGCTTTGAGGCGGCCCCCCCGGCCAGTGTGGACATGTTGTGGGCGAACATGGCCTTGCATGAATCGGCCGACCCGCAAGCCCTGCTGGCCGGCTGGCACCAAGCCCTGAAGGTGGGCGGCTTTCTGATGTTTTCATGCCTGGGGCCCGACACTGCAAGGGAATTGCGCGAGGTCTACGCGCAGCTGGGCTGGCCGCCGGCAGGCCATGAGCTGACCGACATGCACGATTGGGGCGACATGCTGGTGCAAACCGGTTTTGCCGAACCGGTGATGGACATGGAGCGCATCACGCTGACCTTTGAAACACCGGCGCGCTTGCTCCAGGAGCTTGCCGAGCTGGGGCGCAACTTCCATCCGGCACGCTTTCCCGCCTTGCGCGGCCGGGCCTGGAAGGCGCGGCTGGAGCAGGCGCTCGCCAGGCAACTGGCCGTCGGTGACGATGGCCGTCTGTCGCTCACGTTTGAAGTCATTTACGGCCACGCGCTGAAAGCGCCACCCAAAATCAAGGTGAGCGCGCTCAGTGCGGTCTCGGTTCAGGACATGCGGGCCATGCTGCATGACAAGCGGGACAAGCCCTGAGTTTTTCCGCGCTTGCTTCTGGGGCTGCTTGGCCGCCCGGTCACGCGCCCTGAGGCAAGTTACAACTTGCGCCTGCGTTTTCGCAGGTGTATAAGTTCATTGTGTTTTTGTTCTATGTCCTGTGGTCACAAGCTGTGATGAGAGGGGGTGTTATGAGCAGACGCATTTACTGGCTGATACCGGATGTGGAGAGTGCCCGACGGGCGGTGGATGAACTGCTGCTGGCGCGCGTGCCGGTACAGCATATTCACTGTGCCGGACGTGAAGGCGTGAACCTGTCCGGACTCCATCCCGCCAATGTCTTGCAGACGACGGACGTGATTTACGCGGCCGAGGCGGGTCTGCTGATCGGCGGCACGCTGGGCATTGCAGCGGGCCTGCTGGTCGCCATGTATTACCCCCTCGGGATCGATTCATTGCAGTGGGGCGTGGTGGCCGTGCTGGGCGGGCTGGGCGCCTTGTTTGGCGCCTGGTCCTCAAGCATGATTGGCGTGTCCGTGCCGAGCCACCGTCTCAAGCGCTTTGAGGCTGCCGTCGAGCAGGGGCAAATCCTGCTGATGGTGGATGTGCCGAGTTTGCAGGTCAAGGAGATCGAAGCCCTGCTGCAGGCTTCGCATCCGGAAGCGCGCTTTGAAGGCGAGGATCCGGACACCCCGGTGTTCCCCTGAAGCACTGACACGCGTGCCTGTCTTTCGGCACGAGAGCATTGTCCAGATTTGAGGGAGGTAATCATGGACCTTCACATGCATTCGTACCGCGGGCACCCCCTGCCGGACTGGCCTGCCGCGGCGGTCGCCGGGCTTGCTGCGGGCGCCATCCTGATGGTGCTGGAACTGTTCTGGTCGACCCTGGTCAGCAGCGGCAGTCCGTGGGCGGCCTCGCACATGATTGCCGCCATGGTGATGGGGCCAGGCGTGCTGCAATCGTCAGATTTCAGCCTTCAGGTCGTGGCGGTGGCGCTGGTGGCGCACTATGTGCTGGGCATCGTCTTCGGTCTGGTGCTTGCGGCCATCATCGCGCCGTTCCGCGGGGATTCGGGTCTAGGCGTGGTGGCGCTGGTCGGCGCGGTGTTCGGCGCGGTCCTGTACCTGCTGAACTTTTACGGCATGGTTCACTTTTTCCCGTGGTTCGTCGCATGGCGCGGCGCGGCAACGCTGGTAATTCATCTGATCTTCGGGGTGGCGGCGGCACTCCTGTACTGGAAGCTGGAGCGACAGGGGGCAGGGCGTCAACGGTGAAGCAAGAGGCCCCACATGCTCATGGCTGTCACGCCCATCGTCATTGTCATCGGCTCGGTGCTGTTTCACCTGATCAGTCCCTGGTGGACGACACCGCTGGCCTCGAACTGGCAGCAGATGGACGATACGCTGATGATCACGGTGGTCATGACTGGCTTTTTTTGTTGTCATCATTCTTTTCTTCGTCTATATCCTGCTGCGTTATCGCCACCGCGAAGGCCGCCGCGCCGCCTATGAGCCCGAGAACCGCCAGCTGGAGCGCTGGCTGATCGGCATCACCACGGTCGGCATCGCGGCCCTGCTGGCGGGTGGTGCTTGCACCTGGGCTTTTTTGGGGGTTCAGCTATGGGCCAGGCAGGCCTTGTATGCCCTGCGTGTGATGCAGGCGGGCAATCCAGCGGCCAACAACATCCGATCAGCCTCTACTCAAAGTTTGGGAAATACTGTTCGTGCTCAGCACGTTGCCCTACCTGGTGGCCTATTTCCGCGTCGTGGGTTATCTGTGCTGGAGCTTGATCCTGATCTTCATGCTGATGAAGGCCGGCCTGATTGTCGCGGTCTTCATGCACATGGCTTGGGAGCGGCTGGCGCTGGTCTGCGCCATTTTGCTGCCACCGCTGTGTCTGCTGGTGCTGGTCGCCCTGATGGCGGCGGAGGCCGACCATACGTTTGTCACCCGCTTGCTGTTTTTCCGGTGAATATAAGGATTCCCTGTTGGTTGATGTCCGCGGATGGGGGTGCAGAGTCTGAACCGAGCAGGCCGCCGCTGACTATCTGAATGAAACTGGATTGCCGGCGCCGGGCGGGTGCTCAGACCTGCCCTTGCGAGCGGGCTTGTACGGGATAAACAGGGCTACAATTGCCAGCTGAATTTTGGGTATGTTTCCAAGCCTCATGCGGCCAATGCCGGGTATTGGTCGCAGTTTTTGAGGGTTGCCACATGTCGCAGCCAATACCACCAGCGTTTCGTTTGGCCCCCTTGCCCGTGCAGGGCAGTCACAGCCATGGGGCTGTGCAGTGGCTTCTCAAGCGTCATTGCTCCATTACGCCAGCCCAACTGGGGTGGCTTTACGTGTCGCTGTGCATGGTGTCGCTGGGGATTGCGACATTTTTCTGGTTGCAGGGTGCCACCATGGTGATGCCGTATGCGTGGCTGGAGCTGATGGCAGTGGGTGCTGCCTTTCTGGTGTATGCCCGCCATGCGGGGGACGGTGAGAAAATCGTCCTGCAGGATGGGCAGCTGGTGGTTGAGCTGGAAACAGCAGGGCGCACGCAGCGGGAGGAATTCAACCGGGAGTGGGTCCGGATTGAACCCAAGGACGGAGATGGCTCGCTGATTGAGGTGTCGGGCCAGGGGCGATCTGTGCGGGTGGGGCGGCATGTGCGACCTGAGTTGCGGCCGGCACTGGCCCGCGAGATCCGCTTGGCGCTGCGGGCCTGTTGAGAATAGATGTCCTGAAAGTCTTGAGTGAGCTTGAGGGGGGGCGGGGTGACCCGCCGCTAACTTTATAATCAGCCGGTTAATTTGGTCGGTAATTGAAGCAATAAAAGTGATCACGATGAACGTAAGCAACACCATGAGCAAAATGACACGGCTTGGCATGCAGCATGCAGGCGCAATTCTGGGATCTGCGGCCGCCTGGCTCAGCACCGCTGCTTACGCCGTCAATGATTTGCCCGGTGGCCCGGCAGTCAATCAGCTCAACCTGCACCCTGCAGTCACCAAAATCGCCGAAGAGCAGCAATGGCTGCACTGGTTCATGATGGCCATCTGCCTCGTGATTTTTGTGGCCGTGTTTGCCGTGATGTTCTATTCCATCTGGAAGCACCGCAAGTCGGTGGGCCACAAGTCGGCCAACTTCCATGAGTCCACCGCCGTTGAAATCGCCTGGACCATCGTTCCCTTCGTCATCGTCATCGCCATGGCCCTGCCCGCCACCAAAGTGCTGGTGGCCCAGAAAGACACGACCAGCGCCGACCTCACCATCAAGGCCACGGGCATTCAGTGGAAATGGGGTTACGACTACATCAAGGGCGAAGGCGAGGGCATAGGTTTTGTCTCCACGCTCGACGCCGCGCACCGTGAAATGTCTGACCGGGGCGGCCCGAAAGCCGGCGAAGCGCCCGACAACTACCTGCTCAAGGTGGACAACCCGATGGTGGTGCCGGTCAACAAGAAAGTTCGCATCATCACCACCGCCAACGACGTGATCCATGCCTTCATGGTGCCGGCCTTCGGCGTCAAGCAGGATGCGATTCCGGGTTTTGTGCGCGACACCTGGTTCCGTGCCGAAAAAATCGGTGACTACTACGGCCAGTGCGCCGAGCTGTGCGGCAAAGAACATGCCTACATGCCGATTCACGTGAAAGTGGTTTCCGCAGAAGACTACACCAAATGGGTGGGCGTCAAGGCCAAGGAAGCTGCCGCCAAGGCCGATGATCCGACCAAGGTCTGGACGCTGGTTGATCTCAAGGCCAGGGGCGAAAAAGTTTATGCGGCCAACTGCGCCGCCTGCCACCAGGCCAACGGCAAGGGCGCAGGCCCGATCAAGCCGCTGGACGGCTCTGCCGTCGTGCTGGATGCGGACCACAACAAGCAAATCCAGATTGTGCTCAACGGTGCTGCCGGTGGCGCCATGCCTTCGTGGAAGGCGCTGAGCGACACCGACCTGGCCGCAGTGATCAGCTACACAAAAAACAACTGGTCCAACCAGACTGGCCAGCTCGTTCAGCCCGCCGCAGTGCTGGCCGCGCGTAAATAAGCCGGTTCATCACCCCCGCAGATTCATAAGCTGACGCCAGCACCTGGCGTTAGTCGCAAAGACAAAGCCATAGGCGCAAGCCAGCAAAGAAGCCACCAAAGGAAGCCAAGATGAGTGCAGTTCTAGACCATCCCGATCACGCGCATGATGACCACGACCACCATGCCCCGACGGGCTGGCGTCGCTGGGTGTATGCCACCAACCACAAAGACATTGGCACGCTGTACCTGCTGTTCAGCTTTTTCATGTTGATGTTTGGCGGCGTGCTGGCGCTGATGATTCGTGCCGAGCTGTTCCAGCCCGGCCTGCAACTGGTCAACCCCGAGCTGTTCAACCAGCTCACCACCATGCACGGCCTGATCATGGTGTTCGGTGCCATCATGCCGGCTTTCGTGGGCTTTGCGAACTGGATGATTCCGCTGCAAATCGGTGCTTCCGACATGGCCTTTGCGCGCATGAACAACTTCAGCTTCTGGCTGCTGATTCCCGCCGGCCTGATGCTGGCCGGCTCCTTTTTCATGCCAGGCGGCGCGCCCGCTGCGGGCTGGACGCTGTATGCGCCGCTGACGCTGCAAATGGGCCCGTCCATGGACGCCGGCATTTTTGCCATGCACATCCTGGGCGCCTCGTCCATCATGGGCTCGATCAACATCATCGTGACCATCCTGAACATGCGCGCTCCCGGCATGACCCTGATGAAGATGCCCATGTTCTGCTGGACCTGGCTGATTACGGCCTACCTGCTGATCGCCGTGATGCCCGTGCTGGCCGGCGCCATCACCATGACGCTGACGGACCGCCACTTCGGCACCAGCTTCTTCAACCCTGCCGGCGGCGGTGACCCGGTGATGTACCAGCATATCTTCTGGTTCTTCGGTCACCCCGAGGTGTACATCATGATCTTGCCGGCCTTCGGCATCATCAGCCAGATCATTCCCGCGTTCGCGCGCAAGCGCCTGTTCGGCTATGCCTCCATGGTGTATGCCACCGGCTCCATCGCCATCCTGAGCTTTGTGGTGTGGGCACACCACATGTTCACCACCGGCATGCCGGTCACGGGCCAGCTGTTCTTCATGTACTCGACCATGCTGATCGCCGTACCCACGGGCGTGAAGGTATTTAACTGGATCGCCACCATGTGGAAGGGCTCGATGACGTTCGAGACCCCCATGCTCTTTGCCGTGGGCTTCATCTTTGTGTTCACCATCGGTGGCCTGACCGGCGTGATCCTGTCGGTCGCACCGATCGATACCCAGCTGCAGGACACCTACTATGTGGTGGCCCACTTCCACTATGTGCTGGTGGCGGGTTCCCTCTATGCCCTGTTTGCCGGTTACTACTACTGGTCGCCCAAGTGGACCGGCGTCATGTACAACGAAACCCGCGGCAAGATCCATTTCTGGTGGTCGCTGATTTCCTTCAACGTGACCTTCTTCCCGATGCACTTTTTGGGCCTGGCCGGCATGCCGCGTCGCTACGCCGACTACCCGATGCAGTTTGCCGATTTCAATGCGGTGGCCAGCGTGGGCGCCTTCTTCTTTGGTATTGCACAGGTGTATTTCTTCCTGTTCATCGTCGTGCCCACGATGCGCGGCATAGGCGCACCCGCCAAGCAGAACCCCTGGGTGGATGAAGGCGGCAAGGGCGCTGAAGGCCTGGAATGGGAAATCCCATCGCCCGCGCCTTTTCACACCTTTGAAACCCCACCCACGCTGGATGCCACGGCAACCCGCGTGATTGGCTGAGTCCATCGTTAAGCATCAAGCGGCATCTACATCATGACACCTGAGCAAAAGAAAAATAACCTGCGGCTGGCGCTGATTCTGGCATCGGTCGCGCTCGTCTTTTTCGCCGGCTTCATGGCCAAGATGGTTTTTTTGAGCCACTAAACCAGGCATAAATCAGGCAGTATGGTGATGCGGCTCCAACGCGAAAACTTCAAGATGGTAGGCAAGCTGGGCGTGATCGTGCTCGGCATGTTTGCCTTCGGCTACGCGCTGGTGCCCATTTACAAGGCGATTTGCGAGATGACCGGCATCAACGTGCTGGCCCTTTCCGACCGGCAAATCCCCGGTGCCACACCCCAGCTTCCGGCCAATACGCAGGTGGACCTGAGCCGCACCATCACGGTGGAGTTTGATGCCAATTCGCGTGGCCCCTGGCACTTCAAGCCTGCCCAAAACTCCTTGCAGGTACACCCTGGCGAATTGAACACGGTGATGTACGAGTTTCAGAACGTGCAGAACCGCACCATGTCTGCGCAGGCCATTCCCAGCTATGCACCGGCTCAGGCGGGCGCGCATTTCAACAAGCTGGAGTGTTTCTGCTTCAGCCAGTACACCTTGGCACCCGGTGAGAAAAAGCAGTGGCCCGTGGCTTTCGTGATTGATCCCAAGCTGTCCAAAGACGTGAGCACCATCACGCTGTCCTACACTTTTTTTGAAGTGGGCGGCAAGACACCGGCTGCACCGGACACGAGCAAAGCCGCTACGGCGACAGCGGTGCCCGGCAAGCAGGCGGGGGCGTGAGCATGGCTGCCAGCCCTCCCAAAAAGTCTCTTTGGCGTACCGTCAAGGCGGTGGCCTGGTCTTTTGTGGGCTTGCGCACGCGCGGTGACTACGAAGAAGACGTCAAGAACCTGAATCCGCTGCATATCATTGCGGTGGCTCTGGTCGGGGTTTTTATATTTGTGGTGGCCTTGGTGCTGCTGGTGAACTGGATGGTTGCGCGCTAGCCTAGCGGGCCGCCAAAACCCATCACCATTTGAATTAGAAAATTGTTGGAAATTCGAGAGAAAAACAGGAGTCGAGCGATGTCATCTGCAACCCACGGGGCAACCCCTTACTACTTCGTGCCAGCCCCTTCCCGCCATCCGGTGATGGCGGCCATTGGCCTGTTTTTTGTCATTCTGGGTGCTGGCCAGTGGATCAACGGCGCGGGCTGGGGCGCCTGGTCGGTGGCCTTCGGCATGGTCTGGTGGCTGGTTACCTTGTACCAGTGGTTTGGCGATTCCATTGCTGAAAGCGAAGGTGGCCTGTACGGCTACAAGATCGATCTGTCTTTCCGCTGGAGCATGAGCTGGTTCATTTTCTCCGAAGTGATGTTCTTCGGTGCCTTCTTCACGGCACTCTGGTGGGCGCGAGCGCATTCGGTGCCGGCCCTGGGAAGCCTGGACAACGCCTTGCTCTGGCCCAATTTCAAGGCGGTTTGGCCCACCCTTGCCGCGGGTGTGACCGCCTCGCCCGCCGACATCATCGAGCCGTTCACGACCATGACGCCGTTCTGGCTGCCCACCATTAACACCGCGCTGCTGCTGACCTCCGGCATGACGCTGACCGTTGCCCACCACGCGCTGCGCGAGAATCATCGCGGCAAGACCATTGCCTTCATGTGGGCGACGGTGCTGCTGGGCATCATCTTCCTGGGCGTGCAGGGCTACGAATACTTCCATGCCTATTCGGAGTTGAACCTCAAGCTCTCGTCAGGCGTCTACGGCTCCACCTTTTTCATGCTGACGGGCTTTCACGGCTTTCACGTGTTTGTCGGCATGTTGATGCTGCTGTTCATTACCCTGCGCCTGCAGAAGGGCCATTTCACGCCCGAGAAGCATTTCGGCTTTGAAGGCGCGGCCTGGTACTGGCACTTTGTGGACGTGGTGTGGCTGGGCCTTTACACCCTCGTTTACTGGCTGTAAGGCGCAATTTTTAAGGGGCTGCTTGCGCGCGGGGGGGCACGGCGTTGTTGGGCAGCGCCCTGAAACCTTTCCGCTCGCTGTGCCGAGTCGCGACAATAAAAACAAAAGGCCGCATTGAGCGGCCTTTGTCTTTGATCCTTATGTTTTTTATTTTCCGACCGGGATACCGGTTGGCTGTATGTAACCGAGTTTCCACGCAATCAAAATGCAGATAAACAGCAACACCGAAAAGCCGACACGGAACGCCAGGGCGCGCGCCATGTTGCTGGTTTTGCGTTTGCCGTCGGCGCCGTCTTTGAGCATGAAGAAGAGCGCGGAGGCCAGGCTGGCGATGATGGCGATAAATGCCAGTGCAACAAGGTAAGAAGTCATGAGCAGGATTATCCGTCCATGACAGCCGCTTTGCGCCCACTCCGATCTGGCCGGTTTTGGCTCGTTACGCTGGCCGCTTTGCTGGTGGCCGGAACAACGTTTTCACTGGGCCAGTGGCAGCTGCGCCGCGCTGCGCAGAAAGAAGCGCTGCAGGCCGCCGTTGAGTCGCAAAAAAAGCTTTCGGCCCTTGACACGCAGGCGTTGGTGGCTATTAAAAACATAGCGAGCGAGGTGCACAGGCCGGTGGCCGTTCAAGGCGTCTGGCAGCCGGCGCACACGGTATACCTGGACAACCGCCCCATGGGCGGCAAGACCGGCTTCTGGGTGCTGACGCCGCTGGCCCTGCAGGGCAGCAAGCAGGTGATTCTGGTGCAGCGTGGCTGGGTGCCGCGCGACTTCACGGACCGCACCCATCTACCCCAGGTGTTGACGCCTGCCGGGCTGGTGAGCGTAACGGGCCGTATTGCCCCGCCGCCGTCCAAGCTCTATGAGTTCAAGGGTGCGGACTTGGGGCCTATCCGGCAAAATCTGGATCTGGATGCTTTCCGCGCCGAAACCGCTTTGCCCTTGCCCAATGGCGTGCTGCTGCAAACCGGCGCGCCCAGCGAAGGCCTGCTGCGCGACTGGGCGGCACCGAATCTGGGGGTGGACAAACACTATGGCTATGCCTTCCAGTGGTTTGGGTTGTGCGCCCTGGTGCTGGTGCTGTATGTCTGGTTTCAACTGATTCTTCCTCTGCGTACCCGATTACGCGCCAAGTCATCTACTTAAAGCTAACAAAAGCTACTTAAAGCCGCTATCAACTGCAGTGACAAACGACAACTCCCAATCAACTTCGCCCCGCAGCGCTGCCCCAGCCCCGGCGCAAGACCAGCCGCTGGGCCTGACGGTGCATGCGATGCCCATGCTGGACTCTGCCAGCGCCAAGTCGCCCAACGCCGTGGCAGGCCGCTGGAAACTGCTGGCCGTGCTGCTGGTTTGCGCGGCGCCGGTGATCGCGTCCTACTTCACCTATTACGTGATTCGCCCCGAGGGGCGCCGCAATTTCGGCGAGCTGATAGACCCGCAACGCCCCTTGCCCGCGATGGCCACCCAGACCCTGGACGGCCGCAGCGGCGAACTGGCGGCACTGAAAGATCAGTGGTTGCTGCTCAGCGTGGCCGGTGGCGCCTGTGATGCCCGCTGCGAGCGCAACCTGTATTTCCAGCGGCAGCTGCGCGAGTCGCTGGGCAAGGAAAAAGAACGGCTGGACCGCGTCTGGCTGATCAACGATGAAGCGGCGGTGCCCGCTGCCCTGCAACCCGCGCTGACCGCCTCCACGGTGCTGCGCGTGGCGCCTGCTGCACTGGCGCAGTGGCTGGAACCCGCAGCGGGCCAGCGCTTGCAGGACCACCTCTACCTGGTCGATCCGCTGGGCAACTGGATGATGCGTTTTCCGGCCGACATGGACGCCGCCGCCGCCGCCAAGGCCAAGCGCGACCTGGACCGCTTGCTGCGCGCATCAGCCGGCTGGGACAAAGAGGGAAGGTAGATATGGCCCCCACGCTCGTCACTGCGTGTACTTCACTGCCCCCCGGGGGGGCCGCTGCGCCTGCGGCCCGGCTAAGCCGGTTCCGCGGCCCCTGCAGGTATGGAACCCCATCACGCATGGCAATGACTGGCTCTCTTTAGACATGGACGCGCAAAACCTTTACGACCTGAGCCCGGCCCTGCGCCTGATGATCATGGGCCTGACCGTGGCGCTCGGGCCGTTGGCCTGGGTCTGGCTGCACAACAAAAACGCGTCGGTGGCGCAGCGCCTGCGCGTGCTGACCTTGCTCACCTTGTTTTTGACCTTTGACCTGGTGATTTTTGGTGCCTTCACCCGGCTGACGGATTCCGGCCTGGGTTGCCCCGACTGGCCCGGCTGCTATGGCAGCGCCAGCCCGCTCGGTGCGCAACTGCATATCGATGCCGCCCAAAGCGCCATGCCCACGGGTCCGGTGACGCATTCCAAGGCCTGGATAGAGATGGTTCATCGCTACCTGGCCACCGGTGTGGGGGTGCTCATCCTGACACTCGCCATCACCAGTTGGCTGGAACGCAAACGCGCTCACATTTCACCGTGGTGGCCTACCGTTACGCTGCTGTGGGTGTGCCTGCAGGGTGCCTTCGGCGCGCTCACCGTCACCATGAAACTGTTCCCGGCTATTGTGACCCTGCACCTGCTCGGCGGCCTGGTTTTGCTGGCCTTGCTCAAGGCGCAAGCCGTGCGCTACGCCCAGGCGCAAGGCGAGCAGTCGCCAGTGGCCCTGCCCAGCACAACGCATTTTTTTGTGGGGCTGACCTTTGCGCTGCTGTGGCTGCAAATTGCGCTCGGCGGCTGGGTCAGCACCAATTACGCCGTGCTGGCCTGCACGGATTTCCCGGGCTGCCAGAACTCGCTGTGGCCCGCCATGGACTTCAGCCAGGGTTTCACGCTGTGGCGCGAACTGGGCGCCGGCCATGAGGGTGAAAATATCAGCTTTCAGGCGCTCACGGCCATTCACTATGCGCACCGCCTGAGCGCCTATGTGGTGTTTGCCGCCATGCTGGCGCTGGCGGCCCGGCTGTACCGCGTGCCCGGCTTGCGCGGCTCGGCTCAATGGCTGGCGGGCCTGGCCTTGCTGCAAGCCGCCACGGGCTTGGGCAATGTGGTGCTGGGCTGGCCTTTGCTGGCGGCGGTTTCCCATACCGGCGGTGCTGCAGCGCTGGTGATTGTGCTCACAGGTGTCGTTTTTTCCAGCCGCAACGCGTTTGAGACGGTGAGTGCGTCAAAATTGAGTGCTTCGAGATTGTCCGCATGAACCCCTCCGATCCTTCCGTCCTCCCTGCGCCTGCCGCTCCCGCGCTGTCAAAGTTTGCGCAGTTCTATGCGCTGACCAAGCCGCGCGTGGTGCAGCTCATCGTGTTTTGCGCGCTCATTGGCATGGTGCTGGCGGTGCCCGGCATTCCGGGCTGGCCCGATGTGAAGCTGGCCCTTATTGCCTGTGCCGGTATCTGGCTGGTGGCCGGTGCCGCCGCCGCCTTTAATTGCCTGGTTGAGCAGCAGATTGACGCGAAGATGCGGCGCACCGCCTGGCGGCCCACGGCCAAGGGCGAACTCAGCAATCCGCTCACGCTGGCGTTTTCCGCCGGCCTGTGCGCCCTCGGTTCCGCGGTTTTGTACCTGTGGGTCAACCCGCTCACCATGTGGCTGACCTTTGCCACCTTTGTCGGCTACGCGGTGGTTTATACGGTGATCCTGAAGCCGCTCACGCCGCAGAACATTGTGATAGGCGGTGCCTCGGGTGCCATGCCGCCGGTGCTGGGCTGGGCCGCCATGACGGGTTCGGTCGGGCCCGAAGCGCTGATTCTGTTTTTGATCATTTTCCTCTGGACACCGCCGCATTTCTGGGCGCTGGCGCTGTACCGGGTCGAAGACTACCGCAAGTCGGGCCTGCCCATGCTGCCGGTGACGCACGGCAACGAGTTCACCCGGCTGCAGGTGTTTTTGTACACGCTGGTGCTGTTTGCCGCCTGCCTGATGCCGTTTATCTTCAAGATGAGCGGCTGGCTGTACCTGGCGGCTGCCGTGGGGCTCAGCATCGGCTTTAGCTGGTACGGCTGGCGTTTGTGGCGCAATTATTCCGATGCACTGGCGCGCAAGACCTTCCGTTTTTCACTGATCCATCTTTCGGTTTTATTTGCAGCCCTGCTGCTGGACCATTACCTCGTATGAAAACCAAGCAACTCAATAAACGCGATGCTATTAAATTAATTGCTGGTGCCGCCTTGCTGGTGGGCGGTGTGGCTACTTTTACGGCATGTTCAGAGGCGAAACCGCAGTTCAATAGCGTTGACCTGACGGGGGCCGACTATGCGCAAGGCTTTACGCTGGCCGACCACAACGGCCAGGTGCGCAGCCTCAAGGACTTTGCCGGCAAGGTGGTGGTGGTGTTTTTTGGTTTCACCCAGTGCCCTGATTTCTGCCCGACCTCCATGGCCGAGCTGGCAGAGGTCAAGAAGTTGCTGGGCCCCGATGGCGACAAGCTGCAGGTGATTTTCATTTCGGTCGATCCCGAGCGCGACACGCCCGAGCTGCTCAAGGCCTATATGGGTAATTTTGACCCGGCGTTTTTGGCGCTGCGCCCCACGCCGGCCCAGTTGTCCGAAGTCGCTAAAGACTTCAAGGTCTATTACAAAAAAGTCGAGGGCAAGACGCCGGGCAGCTACAGCATGGACCACTCGGCGGGCAGCTACATCTTCGACGCCAAGGGCCGCCTACGGCTGTACAACCGCTATGGCGCTGGTGCGGAAACCCTGGCCTCCGACATTCGCCTGCTGTTCAAAAACAGCTGATGGGCCTTGCCCAAAGAAAAAGGCCTGCACCCAGATGGGGCAGGCCTTTTTTTCGTGTGAATCAGCTCTGAATCAGCTCAACAATGCGGCTTAGACATAAGCCGCCAGCACTTTTTTCATTTTTTTCATGGCCGCCACCTCAATCTGGCGAATCCGCTCGGCACTTACGCTGTATTCGGCCGCCAGGTCGTGCAGCGTCATGCCGCCTGAGCCATCGTCATTCACTTTGAGCCAGCGCTCTTCCACAATGCGGCGCGAGCGGGGGTCCAGCTCCTGCAGCGCAGTGCTGATGCCGTCGCTGGCCAGGTTGTCGCGCTGGCGCGACTCGATCAAGGCCGTCGGCTCCTGCGTGGCATCGGCCAGGTAGGCAATCGGGCCAAACGCATCTTCGCCGTCGTCGCTGGGGCTGGGGTCCAGCAGCACGTCGCCGCCCGACATGCGCTGCTCCATCTCGATGACTTCCTCGCGCTTGACATTCAGCGTTTTCGCCATCGACTCAACCTGGCCCTCGGTCAGCGTGTCGCGGTGCGTGAGCGCATCGGCATCGTCCTTGAAACCCTGCTTCATCGAGCGCAGGTTGAAAAACAGCTTGCGCTGGGCCTTGGTGGTGGCCACCTTGACCATGCGCCAGTTTTTCAGGATGTATTCATGAATTTCGGCCTTGATCCAGTGAATGGCGTAGCTCACCAGGCGCACGTTCTGCTCGGGGTCAAAGCGTTTGACGGCTTTCATCAGGCCAATGTTGCCTTCCTGGATCAAATCGCCGTGGGGCAGGCCATAGCCCAGGTATTTCCGCGAAATCGATACCACCAGGCGTAAGTGAGAGAGCACCAACTTACCGGCCGAGTCAAGATCGTTGTTTTCCTTGAGTTTTTTGGAAAACTCCTGTTCCTGCTCCAAAGTGAGCATAGGCAAACGGTTGACCGCCGAAATATAAGCGTCCAGGTTGCCCAGCGGGGGAACCAGCGACCAGGGATTGATGGCGGCCACGGCACCGGCTTTGGGAGCGGGGGCGGCAAGGGTGGCGGTCAGGGCCTGGGGGGAAAGAGCAAACGACACAGCTGAACTCCTTTTCTCTAGCGCCAAATATTAGCACTCCGTTTGAGAGAGTGCTAAGCAATAGGTTCAATGACTCGGATAGCGCAGGGCTAATGGGTACTAACCCTTGGTTTGGAGTATGAGGGGTGGAACGCGTTTTAGTTCTGGCGCTTTGGTTTCGGGTTTGTAAAGGCTGGGCATGGCATCGCTGGGGTCAGCTTTTTTTGCTACTATTTTAATAGCTGCTTACGCCCGTATCTATTGGGTTAACGCCTTATTTAATGCCTTAAAAACCCCGCCAGCGCCTAAAGATGGCCTTTCAAAACCGCTGGAGCGTGCCCGGGGACCTTGCAGGACTCATTTTTGGCCATTTTCAAGCATAAAAAATGCCAATAACCCAATCAGCTTATGCGCTGGTAGCTACAAATTTAATAGCGCATTGGGTTGAGGTCCAGGTGGCTTGCAGAATGCGAGTGACTGCGTCAGTTACCACCCGGCACGGCTAACCGCTGCCCTGGCTGCCTGGCGCAATCAGCGGAGGTGCAAATCGCGCTGCTCCCCTAGAATGCCTCACAAGGGAGGGCGAATGACGCCAGAAGCGAAAGCCAGAAAAACGATTGATACGCTGCTGGTGCAAGCCGGTTGGCATGTGTGCACCATGCACGATGCCAATATTCATGCCGCCCGTGGCGTTGCCCTGCGCGAATTCCCGCTCAACTCCGGCTATGGTTTTGCCGACTACCTGCTCTACATCGACGGTAAAGCCGCAGGCGTGATCGAGGCCAAGAAAGAGGGCAGCACGCTGACGGGTGTCGAAGTGCAATCCGCCCGCTACGCCCAGGGCCTGCCCGCCACCTTGCCCGCGTGGCGCAGGCCTTTGCCCTTCAGTTACGAGTCCACCGGCATAGAGACCCACTTTACCCAGGGGTTGGACCCCCAGCCCCGCGCCAGGGCCGTGTTTGCCTTCCACCGGCCTGACACCCTGGCCACCTTCCTGAAAGACGGGCCGGCCACCCCCGTTCGGCCTGAGCCAGTCGAGGGGCATTCGGTGCAGGAGCCCCGTCCCGTCTACCTGACCCCCGCCGCCAACGACCCAGCCACCTTCCTCAGCCGTCTGCAAAGCATGCCGCTACTGATAGAAGACGGCCTCTGGCCCGCCCAAAAAATCGCCATCCGCAACCTGGAAGCCTCCCTCAAAGCCAACAAACCCCGCGCCCTGATCCAGATGGCCACCGGCAGCGGCAAGACCTTTACCAGTATCAGCTTCATCTACCGCCTCATCAAGTTTGCCGGGGCCAAGCGCGTGCTGTTTCTGGTGGACCGGGGCAACCTGGGCCGCCAGACCAAAAAAGAGTTTGACCAGTACACCTCGCCCTACAACAACTACAAGTTTGGCGAGGAATACATCGTCCAGCACCTCACCAGCAACCAGCTCGACACCACG
>DASXRN010000212.1:0-16061 GCA_036506595.1 Polaromonas sp. | reverse complement strand
GCCAGAGGCACCAGAGGCACCCTGTCTGCAAACAAGCGGGCTGGGGCCCATTCGGGTTCAGCGGGGGCATTTGGATTTGGAAGTGGCGGCAGCGCCTCCGGCTCCTGAACATTGCGCGACTGCGGTAACGCTTGAGGAGCCACGGGCACTTCATCAGCTACGAAGGCCGAAGGGGGTAACGAAGCCGTCTCACCCGGCAGCAGATTCATTGACGCATCAAACACTTCGGCGCATTGCCCGCATCGCACCCAGCCTTGCGAGACTTTGAGTTGATCGGTCACGACTTTGAACATCGTGCCGCAGGCAGGGCAACGCGTTATCAGGCTCATTTAGCGCTGTATTGTAGGGGTGGCGGCCGGGAAAGCCGCTACGGGGAAACGCAGGGTTTGAGGCGCGCTCAAAGCCGCGCGGTCATCAAAATCCAGCCGTCTTCCTCGTCATGCACCTCAAGCTGGCAAAAGGGCTGATAAGCGGCCTTGAGCTCGTCGGCCTGGCGCGCCAGAATGCCGGCAAGCACCAGGTTTCCGCCCTTTTCCACATGCGCGCAGAGCAGCGGTGCCAGCACTTTGAGCGGCGTTGCCAGAATATTGGCCAGCACCGTCTGATAGCTGCCGACGGCCTTGTCGGGCAGGCCGGCATTGAGGGTCACATGGTTGGCCTCGGCGTTGGCGCGGGTGGACTCGACCGCCGCTTCGTCAATATCGACGGCATCGACGTCCGGCGCACCAAACTTGGCGGCACCTATGGCCAGAATGCCTGAGCCGCAGCCGTAATCGAGAACGCGGCCCAGGGTTTTGCCGGCAGCGCCTTGCCCGGCTATCCAGCGCAGGCACATGCGTGTCGTGGGATGGGTGCCGGTGCCAAAAGCCAGGCCCGGATCCAGCCGGATCAATTGCCTGGCCTGTGCCGGGGGTTCATGCCAGGTCGGCACGATCCAGAATTCGGGCGTGATCTCAACCGGGGTGAACTGCGATTGCGTCAGCCGCACCCAGTCCTGCTCCGGCACCGCCTGAACCGCCACCAGCTGGCAGCCGGCAAAAAAGTCCTGGGCGGCCAGCACCGAGGCGGCATCCCGCGCCAGGGCTTCGCTGGCAAACAGCGACACCATGCGCGAACGCTCCCAACCGGCCTTGGGCGGCGGCATGCCGGGCTCGCCGAACAAGGCCTGCTCGGCCGGCGTCTGCGCATCGGCGTCTTCCACCGACACGCTGAGCGCGTCCAGCGCATCCAGCGCGTCGCTGAGCGTCTCGACTTCATCGACAGGGGCCAGCAAAATCAGCTCAAACATACTCATCGGGCCCATCCACTCTTCTGACTCTTCTTATTCCATTGCTAATTCGGTGCGAGATTAGGCGCTCCGCCGCAGACAGTGCTGTAGCACGGCAAGGCGGGGCAACGACATATCGCATTGAAGTAGAAATGGATTTAACGGGCACGTTTGGACAGCCACTCTTCCAGGTAGTGGATGTTGGTGCCACCGTCCATGAACTTGGCGTCCACCATCAGTTCGCGGTGCAACGGAATATTGGTGTTGATGCCTTCCACCACGGTTTCAGCCAGTGCCGTCCCCATGCGGGCCAGCGCCTGCTCGCGCGTGTCGCCGTGCACAATGATCTTGCCAATCATCGAGTCGTAGTTGGGCGGCACAAAGTAGTTGGCATAAATATGCGAATCCACCCGCACGCCCGGCCCGCCCGGTGTGTGCCAGGTCGTGATACGCCCTGGCGAGGGAATGAACTTGTAGGGGTCTTCCGCGTTGATGCGGCATTCGATCGCATGGCCCTTGAGCTGGATGTCGCGCTGGACAAAGGGCAGCTTTTCACCGGCCGCCACCATGATCTGGGTTCGCACAATGTCAATGCCCGTGATCCACTCCGTCACCGGGTGCTCCACCTGCACGCGCGTGTTCATTTCGATGAAGTAGAACTCGCCGTTTTCATAGAGAAATTCGAAGGTACCGGCGCTGCGATAACCAATTTTCTTGACGGCCGCCACGCAGCGATCGCCGATTCGCTCAATCAGCTTGCGCGGAATACCAGGCGCCGGCGCCTCTTCAATGACTTTCTGGTGGCGGCGCTGCATGGAGCAGTCGCGCTCACCCAGCCAGACCGCGTTTTTATGCTGGTCGGCCAGGATCTGGATTTCGATGTGGCGCGGGTTCTGCAGGAATTTCTCCATGTAGACCTCGGGGTTGCCAAAGGCAGCGCCCGCTTCGGCCTTGGTGGTCTGCACCGCATTGAGCAGCGCCGCCTCGGTGTGCACCACGCGCATGCCGCGGCCACCGCCGCCGCCTGCGGCCTTGATGATGACCGGGTAGCCAATCTGCTTGGCCGTGCGCTTGATGAAGGCCGCGTCGTCGGGCAAGGCGCCTTCGGAGCCGGGCACGCAGGGCACGCCCGCCTTGATCATGGTTTGCTTGGCCGACACCTTGTCGCCCATGATGCGAATCGAGTCTGGCGTGGGGCCGATGAACTTGAAGCCGCTTTGCTCAACCCGCTCGGCAAAATCGGCGTTTTCGCTGAGGAAACCATAGCCGGGGTGAATCGCCTCGGCGTCGGTGACCTCGGCCGCCGAAATAATCGCCGGCATATTGAGGTAGCTCTGGCTTGAAGACGCCGGCCCAATGCACACCGCCTCGTCCGCCAGTTTGATGTACTTGGCCTCGCGGTCCGCTTCTGAGTAAACCATCACGGCCTTGACGCCGAGCTCCCGGCAGGCGCGCTGGATTCGCAGGGCAATCTCTCCGCGATTGGCAATCAGTATCTTTTTAAACATGCGTCGGGTGTGTCAGTCTGTAGGAGGGTCTGCAAGGCAGAGGTGGCCGGCGTGACGGCATCACTCAATCATGAAGAGGGGTTGGCCGTATTCCACGGCCTGGCCGTTCTCGGAAAGAATCTTGGTGATGGTGCCGGATTTGTCGGCCTCGATCTCGTTGAGAATCTTCATGGCTTCGATGATGCAGATCGTCTCGCCCTCCTTGACCACGCTGCCGACTTCGACAAAGGGCTTGGCGCCGGGACTGGAGGAGCGGTAAAAGGTGCCGACCATGGGCGACTTGACGGCATGACCGGTGGGAGCAGCGGGCGCGGCCTCGACGGCAGGTGCTGCGGGCACATTGGCCGTGGGAGCTGCTACCATGGCCACTGCGGGTTGTTGCATCACAAGGGGGGCGCCGCTGGATTTGACGATGCGTACTTTGCCTTCGGCCTCGGTAATCTCAAGTTCAGACACATTGGACTCTGAAACGAGGTCGATCAGGGTCTTGAGTTTTCTTAAATCCATGGGTTCTCTCCAACGACGGTAGATGCTGGCGCGAGGACTTCAGCACGCAGTTTTCAATTATTCTGGAAGCTGGCCTGCCGACCGATCTTCCTTCTTTTTCCACTTACTTTCTGCTTTTACGCTTTAAAGCGCCTATTAGCCAACTATTACGTAAAGTAACCAGCAGGCCAAGCCGGAAAGGGCAGAGTGTACCTCAAGCCCGAAGCGGCAGGTCAAAGCGTTCGAGTCAGGCGCAAAGACTATTTAAGCTGCAGCCACTGTGCCAGGTCTTCCGGCTGGACCTTGCCAATCTTGCGGTGAAGCAACTCGCCGCCCGCACCAAACACCACCGAAAAAGGCAAGCCGCCCGCCAGGTTGCCCAGCGACTTGCTCAACTCGGTGCCGCCCAGGCCGGCCATGGCCACTGGGAAATTCAGCGGCCGGGTTTGCAGCCAGGTGCGCACCGCGCTGGGCTGGTCTACCGCCAAACCCAGCACTTGCCAGCTTTTGCCTTTATTTTCCTGATAGAAGTAGTCCAATAAAGGAAGTTCTTCCACGCAGGGCGGGCACCAGGTGGCCCAGAAATTCACCAGCAGCGGCTTGCCGCGAAAGCTGCTCATGGCCAGGCTTTTGCCGTCTGGCGTGTCAAAGCTCAGGCCCCAAAACGCATTGGCGACTTCGGCCCCGCCAGCCCCATCGGAATTCTCGGCCTTGGCCGTGACTTCATGCGGCTGAAATTTCCACCACGCCGCCCCGGCACCGGCCAGGCCCGCCACAGCGGCCGCGCCGCCATACAACATAGTTCTGCGATTCACTTCCCGGACTCCAAAGGCATTGGCAAAGATATTGAGTTAGACAACAATTTTTGCACGGCCGCCAGGTCGCCACGCGGCGTACGGCCCTTGGCATCTGGCCGCAAGGCACCGCGCAGGTCGTCGTGGTCATACACCAGCAGGTGCACACCCACTGTTTCATTCAGGGGCTTGCACAGGCTGCGCAGGCTCAGGGCCTCCACGCTGCCACCGGTAAAACCGGTCACGGTGCGCGGCTCATAGTCGACATTGTGTTCAATCAAGGCAATCTCGGCCGATTTCGGGTCGTCACAAAACAGCTGGATATAAATATCGGACAGCCTGGTTGCCGTGCCGTGCCAGACCGCGCCTGCCAGGTAGGGTCTGAATTGCGCCAGCCGCTCCATCCAGATCAGCGCCAGCTCGCGCAAGGCCGCCAGTTCGGCGGGCTGGGTGTCGGCGCAAAACAGCGCAATGTACTCGCGCACCGCATCCTCCAGCTCGTCATTGCCGGGCAGTTCCGTACGCGCAGGCAGCGTCATTTGCTTGACGGCACGGCGCTTGGCCGGGCCATATTCCAGCCCCTCCTCCACGACCAGCGCGGCGGCAGAGGCGGCAATTTCAGATTTAAGGGTGTTCGGGTTCAAAGTCGGCAGGCTTGATGAGCGCCTTGTGGTGAAGCGGTGATTGTGCCCAGATTGGGTTCACAGCGGCGCCTAAAGTTCACCATTCGACAATTTGCTATTAAATCAGGAGCTACTTGCGCCTGTATCGATTGGGCTAGTGGCCTTTTTAGCTTAAGAATCCGGCAAAACATCAACAACTCACGCTGCTGACACGCTGGAAGCCCTGCCTAGAATAGAAGCCATGCACATACATATTCTGGGAATTTGCGGTACCTTCATGGGAGGCTTGGCCGCGCTGGCCCGCGAGGCCGGCCACAAGGTGACGGGTTGCGACAGCGGCGTCTACCCGCCCA
Source organism: Polaromonas sp. (assembly GCA_036506595.1). Lineage (GTDB taxonomy): Bacteria > Pseudomonadota > Gammaproteobacteria > Burkholderiales > Burkholderiaceae_C > Polaromonas. The sequence continues at coordinate 11,030 of DASXRN010000212.1, read as the reverse complement.
TGAGCGACCAATTGCGCGGTTTGGGGATTGAGCTGATTGAAGGCTATGGCGCCGACCAACTGGCCTTTGCACCCGACGTGTTTGTGGTCGGCAACGTGGTTTCGCGGGCTCGCCAAGCCGACGGCAGCCCGAAATACCCCCTGATGGAAGCCATTTTGAACAGCGGCCTGCCCTACACCAGCGGCCCGCAATGGCTTTCGGGCCATATGCTGCACCACCCGACGCACCACGCCACCGGCCCGCGCCATGTGCTGGCCGTGGCGGGCACCCACGGCAAAACCACCACCACCGCCATGCTGGCCTGGATGCTGGAGCAGGCGGGACTCAAGCCCGGCTTCCTGGTCGGTGGCGTGCCGCTCAACTTCGGCGTGTCCGCCCGTCTGGGCGAAGGCAACACCTTTGTCATTGAAGCCGACGAATACGACACCGCGTTTTTTGACAAGCGCAGCAAATTTGTGCACTACCGCCCGCGCACGGCCATCTTGAACAACCTGGAATTTGACCACGCCGACATTTTCGACGACCTGGCGGCGATTGAGCGGCAGTTTCACCACTTGGTTCGCACCGTGCCCTCGCAAGGCCGCCTGGTCGTGAACGCAGGCGAAGAAAGCCTGCAACGCGTGCTGGCCCAGGGCTACTGGAGTGAGCGTGTACTCTTTGGCAGCAGCCCAATGAATCAGAGCGGTTTCACAGCCGAGGGCGAGCCGCACGACTTCAGCGTGCTCAAGGCCGGCCAAACCGTGGCCCATGTGCATTGGGGCATCAGCGGCGTGCACAACCAGCTCAACGCCCTGGCCGCGATCGCTGCGGCCGAACATGTGGGCGTAGCGCCTGATGTCGCGGCCCGGGCGCTGGCCGACTTCCAGAACGTCAAGCGCCGCATGGAGGTGCGCGGTGTGGTTCGTCAGGGCGGCGGCGACATCACGGTGTACGACGACTTTGCCCACCACCCGACCGCCATCCACACCACCGTGGACGGCCTGCGCCGCCAGCTGCAAAGCGTTGGCAAAGGCAGCCAGCGCATCCTGGCCATCTTCGAGCCGCGCAGCAACACCATGAAGCTGGGCACCATGACGGCGCAATTACCCTGGAGCCTGGAGCAGGCCGACCTGGCCTTTTGCCATGCCGGCGGCCTGGACTGGGACGCCCGCGCGGCCCTGGTGCCCATGGGTGACCGGGCTCAAGTGGCCGACAACATCGACCAGTTGCTGGCCCAGGTCAAGGCCGTCGCCCGGCCGGGCGACCATTTGCTGTGCATGAGCAACGGCGGCTTTGGCGGCATCCACGCCAGGCTGCTGGAGGCGTTGAAGCCTTGAGATTGCTACCAAATTAATAGCATTTTGCACCCACCCTGTATGGGCTAGAAGCCTAAAAGACTTGCAAATCCGGGTTTTCAGTAGCTGATGCTCAGCGCCGCCACATCAATGTGCACCACCGGCTTGGCCAGCGCCGCGCTGGCCGCGCGGGCAAATTCTTGCGCCCATGGGGCCTCGGCAAATTTGGCCGGGCCGGCCGCCTGGGCAATGACGAGCACCTTATCGGCCATCAGCAGTTTGCCGGTGGGCCGCAAGGGCTCGCAGCCCATCTGGGTGAACTGCTCGTCCAGCCACCCCCTTGCCACGTCGTGCGGCATGGGCTGCACTTCATTGAGGTCCATCCGAACGGGCGGGCTGTCCTTGAAGGTCACACTGACTTGGCTGCGCATGGCGGGCTCCTGGTTGGCGAGTGACCCATGTTCGGCGGCTTGCGGGGGCATCGGCAATTCGCAGAAACCCGCAAGCGCCGACGACCTGCTTACTTTTTAGCCCGGCGTGCCAGCACCGCGGCGGACAAGGACTCCAGCACCTCCAGCGAGTCGCCCCAGCCCAGGCAGGCGTCGGTGATGCTTTTGCCGTACTCCAGCGCCTTGGCATCGTCCTTGCCGGGCGTGAACTTCTGCGCACCGGGGTTCAAATGGCTTTCCACCATCAGGCCAAACACGCTGCGTGAACCACCGGCCACCTGGCCGGCAATGTCGCGCGCCACGTCAACCTGCTTTTCGTGCTGCTTGGAGCTGTTGGCATGGCTGCAATCGACCATCAGGGTAGCGGGCAATTTGGAGGCCTGGAGCTCCTTGCAGGCCGCAGCCACGCTGGCCGCGTCGTAATTGGGCGTTTTGCCGCCGCGCAAGATCACGTGGCAATCCTTGTTGCCGTTGGTTTGCACAATCGCCACCTGGCCGTTCTTGTGCACCGACAAAAAGTGGTGGCCGCGCGCCGCCGCCTGGATCGCGTCGGTGGCAATGCGGATGTTGCCATCGGTGCCGTTCTTGAAGCCAATCGGCGCCGACAGGCCAGAAGCCAGCTCGCGGTGCACCTGGCTTTCGGTCGTGCGTGCGCCAATCGCGCCCCAGGCAATCAGGTCGCCGATGTACTGCGGCGAAATCACGTCGAGGAACTCGCTGCCCGCCGGCAGGCCCAGGCGGTTGATGTCGATCAGCAGCTGGCGCGCGATGCGCAGGCCTTCGTCGATGCGAAAGGTTTCGTCGAGGTAGGGGTCGTTGATCAGCCCTTTCCAGCCGACGGTGGTGCGCGGTTTTTCAAAGTAGACGCGCATCACGATTTCCAGCGTGCCTTCGTATTTTTTACGTTGCTCGGCCAGACGGCGCGCGTAGTCCATGGCGGCGGCGGGGTCATGAATCGAGCACGGGCCTATCACCACCAGCAGACGGTCGTCCGTGCCCGCGATGATGTTGTGAATGCCCTTGCGGGTTTGGGTGATCAGCGACTCCACGGCGGTGCCGCGGATCGGGAAGAAGCGGATGAGATGCTCGGGAGGGGGTAACACGGTGATGTCCTTGATGCGTTCGTCGTCGGTCTGGCTGGTTTTGTCGACGGGGTGCGCATACCAGGCGTTGCTGGCGGGGGTGGCTTTGGCGTTCATCACGGGCTTCCTTTTTAAATTTCAGGCAATTTCAGGGAATCAATACAGGCTAAAACACGGTTGAAAGAGGCAAAAAAAAACCGCCGGGCATCCGGCGGTTTTTTGAGATTTGTTGCGTTTTTTCTGCTTACGCGAAGATCTCTCTACCGCCGGTGGCGCTTGAGAACCAAAAGTAAGCAAAATAAAATTTCGCGGAAGTCATACGCTGGAATGTAGCACAGGTCGAAAAAAGGGCTTAAGCCGTTCCGCCGACAGTCAGCCCGTCAATGCGCAAGGTCGGCTGGCCCACACCCACCGGCACGCTCTGGCCTTCCTTGCCGCAGGTGCCGACGCCGCTGTCCAGCTGCATGTCATTGCCCACCATGGTGACGCGGGTCAGCGCATCGGGGCCGTTGCCGACAATCGTCGCACCCTTCACGGGGTAAAGAATCTTGCCGTTTTCCACCCAGAAGGCTTCGCTGGCCGAGAACACAAACTTGCCGCTGGTGATGTCCACCTGGCCGCCGCCGAAGTTGGTGGCGTACAGGCCTTTTTTGATGCTGGCCACGATTTCTTCAGGCGCCTTGTCGCCGCCCAGCATATAGGTGTTGGTCATGCGCGGCATGGGCACATGGGCGTAGCTTTCGCGGCGGCCGTTGCCGGTGGGCTTGACCTTCATCAGGCGCGCATTCAGCGAATCCTGGATGTAGCCCTTCAAAATGCCGTCCTCAATCAGCACGTTGCGCTGGCTGGCATGGCCTTCGTCGTCCACATTGAGCGAGCCGCGGCGGTCGGCAATCGTGCCGTCGTCCAGCACGGTGACGCCCTTGGCGGCCACGCGCTGGCCAATGCGGCCCGAAAACGCGCTGGAGCCCTTGCGGTTGAAGTCGCCTTCCAGCCCATGGCCAATTGCCTCATGCAACAAAATGCCGGGCCAGCCCGAGCCGAGCACCACGGTCATCTCGCCAGCCGGTGCGGGGCGCGCGTCCAGATTGGTCAGCGCGGCCTTGACCGCATCGTCGACATACTGGCCAATCTGGGCGTCGTCAAAATAAGCCAGGCCAAAACGGCCGCCGCCACCGCCCGAACCGACCTCGCGCCGGCCTTTTTGCTCGGCAATCACGGTGACGCTCAAACGCACCAGCGGGCGCACATCGGCGGCCAGCGTGCCGTCGGCGCGTGCCACCATCACCACGTCGTATTCACTGGCCAGCCCGGCCATCACCTGCACGATGCGCGGGTCCTTGGCCTTGGCGAGCTTTTCGACTTTTTCCAGCAGCTTGACCTTGGCCGTGCTGTCCAGCGTGGCAATCGGGTCCAGGTCCTGATAGAGCGAGCGGCTGCTGGCGATTTTGCGGGCGGGCGTCTTCACGCGGCCGGCCTGGCTGGCGGCCGAGATGCTGCGCACGGTGCGCGCGGCGTCGAGCAGCGAGGCCTCGGAAATGTCGTCGGAATAGGCAAATGCGGTTTTTTCACCGCTGACGGCGCGCACGCCCACGCCCTGGTCGATGCTGAAGGAGCCGGTCTTGACAATGCCTTCTTCGAGGCTCCAGCCTTCGCTGCGGGTGTACTGAAAGTACAGATCCGCGTCGTCCACACCGTAAGCGGTGATTTCTCCGAGGGCGCGGCTCAAATGCGCCTCTGTCAGGCCAAAAGGCGCCAGCAGCAGGTGCTGGGCAATGGCCAGACGCCCGGAGGTGGACGCGGCCGTGGGACGGGCAAGCGATGAAACCCTGGACTGATTGAGTGCCGATGCGGAGGAAGAGCGAAGTGAGGTCATGCGGTCATTGTAGGCAGTCTGCCCCCGCAACGTAACCGCCGGCAGGGCGTCAGTCAACGCCGAAGGGTTTTGCCGCCTCCCGCGAAGCGAAGAGAGGCGGGTGTCGTCAAACGCAGTGCGTTCAGGTGTTGTCAGCGGTGGCGGCGCCCGGCGCATTGGTTTTGCAGGACTCGATACCGGCATCGCGCGCGGCCGTGCTGGCGTACATCTGGCTGTTGCCTATGACCTGCCCGTTGCTGGCCTTGAGCGTGAAATAGGGCGAGCCGTCTTTGCCGGTCAGGCGCTCGTAGCGACCGTCATCGGGGGCATTTTTCTTGACGGACTCGATGCCATTAAGGGCACTGGCCTTGGCTTCGTACATCTCGCTGGCCAGAATTTTTTGCCCATTGCCTGCCAGCAGCGAGAAGAAATATTTGTCGTTTTTGGATTTGCTGAGTTCAAATTTACCGGCCATGGCGATACTCCTTGGTGTTGATGCGTCGGTTTAACGAAAGTGAAACTAACAAGCAGGCTTGTAACCTGTTACTGCAGGCGAACGCAAGGAGCCGGCGTGGGCGGAGATGCGGAAAAAGTAACAAATCTTGCAGCCGCTGAGCTGGCCGGTGCGCCGGACACAGGCTCCTAGGACTGCACCAGCCTCTTGGCCTTGGCAATCGACATCAAAATGCCAACGGCCAGCCCCAGCGTGACCATGGCCGTTCCGCCATAGCTGATAAAGGGCAGCGGCACCCCCACCACCGGCAAAATGCCGCTGACCATGCCCATGTTGACAAAGGCATAGGTGAAGAAAATCATGGTCAGCGCGCCGGCCAGCAGCCGCGCAAACAGCGTGGAAGCGTCCAGCGCAATGGCCAGCCCGCGCAAGATCAGGAAGATGAAGCCGGCGATCAGCAGCAAGTTTCCGGCCAGGCCGAATTCCTCGGAATAGGCCGCAAAAATAAAGTCAGTGGTGCGCTCGGGAATGAATTCCAGATGGGTTTGCGTGCCGGCCATGAAGCCCTTGCCGAACACGCCGCCAGAGCCAATCGCGATCATGCCCTGGATGATGTGAAAGCCCTTGCCCAGCGGGTCGCGCGAGGGGTCCAGCAGGGTGCAGATGCGCTGCTGCTGGTAGTCGTGCAGGATGGGCCAGCGCATGCCGTCGGCGCACAGTTGCGGCTCAAACCACACCACCAGGAAAACGCCCAGCAGGCCCAGCAGCACCGGCGGAACAATCAGCTTCCAGCTCAGGCCGGCAAAAAAGATCACGGCCAAGCCCGCCGCCAATACCAGCAAAGAGGTGCCCAGGTCGGGCTGCTTCATGATCAGCCCGACCGGCAGCACCAGCAGCAGACCGGCGGCCAGAAAGTCCAGCGGGCGCAACTGCCCTTCGCGCTTCTGAAACCACCAAGCCAGCATCAGCGGCATGGCGATTTTCAGGATTTCACTGGGCTGGATCACCACCCCGACGTTCAGCCAGCGCCGCGCGCCTTTCTTGGTAATACCGAAGATGGCCACGGCCACCAGCAGGCTCACACCCACCACATACAGCGGAACGGCCAAGGTCATCAAACGCTGCGGCGGAATCTGCGCCACCACAAACATGATGGCGCCGGCAATCAACATGTTGCGGCCATGGTCCACAAAACGGCTGCCATGGTCGTAGCCCGAGGAGTACATGATCAGCAGGCCGGCACAGGCCAGCAGAAACACCGCAAAGGCCAGCAGCCCGTCAAAGCCCTGCAGCAGGGGAACGGTACGCTGGTAAAGAGAGGGTTTGTCGAAAACGGCGGCCATGGGGCTGATTATCCGCCAGCCGCGAAGCGGTCCATGACCCGGGCGGCGACCGGGCTGGCTTAATCCGCTATCAATACGATAGCTTCTTGCGCCCATCCCTATTGGGCTGCAAGCCAATTTCACTGCCAACTTGGGCAGTTGGACGGAACGCTCCGGGAACGGCCAAGGCACTCCTCCCCTTCCACCATGGCAAGGGCAATGTCGTCGTGTATTGAATCCCTTGCATGCAGCACGCTGCGCCACCGCCCGCACAGGCCAGCATGCAGCCTTCCCCGCTAAACACCGAGATCACCAACCATTCAGAAGCCAGGTGTAGGAGTAGGGCGAGGCGAATCAGGTCCAGTTCGTTGCCATCGAATAAGAAGAACTCAGTGAAAAATGTGAATTTGTCACAAGTAAAAAGGCAGCAAACCCTCTTTTACACAACTGGCTTCAAAGTTACCATTTATCACAACTGTATTCATAACAGTTACCACGAAGCCCGCAGTTGCCTCCGAATAACGTCATTCAAATTTTTTAGGAAACTCACATGAATATGAAAACTCATAGTCTGGCACTGGCCTTTGCAAGTGCCACGTTGCTGATAGCAGGATGTGGTGGGGGTGGTGGGGGCGGCGGCACGACCGCAGCGCCGCCTGCGGCAAGTACCACCAGCGTTCCGGTTACGGTGGTCGATGGCGCGATCAGGAACGCCACGGTATGCCTTGATCAAAACCTCAACGGCATTTGCGATAGCGGCGAACCCTCAGGCAAGACGGACGCCGCAGGCAACGTCAACCTCCAGGTGCCGACGGCGGATGCGGGTAAATTTCCGATTCTCGCTGTAGTAGGCACAGACGCAGTCGATGCCGACCACGGCCCCGTCACGACCCCCTTCACCATGCGGGCCCCTGCCGACAAACCTGCCGTGGTCAGTCCGCTCACCACCCTGGTGCAAACCCTGATTGCCAGTACCGGAGCCACCAGCGCCCAGGCTGAAGCTTCCGTCAAAGCGCAAACCGGCATCAACATTTCGCTGTTTGAAGACTTCACCAAGGGCACGACAGCCGACAGCCAGGCCGCTGGCACGGTGGCGCGCATGGTGGTGGTGACCACCCAACAACAATCCAGCACGCTCAGCAGCACCGTCGGCAGCACCGCCATTGACGGCGCGAAGATCACGCAGGCCGATCTGGACAAGCTCATTCAGAACAAGCTGCTTGAAATTCTGCCGGCGCTGCTGACCGCCCTGGCCGATCCCAGCGTTCAGGCCGCCAGCACTCCCGCAGCCAAGGAAGCGGCTCTCTTGGCCCAGGCCAACGTGCTGGTTGCCAGCGCCGATACCGGCCTGACGACCGGCTCGGTCGCTACCTTGGTAGCCATCAACAACCAGACCGCCCCGTCAGCCACAGTTGTGGCCGACACGCCGGCAGCTGGCGCAACCTTGCGCAACCTCACTTTCACCAATGCGCAGAACTGGTTCTCACGCATGTTTACCAGTACGCTCGCACAGAACACCCCGGACGCATCTGGCAACACAAAGTATGTGGAACGCCGCAACAGCAGCGTCTCCTCTGCCGTGGCCAGCTGGAACACTGGGGGAAGTCCCCAGCGTCAGTCTGACCTGCATTTCAACGGTTCAGCCTGGGTCAACTGTGCTTTGAACCACGAAAACTCCAGCACGGTGCGTGATGCCCAAGGCAACAGCACTTACAACTATTGCGACAACGCAGAAACCGGCAAGAGCAATCGCGCCAGGTTCGACATTAGCGGCAAGACCATGGCGAATGTCATCACCGATGTTCGCGCGGCAGGCTACACCAACCTGTCAATTGGCGACAACACGGCCGCCACCCTAGCCTCTACGCTGGGCAGCACGACGTTCCCGACCGGCTCTTCATTGTTCTATCAAACGTCTACGCCGTTGACCATGGCGCCCTCCTACTACCCCGGAGGCGGCAACTTGGTAACGCAGTACAGCCCGGCGGTCTCTGCAGGCGGTGTTGCCAGCACGCAAGCAGCCGGCGTGGGCTGCAACTCTGCCGAATTCAGCGGTAACGGTGCCAATAGCACCACGCTGGAAAGCATGATCAGCGCCATGACGGGTACACCCTGCGTCTTTACAACGAGCAGTTTTGTGTATGGCGGCGTGACCTACACGAGCCCCGACCAGCCCAGTGAGGCCTGGGGCAACAGCACCGTGGGCATCGGCACCCTCGGGACGGCGCCGGTCGGCACTGGCACGGCACCCGGCTTTTACACCGGCAACACCAAACTTCGCGTGGCATTCAAGGGCACTGGCGCCAACCCGGTCACGTATTACGCCTGCAAGGAGCGCTTCAACAACGGTTCGAACCGCAACTGCACGCCGATTGGAACGGGTTCGTACACCATTACAACCTTGGGGGATGCGCGTGTAATGACGCTGAATAACCTGCCTGCGCAGGCATCACCATTGACGTTTACACGGGTTTTCGTCGAACGTGGAGGCCGTATTTACCTTGGTTACCAGAATAAACCGAACCAGAGCAACAGTGCGCGGCTTAACTTGACCGGCACCAATGCCTTGTTCAGCCAGCTCGGGCTGCCCGCCGTGGACCCGAATACGCCTTTGGCCTTGACTGCGGCTTCTTACCAAGGCTCGTGGGAATTGTTCATACCTGGTCTGACCGTTGGACCGATTTTCACCATCAATCCCAATGGAAGCTCGTCATGCGTGAGCGGCGGCAATTCGCCGACGCCCTACTTGTGCACGATAACCATCACCGATCCAGCTACGGGTGCTTTTACCCAAAGCTCGGCTACTGGCGGTGGGCAGGGCAATTTCAATTTCCTGGCAGGTACTGCCAGCGGCACCTATAACGACTCGACGCTCACGCCGACAACGGGCACAGCCACAGGGCAACGCCGTTGAACAAGATCGTCAGTAACGGTTCATTCACAAAAAACTGGATCTAAACAAGCTCTTCCGCTACAAAGCTTTTCGAGCATTTGCAGCCCTTCTTAAAGCCCCGCCTCGGCGGGGCTTTTTTTCGCCCCTATCATCCGGTGCATGCCCAAGCCCGTCTCCCACCTGCTCTATCTGCACGGATTTCGTTCGTCGCCGCAATCCGCCAAGGCGGAAAAAATGGCGGCCATCGTGCAAACGCAGCACCCCGCCGTGCGCTGGTGGTGCCCGCAGTTGCCGCCCTCCCCGCGCGCGGCCATGCAGCTGCTGATGGAGGGCATCGCCGGCTGGCCGCAGGAAGCCGGGTTTGAAAGCCTGGGCGTCGTGGGCTCCTCGCTGGGCGGTTTTTATGCGACCTGGGTGGCCGAGCAAACCGGCTGTAAAGCGGTGCTGCTCAACCCGGCCGTTGACCCGGCCCGCGACCTGAAGAGCCACATCGGCGAGCAAACCGTCTGGCAGGACAATCAGCAGCGCTTCTTTTTTGAACCCCGCTTTGTGGACGAATTGCGTGCCCTGCACGCCGGGCCGCTGCGGACACCGCAAAACTACCTGGCCGTCATTGCCAAAGGCGACGAGGTACTGGACTGGCGCGAAATGGCGGCGCGTTACCAGGGCGCACAACTGCGCCTGCTGGACGGCGGCGACCATGCCTTGAGCGATTTCGACCTTCATTTGCCGACAATTCTGGATTTTCTGGCCCTGGCCTGAGGTCAGGCGTACGGGCGGCCTGATTACACTAGCCGCAAGTCATTAAAGACACGCAAAGGATTCCGTTTTGTTCGTTTTGTTTGAAGAGACCGGCAAGTTTCTGGCCGGCCGGATTTTGTCGGAGAGCGACGCCTCGCTGCAGGTCGAGCTCGACTCGGGCAAGCGCGTCAAGGTCAAGGCTGCCAATGCCCTGCTGAAGTTTGAAAAACCGGCCCCTGCCGAACTGGTGGCCGCCGGGCAAAAACTGGGCGAAGAAATAGAGCTGGACTTGGCCTGGGAATTTGCCAGCGAAGAAGAATTCAGCTTTGCCGACCTGGCACGCGACTATTTCAGCTCGGATGCGGCCAAACCGGCCTCCCTCGAACAACAGGCCGCAGCGCTGTTCCGGCTGTTCGAGGCACCGCACTATTTCCGCCGCGCCGGCAAGGGGCGCTTTCGCAAGGCGCCGGCTGAGATCCTGCAGCAGGCACTAATCGCCATCGAAAAGAAAAAGCAGCTTGCCGCCCAGATCAGCGCCTGGGCCGAAGAACTGGGCCGGGGCCAATGCCCGGCGCCGGTGCGCGAGCAGCTTTACAAAATTCTTTTCAAGCCCGACAAGAACAGCGCCGAATACAAGGCCGTGGTCGAAGCCTCGCGAAGCGCACACAGGGCACCGCTGGATTTGCTGCAACAAGCCGGCGCCATCGCCTCGCCCTACCAGTTTCACTGGAAGCGTTTTCTGTTTGAAAACTTTCCCAAAGGCACGGCCTTTCCGGCCCTGCAGGCACCCCAGGTCAAGGACGAGCTGCCGCTGGCAGATGTCAAAGCGTTTTCCATCGACGACTCCAGCACCACCGAGATTGACGATGCGCTGTCGGTGCAGGGCCTGGGCAGTGGCACCGTCACACTGGGCATTCACATTGCAGCGCCCGGCCTGGCCGTGCTGCCCGGCAGCCCGCT
>DASXRN010000211.1:0-6991 GCA_036506595.1 Polaromonas sp. | reverse complement strand
GCAGCCTTCGCCCCGCGCCATGTAGAGCGGGAATGGCGTGTAAAACAGCACGCTGCGGGTATTGCCCGCGGGCAGCACGTCGGCCGCCTCACGCAGCAGCCGTTCGCTGCCGGGGTTGCGGGCACGGTAGCGGGCGGTGGTCTCGGCCAGGGCCGAATCAAGCGCGGTTTCGGTTGAGGAAGACGTGGAGGGCTTGTTCATGGTCGTGATGTCCCGGTGTCAATCAACGTGGCGTTATCAACGCAGGCGGGCCGGTGACAGCGCGGCAGCTTCGACGCCGTGCTGGGCCAGCTCTGCCGGCAGGGCCACGTTGCGCAGCAGGGCATCGGCCAGCGCACTGGCGCCGGCTGCGCTCTGGATGCCGTAGCCGCCCTGGGCCGCCAGCCAGAAAAAGCCGGGGCAGGCGCCATCCCAGCCGATCACCATCTCGCCATCGGGCACAAACGAGCGCAGCCCGGCCCAGGTGCTGCCGGGACGGCGAATGGTCAGGGTCGAGACGCTTTCGATCTGGTAAATGCCCATGGCAATGTCCAGCTCTTCGGGCATCACGTCGTGCGCAACCGTAGGGTCGGCATTGGCGGGCGAGCCCAGCAACTGGCCGGCGTCGGGCTTGAAGTAATAGCTTTCGTCCATGCCCACCACGGCCGGCCAGCCGGACACGTCCACGCCCTCGGGTGCCTTGAAGGTGAAGGCGCTGCGCCGGTGCGGCACCAGGCCGATCGGCCGGGCACCGAACAGCGCGGCCAGTTCGTCGGCCCAGGCGCCGGCGGCGTTGACCACCGTTTTCGCACGCGTGCTCTGGCCGTCGGCAAACTGCAGCGCCCAGCCCTGTCCGTCATGCCTGGCCCGGGTCAGGGTGGCGCTGGTGCGCAGCTCGCCGCCCTGTTGCCGGAAGCCCCGCAAAAAGCCCTGGTGCAGCGCATGCACGTCGATGTCCTGGGCGCCGGGGTCGTACAGGGCGCCGTGCACCATTTCGGGCCGCAGGCAGGGCACGCGCTCCAGGGTGGTACGGGCATCCAGCACTTCCAGGCCGGGGCAGGTCGTAGCCAGTTCGGCGCGGGTTTGCGCCATCAGCGCTTCCTGCCCGGGCGTTGCGAGGTACAGCGCGCCCCGTGGCTGCATGAGCGGCGCGGTGGCAAAGCCTTCGGGCGGGTGTTCGTAGAAGCCCCGGCTGGCGCGGGTCAGCGCCCGCACGGCCGGCGGGCCGTAGCTTTCCATGAACATGGCGGCCGAGCGGCCGGTGGAGTGGTAGCCGGGCTGGGCCTCGCGTTCGAGCAGCAGCACGCTGCGCTGCCCGGCCAGGCGCCAGGCCACGGATGCACCGGCGATGCCGGCACCAAAGATAACAATGTCAAATTCTCGCATTTGAGAATTCTCACATGCGAGAATCGTGCCTGTCCAGTGCCATCCGCCTATTTTCAGTCTGAACAAGGGAAAACACCATGCCTGCACGCTCTGCAAGCTCTGCCCGCACCCCTGCCGCCGCCCCCGAGGCCGACCGGGTGCAGCTCGGCCTTCGGCTGCGCGAACACCGCAAGGCACGGCGGCTCACGCTCAAGGACCTGTCGGGCCGCTCAGGCGTGGCGCTGTCCACGCTGTCCAAGATGGAACTGGGGCAGATTTCGGTCAGCTACGAGAAGCTTGCCGCCGTGGCGCGGGCGCTGTCGCTGGACGTGGGGCAGCTGCTGGATGCGCGGGCCGTGGCACCGGTCGGCGCGGCAGCGCCCGTGGTGGTGTGGTCCGAAGCCGACGGGGCACCGGCCTACAGTTCGGGCAATTACGACTACCGCATGCTCGCAACCGGCTTCCCGGGCAAGCGCATGACGCCGTTGCACGGCCGCATCGTCGCGCGCGAGCGGGACCAGTTCCCTGATTTCATTCGCCACCCGGGGCAGGAGTTCGTGACGGTGCTGTCAGGCCGGGTGCGCATTGAGTTCGAGACCGGCGAAATCGTCGAAGTCGGCCGTCATGAATCGGCCTATTTCGACAGCGGCGTTGGCCACATCTATCTCTCGCTGGGTCGCAGCGACGCTCAGGTGCTGGTGGTGATGAGCGAGTAGCGACACCCAGCCGCGCTGGCCAGCTTCTCCAGTGCCTGATGGCGCCAATACTCGAGCGCGCCGAAATGACCCTCCCACACGCAGCCGTTGCAGCCGCGCCCGCAGCAGGTAGTGGGCTCGGGCGGCGGTGGGCGCAGGCTGAGGCCTTGCTGGTCTGCCAGGGCAGACAAAGCGGCCATCAGCTGCCGGGCAGATGCCAGTTCGGTTGCGGGGGGCTGCATGACCGAACTGTAACGCGTGGGTAACGTGGCTCAGGCCTTGAGGCTGTTGAGCACGTTCTCGGCCGTCGCCGGCGCATTCAGCACCACGGGCTGGCTGTCGCCGTTGGCGGCGGCCACGGCGTCGCGAATCGCTTCCCACACGCTGATCGCCAGCATGAAAGGCGGCTCACCCACGGCCTTGCTGCCAAACACGTTGTCTTCCCGGTTGGGTTCGGGCCACAGCGCGATCTTGAAGTGTTCGGGCACGTCGCCGGTTGTCGGGATTTTGTAGGTGCTGGGCGCGTGGGTGCTGAGGTAACCCTTGTCGTTCCATACCAGTTGCTCGGTGGTGAGCCAGCCCATGCCTTGCACAAAGCCGCCTTCAATCTGGCCGATGTCGATGGCCGGGTTGATCGAGGTGCCGACATCATGCAGGATGTCCACTTTGAGCACGCGGCTTTCGCCGGTCAGGGTGTCGATCGCCACTTCGGAGCAGGCCGCGCCGTAGGCAAAGTAGTAGAACGGCCGGCCGGTCAGCGTGTGCTTGTCGTAGTGAATCTTGGGCGTCTTGTAGAAGCCGTCGCTCCACAGCTGCACGCGGGCGTGGTAGGCCTTGTCGACCAGTTGCTCAAAGCTTTGCGTTCCCTTGGGCGAGCTGACCTGGCCCTGGCGAATCACCACGGCCTCGGGGGCACAGCCTTCGTGGTCGGCCACATACTTCACGAGGCGCTCGCGCACCTGGCGCGCGGCAAACTGGGCGGCGCGGCCGTTGAGGTCGGTGCCGCTCGAGGCCGCGGTGGCCGAGGCATTGGGCACCTTGCTGGTGTCGCTGGCCGTGGCCAGCACGCGCTCGAAGGGCACGCCCAGTTCGTCGGCCACGATCTGCGCGACTTTGGTGTTCAGGCCCTGGCCCATTTCAGTGCCGCCGTGGTTCACCTGCACGCTGCCGTCGGTGTAGACATGGACCAGCGCGCCGGCCTGGTTGAAGAAGGTTGCGGTAAAAGAGATACCGAACTTCACCGGCGTGATGGCGATGCCGCGCTTGATCACCGGGCTGGTCGCATTCCATGCCGAAATGGCTTCTCGCCGGCGCCGGTATTGCGCAGTTAGCTCCAGTTTTGATAGCAACGGTTCGAGGATGTTGTCTTCCACCTTCATCTGGTAATGGGTGACGTTGCGGTCTTCCACACCGTAAAGGTTGCGCATGCGCACATCCAGCGCATCCAGGCCCAACTGGCGTGCGATGTCGCCCAGGATGGCCTCAATGACGATCACGCCCTGCGGGCCACCGAAGCCGCGGAAGGCCGTGTGGCTTTGCGTGTTTGTCTTGCAGCGGTAGGACGCAATTTCGACGTCGCTCAGGAAGTAAGCGTTGTCACTGTGAAAAACAGCGCGGTCAGCCACAGGGCCGCTCAAGTCCGCGCTAAAACCGCAATTGGCCGCCAGCATGAGCTTGAGGCCGGTGATGAGGCCGCTGTCGTCGAAGCCCACCGTGTAGTCATAGGCAAACGGGTGGCGCTTGCCGGTGACCATGAAGTCGTCGTCGCGGTCCATGCGCAGCTTGACGGGCTTCTTGAGTTTCTGAGCCGCAATCGCCGACCATACGGCCATGTGGCCGCTTTGTGTTTCCTTGCCGCCAAAGGCGCCGCCCATGCGACGGCACTCGACCTTGACGGCGTGGTTGGCGATGCCCAGGGCATGCGCCACCCAGTGCTGGATTTCGCCGGGGTGCTGGGTGCTGGAGTAGATCCACCACTGGTTTTGCTCCAGGGGCAGCGCATAGGCGACTTGGCCTTCCAGGTAGAAATGCTCCTGGCCACCGACTTCAAACGAGCCGCTCAGGGTGTGGGGGGCGCTGGCCAGCGCCTGGGCCGCGTCGCCGCGCTTGACGAACACCGGCGGCAGCACATAGCTCTGGGCCTTGAGCGCTTCTTGCACCGTGAGAATGGCTGGCAAGGCTTCGATGTCGAGTTTGACGAGGCGCGCGGCGCGGCGTGCCAGCATCACGCTGTCGGCCACGACGACGCCGACGACCTGGCCGATGTGCTCGACATGGGTGGTGGCGAATATCGGCTCATCGTGCGTGAACGTGGCGAGGATAGGGTCGCCGGGAATGTCTTTCGCCAGAATCACGTCGTGCACGCCGGCCAGCGCCAAGGCGGCGCTGGCATCCACGCCCAGGAGCCGGCCATGCGCCACGGTTGAAAGGATGGGCGCGGCATACAGCGTGCCCTTGATTTCGGGAATGTCGTCGATGTAGCTGGCCGCACCGGCGACCTGGGCTACGGCGCTTTCGTGCGCCTTGGATATCCCGCAGGCATGGGTGTGGGTCGTGCCGGGAGCGGTGAAGATTTTGTCCGGGGCGTTCATGCAAGCTCCTTCACGTCAAAACTTTCCAGATTGATTTGCTGCAAGCCCTGGCTCTCGAGCCAGAAGCGCTGCATCAGGTTGCCGAGCACCTCGCTGCGGTAGGCGGCCGAGGCGCGCATGTCGGAGATCGGCTGGAACTCGCCGCGCAGCGTGGCGGTGGCCTGCTTCACCGAGGCCAGCGTCCAGGGCTGGCCGCGCAGGGCGGCTTCGGTCTGGACCGCGCGCACCGGCATGGCAGCCACGCCGCCTGCGCCGATCGACACATGTTCGACCTTGCCATCGGCAACGCGCAGGTTGACCACCAGACAGACGGCGGAAATGTCGTCGTCGTAGCGCTTGGAAATCTTGTAAGCCTTGAGCTGTTCACCCTGCACCGGCAACGGCACCTTGATCCAGGCCAGAACTTCATCCGGAGCGATCACGTTCTGGCGGTAGCCGGTATAGAGCTGCTCCAGCGGCATCTCGCGGTGACCGCGCACACTCGTCAGCACCACGTTGGCGCCCAGGGCAATCAGCAGGGGCATGGAGTCGCCAATCGGCGAGCCGTTGGCCACGTTACCACCCATCGTGCCCGAGTTACGCACCGGCAGGCCGGCAAAGCGGTTGGCAAAAATCTTGAGTTGCGGCCGCTCGGCCACCAGGGCGGCAAAGGCATCGGTCAGGGGCACGGCGGCCCCGATGGCGACATGGTTGTCATAGCGCTCGATGCGACGCAGTTCCTTGACCTGGGTGACGTCCAGCACCTTGCCGAACTGCATGTGCATCTTGGTCACCCACAGACCCACGTCGGTGCAGCCGGCCACGATTTGCGCTTCGGGGTGGCTGGCGCGGGCAGACAGCAGCTGGGCCAGCGTGGTGGGGGAGAAGTAAGAAGAGTCGGCCTGGAAGCCACGTGCGTCGGGTGCGATCTGCTTGAGTTTTTGCAGCAAATCGGCTTCGTCAACCGGCACGGCGGGCCAGTGGGCCATGGTCTGGGCCGCGTCCAGGATGGGGCGGTAGCCGGTGCAGCGGCACAGGTTGCCCGAAAGTTCCTCGGCGGCCAGCTCGCGGGTGATGATTTCGCCCTGGCACACATGGTTCTGGTACATGCCGAACAGGCTCATCACAAAGCCGGGCGTGCAAAAGCCACATTGGGAACCGTGGCAATGCACCATGGCCTCCTGGGCCGGGTGCAGCATGCCATCGTCGGCCGCCAGGTCTTCCACCGTCCACAGCGCCATGCCGTCGATGGAATGGGCCAGGCGGATACAGCTGTTGATGGCGCGGTATGTGAGCTTGCCGTCCCCCATTTCACCGAGCACCACGGTGCAGGCGCCACAGTCGCCTTCACCGCAGCCTTCCTTGGTTCCTGTGCAGGACAGATCCTCGCGCAGCACTTCTAACAGCGTGCGGGTGGGTGGTACATTGCCGAGCGAGACAAGCTCGCCGCGACGGATAAATTGAATCGTTTTGGTTTCCATGAATCAGATGGTTGTTGCTCAGTAAGTTCCGGTGTTGCTGCATAAGGGTAGGGCCATACACGCCTTGCCGCCATAGGCATTGGTATATGACAAGAATGTAGGCTAAGGTATGAGAGATCAAGCGCTTTTCGACAAGATAGACCTCCACTTGATAAGGGTCTTGCACACCGTGTTAACCGAACGCAGCGTCTCCCGCGCAGCCATCCGTCTGGGCATGTATCAGCCCGCTGTTTCCGCAGCGCTTAAGCGCTTGCGTGACCTGGCGGGTGACCCCCTGCTCGTGCGTTCGGGCTCCGGCATGGTGCCAACCGATGCCGGGCTGCGCATGATCGAGCCCAGCGCCAGCATATTGCGCGCCGCCGAGGTGCTGTTCACCGATGCCCGTGGCTTCGAGCCGCAAACCACGCGCAACACTTTCCGCGTGGCCGCCAGCGACTACCTCGACCCGTTGTTCCTGCCGCAGCTGGTCTCGCAGATCAAGGCCCAAGCGCCGCTGTGCCACGTTGAAATCCACCCGCTGTCGGCCGATTCCGACTACCACGCCCATTTGGCGCAGGGCGATGTGGATGTGGTGATCGGCAACTGGGCCCAGCCGTCGGACGACTTGCACATGGGCCAATTGTTCGGCGACGATGTTGTGTGCCTGGTCAGCAAGGGCCACCCGGCCGTGCGCCGCGGCTGGGACCAGCAGGCCTGGCTGGAAGCCGAGCACGTTGCCCCCCAGCCGACCCATCCCGGGGCCAAGGGCGTGATCGACGAACATCTGGACAGCCTGGGCCTGCGGCGCAACATCACGGTGCGCTGCCCTCACTTCGGCCTGATTCCGGGCATGGTGGCCGCCAGCCTGCTGGTGCTGACCACCGGCCGCCAGTACTGCGAACGCTATTCCGAGGACCATGGC
>DASXRN010000210.1:0-5633 GCA_036506595.1 Polaromonas sp. | reverse complement strand
CCAGACACGCGGCACCAGTTCCGCCAGCACGCGCTCGCGCTGGGCGTCTTCGTAGCGCGGGTGCAGCGCGCTGAGCTTGATGGAAATCCCGTCATTCTTCTCACAGGCGCCCGTCTTATGGGCGTTTTCAGCTATTGATTTGATAGCATGCGTGTAGCTGTCGAGGTAACGCAGCGCGTCGGCGTCGGTGCGCGCGCCCTCGCCCAGCATGTCATAGCTGAAGCGCAGGTTGGCCATTTTCTTGCGGGCGCCATCGGCCTCGGCCATGGCATCGCCAATGGTCTGCCCCAGCACGAACTGACGACCCAGCAGCTGCACCGCCCGCAATGTGGCGGCCACCACCGTGCGCGCACCGAGCTTGCCCATGAGGCCGGGCTCCGCATCGGCGCGCCCTGCGCCCCCCTGCGGGTTGGGCAAAAACTTCTTGGACAGCGCAATCGCGGTGGACGACAGGCGTGCCAGCGTCGAGTCGCCCGCCCCTTCAAAGTCGGCGCGGCCCAGCTGGTCGGCCGTGAGGGCAATCGCGGTCTCGGCATCGGGCACGCGCAGCAGCGCCTCGGCCAGGCGCATCAGGGCCAGCCCTTCGGCGCTGGAGATCGGGTACTCCTTGAGCAAACTCTCCATGGCCCAAAACGGGGGCGGGTTCTCGCGCACGGCCTGCACCCAGGGGCGGGCGGCCTGTGCCGCGGCGGGCCAGTCCAGCACCCCGCTCAAGGCGTCCAGACGGTGGGAGACGATGTCGGCCTCGGGCCGATAGGGAAAGGGTAAACGCATGGAAACCTCAAGATATTTAGTAGATGTTCTATCTTGAATCGTTGTTTGATTAATTTTTCACTATATTTTTAACAATATGCCGAATAAATCAAACAATCCAAATTCCCAACAGGTGACGCCGGCACCGTTGGCGTCGCGGCGTCAGGTCGGCAGGCTGCTTTGCGACTTGATCTCCTCCATGCAAATCATCGATCGCACCCCGGAAACACCTGGCACCTGCATCAGGCGGTCGGTCAGGAACAAGGACAGGCTTTTCAGGTCGGCCGCCACCACCTTGAGCAGGTAGTCAAAGTCGCCCGAGATGGTGTGGCATTCGACAATTTCGGGAAAAGCCATCACATTGCGCTCGACCTCGCGCACATTGCGAAACTGCTCGCGGTCCAGCGACAGGCTCACAAAGGCCGTGACCTCCAGCCCGACGGCCGCGGGCGACACGAGGGCGGCATAGCGGCGTATCACGCCATTTTCCTCCAACGTCCGTACGCGCCGCAAGGTTTGCGGTGCCGACAGGTGAATGCGCTCGGCCAGCTCCACGTTGGTCATCCGGCCGTCGTCTTGCAGCCATTTCAGAATATTTCTATCGTAGGCATCCATCAATCACTCCGGAATGGTAATTTCAATTTTAATGAAACATTATTTCTCATTTCACCATAAACATGCATCAATAGGAAATCAAATTTCCAGCCAACCGACCTAAGATTGCGCATCGCCACCCGCCAAGCATGCCCTCTACAAAAGTTTCCGCAGCCGGGTGGTTTGCCTAACAACGAAAGAAAATGATGGTTGCTTTTATTGGTACGAATGATTTGCAGGAGCACCTGGCGACAACCCGCCCCGAAGGTGCCATCGGGGAATTGGTGCGCATGATTGGCGAAGATTTCCGGCGCTGGCCGCAGTTCGACAAGACGGCCCGCGTGGCCAGCCACTCGCCGATCGGCGTGATTGAGCTGATGCCGATTTCCGACGGCCAGCAGTACGCCTTCAAGTACGTCAACGGTCACCCGCAAAACACCCGCGACGGCCTGCTGACCGTCACGGCGTTCGGGGTGCTGTCCGACGTGGCCACCGGCTACCCGCGCATCCTGTCTGAACTGACGCTGACCACGGCCCTGCGCACGGCCGCCACCTCGGTGCTGGCCGCCCAGCAGCTGGCCCGGCCCGACAGCCGCTGCATGGCCCTGATTGGCAATGGCGCGCAAAGCGAGTTCCAGGCCATCGGCTTTCACTGCCTCATGGGCATCGACGAGCTGCGGGTCTATGACGTGGATCCGCAGGCCACCGACAAGCTGGTGCGCAACCTGCTCGCTTACCCCAAGCTACGCATCTACCGCGCCAGCTCAACCGCCGACGCGGTTCGCGGCGCCGACATCGTGACCACCGTGACGGCCGACAAGACCAACGCCCTGATCCTGACGCCCGAGATGATAGAGCCCGGCATGCACATCAACGCCGTGGGCGGTGACTGCCCGGGCAAGACCGAGTTGCATGCCGACATTCTTCACGCAGCGAAAGTGGTGGTGGAGTACGAACCCCAGTCACGCATCGAAGGCGAGCTGCAGCAAATGCCGCCGGACTTTGCGGTGACCGAGCTGTGGCAGGTGCTGAACGGGCAGACGACCGTGCGCACCGAAGCGACCCAGGTCACGGTCTTTGACTCGGTGGGCTTTGCGCTCGAAGACTTCTCCGCAATGCGTTACCTGGAAAAGCATGTGCTGAAAGACAACACACGGGTGCTCGACCTGATTCCCGAACTGATGGACCCGAAAGACCTGTACGGCATGGGCATGGCCCGTACCGCGCCCGCACCGGCCGTCGCCTCCGCCCCTGCAGGCGCCCCGAACCGCAGCGCTGCGGCGACCTGCTGATCGAACCGCAGAAACTGCTTGTGAAAACCATCCACCTGATCGGTGCGCCCACCGATATTGGCGCCAGTGTGCGCGGCGCGGGCCTGGGGCCCGACGCCCTGCGGGTCGCCGGCCTGCCGCAGGCGCTGCGCGATCGCCAGCTGCATGTCATTGACAGCGGCAACCTGGCCGGCCCAGCCAACCCCTGGGAGCCACCACGCGACGGCTTTCGCCACCTGCCTGAAGTGATTGCCTGGAACCGGTCCATCTATACCGCCGTGAACGACGCGCTGACGGCCGGCCAGCTGCCGGTGCTGCTGGGCGGCGACCACTGCCTGGCCATCGGCTCCATCAGCGCCGTGGCGCGCCACTGCAAGGCCGCCGGCAAGCAGTTGCGCGTGCTGTGGTTTGATGCCCACGCAGACACCAACACCGCCCACATCACGCCCAGCGGCAACATCCACGGCATGCCGGTGGCCTGCCTGCTGGGCCACGGGCCCGAGGCGCTCACCCACCTGGGCGGCGAGGTCGCCCTGCAGGCCAGCGACCTGCGCCAGATCGGCGTGCGCAGCGTCGACGCCGGCGAGCGCGCCTTTGTCACCGAATTGGGGTTTGAAGTTTTTGACATGCGCTACATCGACGAATTTGGCATGCGTGCCACGATGGAGCGGGCGCTTGAAGGTACGGACAGCAACACCCACCTGCATGTCAGCTTTGACATGGACTGCATGGATCCGGAGATTGCGCCCGGCGTCGGCACCGCGGTGCGCGGCGGGCCCACCTACCGCGAGACCCAGCTGTGCATGGAAATGATTGCCGACACCGGCTTGCTCGGCTCGCTCGACCTGGTCGAGCTGAACCCGGCGCTCGACCTGAGGAACCAGACCGCCGAGCTGGCGGTGGACCTGATCGAGAGCCTGTTCGGCAAGTCCACCCTGATGCGGCAAGCGCCCGCCAGCGGACTCTGACACCACCCAGGCCCCCGGCGACACATCAACCCACAACGACAGAGACACAGGAGACAAAAACGACATGTTTGCAGAAGCAAAAACCGAAGCCTGGTCCGGGCGCTTTGCAGCGCCTATGGACGAGCTGCTGACCGACTACCAGCAATGCCTGGACATCGACATCCGCCTGGCCGGCGTGGACATAGACGGCTCCCTGGCCCACGCCGAAATGCTGGCCAAAATCGGCGTGCTGTCCGGACAGGATCTGACCGACATCCAGCGCGGCATGGCCCGTATCCGCCAGGAAATCGAGGAGCGCGTCTTCCCCTGGGCCAAGGACCGTGAAGACGTGCACATGAACATCGAGCACCGCCTGACGCAGCTGATCGGCGATGCCGGCAAGCGGCTTCACACCGCGCGCTCACGCAACGACCAGGTGGCCACCGACCTGCGCCTGTACACCCGCCAGGAACTCGATGCCCTGTGCGACGAGCTCAAGGAACTGGTCAGCGTGGCGCTGGACCTGGCCCGCACGCATGCCGCCACCATCATGCCGGGCTGCACCCATCTGCAGATTGCGCAGCCGGTGACGTTTGGCCACCACCTCATGGCCTATGTCGAAATGTTCCTGCGCGACATCCAGCGCGTGCGCCAGGCCCGTGAGCGCCTGAACGAGCTGCCACTGGGAGCGGCTGCGCTGGCCGGCACCTCCTTCCCGATTGACCGTCATTTTGTCGCCGAGCGGCTGGGCTTTGCCGAGGTCTGCCAGAACTCGCTGGATGCGGTGTCGGACCGGGACTTCGTGATTGACGCCTGCAGTGCCGGCGCACAAATCATGATGCATTTGTCGCGGCTGTCGGAAGAGCTGGTGTTCTGGTCCAACCCACTGATCGGTTTCATCGAAATCGGAGACCGTTTCTGCACCGGCTCGTCCATCATGCCGCAGAAGAAAAACCCCGACATCCCAGAGCTGGCGCGCGGCAAGGCCGGCCGGGTGTTCGGCAACCTGGCCAGCGTGCTGGCCGTGATGAAATCCCAGCCCCTGGCCTACAACAAGGACAACCAGGAGTCCAAGCAGCCGCTGGTCGACACGCTGGAGACCGTGCGCAGCTCGGTCCGGGTGTTCAGCCGCCTGCTGCCTTCTCTGGGCGTCAACCAGGCGCGCATGCGCGCGGCCGCCAGCGCCGGGTTTTCGACCGCGACCGACCTGGCCGACTACCTGGTCCGCCGCGGCTTGCCTTTTCGCGAAGCGCATGAAGTGGTTGCGCTGACGGTTCGCCGCTGCATCGAATCCGGCAAGGACTTGAGCCAGCTGACCCTCGAGGAATTGCGCCAGTTTTCCCCCATCATCGAGGCCGACGTCTTCCAGTCGGTGACGCTGGAGGGTTCGGTACTGGCCAGAAATCATGTCGGGGGGACTGCACCCGCTGCAGTCACCAGCGCCATTGAGAGTGCCCGGCAACGGGTAGCAGCGGCCTGACGGCTGCCGCATGCAGGTTTTGGTTTTTTTTCATCCCACGTTGACATTAACTTTTTTTATTCACCGGAGAATTTCATGAGCTTGAAACGTCTAGCCAGTCTTGCCTTCACCACCCTTGCGCTGTTTGCCTCAGGCCTCAGCATGGCCCAGAACAATGAACTGGTGGTCGGCTCCAGCGCCACCTACCGCCCGTTCGCCTACGAAAGCCCGAGCAAGGAAATCGTCGGCTACGACGTGGACATGATCAAGGCCATCGCCCAGAAGGCCGGCCTGAAGATCAAGATCGTCAACACGCCCTGGACCGGCATCTTCGCCGCGCTCAACAACGGCGACCTCGACCTGGTCATCTCCGGCGTCACCATCAATGACAAGCGCAAACAGTCCTATGACTTCACCACGCCCTACTTCGAGGCGCGCCAGCTGATCGCCGTGCACAGCAACAGCAGCGCCAAGAGCCTGAAGGACCTGGCCGGCAAAAAAATCGGCGTGGTCACCGGCAGCACCGGCGACGACATGGCCTCGCGCGAGTTCGGCAAGACCAACCCGGACATCCGCCGCTTCGAGAGCACGCCGGTGGTGATCTCCGAG
>DASXRN010000209.1:0-5176 GCA_036506595.1 Polaromonas sp. | reverse complement strand
AACTCTTGACCACCACTTCGCTCTTGCAATGGCTCATGCAGGCCGAGCCCTGCACGTCAGGCCTGGCCAGGCCGCCCAGCTCCTTGCCGGGCCACAGCGCGTGCGCCGTCGTCATGCCCTTGCGGTTGGGCAGGCGCTGCTGCACCTCGCGGATATTGGCATCCGACAGGGTGAAGTCGGCCGGCAGCACATTGCCCAAATGCAGGATGTAGGCGGTGACGGCATAGACCTCATCAGCCGTCAATGTTTTGGGCGCGGTCCAGGGCATGGCCCGGTTGATGTAATCCCACAGCGTGGACAGCGTGGACAGCTTCATCAAGCTGGTGCGATTGGGCTGGTTGGCGCCCGGCATCAGGCCATCGACCCGGCCGGTTTTAATGTCTTCAGCCGTGGTGCCGCCCGCGATCGGCGTAAACACTTCCGAGGCCTCGGCAAAGCTGCCATGGCAGGAGGCACATTGCGCCTCCCACAACACCTCGCCCTGGCGTACCGAGCCCTGCCCTTTGGGCAGGCCCTTGAAGTCAGGCCGGACGTCAATGTCCCAGGCCTTGATTTCTGCGGGCGTGGCGGTGCGGCCTATGCCTGTCATGGCTCTCAACTCCGTCGAGGCCGGCTGCTTTTGACCTGGCAAGGTCTGCGCATGGCTTGCGCCCCCGCCCAGCATCAAGGCACAGGCCAGCAACGGCCAAGCTTGCGGCAAGGACTTAAACCTGAACATTTTTCACCTCGCCGTTTTCTTCCAGCAACCACGACTGAATGGCGTTGTTGTGATAAATGCTGCGCGAGGCGCGCACCTTGCGCAACTCGGCGTAGGTCGGCTGGATCTGCCCGGTTTCATCGACCGCGCGGCTCTGGAAAATCGCCGGCTTGCCGTCCCAGACAAAGTCGGTGTTAAAGCGCGTCAGGCATTTGGCCAGCACCAGGCCTTCGAGCCGGGCCGGCTTCCAGTTGCGCCCGCCGTCAATCGACACATCAACCCGTTTGACCTTGCCACGCCCGCTCCAGGCCAGGCCGGTGATGTTGTGAAAACCCGGTTGCAGCAGCACCTGGCCGCCGCTGGGCGAGGTGATCACGCTTTTGACTTCCTGGATGCTGGTGTACTGCCGGTGTGTGCCGTCGGGCAGCAAATCGACATAGTGAATCGTCTCGTCCTTGGTGCCATAAGGCATGTCGCCCACCTCGATGCGCCGCAGGTACTTGACCCAGCTCACGCCCTGCACGCCCGGCACGACCAGGCGCAGCGGGTAGCCGTTTTCGGGCCGCAGCATTTCGCCGTTTTGCCCATAGGCCACCAGCACCTCGCCGCTCATCACCAGGCTCATGGGAATGGTGCGCG
Source organism: Polaromonas sp. (assembly GCA_036506595.1). GTDB lineage: Bacteria > Pseudomonadota > Gammaproteobacteria > Burkholderiales > Burkholderiaceae_C > Polaromonas. The sequence goes on along the minus strand of DASXRN010000209.1, from coordinate 3,840 downwards.
TCATGCCAGAGCCATCCGCGCCTTCGGCCAGCACGAATTTGGCGCGCTTCATGTCCACGCCGCACAGCTCAAGCAGGCTGCGCAGGGGCACACCCGTGAACTCGCTGCAGCTGAGCATGCCATGGGTGTACTGCACGGTGGGCACGGCCGCATTGCCCCACTCCATGCCGGTATTGGCGCCGCATTCAATGAACACCATGCGGCTGACATTGGGCAGGCGCATCAACTCGTCCATGTTGAACACCATGGGACGCTTGAGCATGGACTCGTCCGAGCCATTGACCATGAGGCGGTGTTTGGACGGGTCGATGTCCCACCAACCCTGGTGATGGCGCTCAAAATGCAGGCCGCTGGGCGTGATGATGCCGAACAGCCCTTGCAAGGGGCAAAAGCTCACGCTCGACTGGCCGACGCGGGTCAGGCCCGGGCTTTCGCGGCGCTGCAGGTTTTTTTCAAATTCGCTGGGCTGGCCGTAGCCGCGTGCCGCCACTGGCTGGCCCAGGCCCTTGCTGTGGGGCGGCAGGTTCAGGATCTCTGCGTCGCCAAGTGCCCCCTGGGCGCTAGCGGGCCCAGCCGCCGCAGCGACTGCCGCAGCGGCAAAGGCATTGGCCAGAAAGCCGCGGCGCCCGGCCCGCACGTCTTGTATGTGCTCCCGGCTCAGAAAATTTTCGGGGGCGCGCTGCAGGAATCGATTCAACATAAAAACACTTTCCGATTCAGGCTTGCTTGGCTTCTTGTAGGCTGGCGCGGGGAGACAGGCTCTGCGCTGCCGGCACCGCACCCGGCTCATCCAGCTCAATGGCGATCTGGGTGCACACGCTGCGGCACAGCGCAACGGCTTTTTCGCTCTGCACGCGGTAAATCACCTGCGTGCCCTCTTTGCGTTTGGCCAGAACCCCGGTCCGGTAGAGCACCGCCAGGTGCTGCGAAAGATTGGGCTGCGTCGTGTCAATTTCTGCCAGCAGTTCATTGACGGACTTTTCGTGCTCGCACAAGGCGCTCAGCACACGCAAGCGCATGGGCGTGGCCAGCACCGCGAACAGCTCGGCGGCCAGCTCAAACACCCTGCTGCTTTCAGCGCTTCCAGCACGCCCACCAGGCGCAATCATCTGATCCATAAGGCAATCCAAATATAAGTATTTACTGATATTCTTGACCCAAAAAGGCCTGTCGCAGCACCGTAGTTACCCTTGGGTGCGGTTGCCGCGCACAGGCGTGAAGAGGAAGATCGCTATGAATTCAGGAGCTGGCTGCGCCCGCCCATCACGGGCGGCAGCAACTTTCAATGCCAGGAATGCGTCAGGAAGCCGTCACCCGATCGCGTATTTGCTGCAGCGCGGCCGGGTCGTCCATGGTGGTCAAGTCCCCGGCATCGCGGCCCTCACACACGGCCTGAATGGCGCGGCGCAGCAGCTTGCCGCTACGGGTTTTGGGCAAGGCCGTGACAAAGCGCACGCGCGCGGGCCGCGCCACCGCGCCGAGGTCGCCGTCCACGCGCTTCATGATCTCGCCTTCAAGCTTCATCGACGCCGCGTTGTCATGCAGCACGCCAGAATCCTTGGGCACGACAAAGGCCATGGCCACCTGCCCTTTCAGCGCATCGGCCACGCCGACCACCGCCACCTCGGCCACCAGCGGATGGCCGGAAATGCTTTCTTCAATCTCGCGCGTGCCCAGGCGGTGGCCCGCCACATTGATCACGTCGTCGGTGCGACCGAGGATGAAGTAATAACCGTCCTCATCGCGTATGCCCCAGTCAAAAGTGCTGTACACCATCTTGCCGGGCACGCTGTTCCAGTAGGTCTTGACGAAGCGCGCATCGTCATTCCACACGGTTTGCATAAAACCCGGTGGCGTCGGGCCTTCCAGCACCACCACGCCTTTTTCGTTGGCGCCGGTCAGTTCTTCGCCGGTCGATTCGTGCAGCAGCTTGACGCGGTAGCCGTACATCGGCACGCCGGGGCTGCCAAACTTGCTGGGGTTTTTCTCGACACCGTTGGCAATGGTCAGGATGGGCCAACCGCTTTCGGTTTGCCAGTAGTTGTCGATGATGGGCACATTCAAGCCTTCGCTGATCCAGCGCGCCGTCGGTTCATCGAGCGGCTCGCCGGCCAGGAACAGCGCACGCAGGCTGGACAAATCGTGTTTTTTGAGCAGCGCCGGGTCCTGCTTTTTCAGCACGCGCACCGCGGTCGGCGCGCTGAACATCGCCGTCACCTTGTACTTCTCGACCAGGCTCCACCAGATCGCGCCATCGGGCTGGCCGTCCATGCCCTGCGTCGGCAGGCCTTCGTACATGATGGTTGCCATGCCCGCAATCAGCGGGCCATAGACGATGTAGCTGTGGCCCACCACCCAGCCAATGTCGCTGGTTGAAAAGTAAGTTTCACCCGGCCGGCCATCAAAAATATGCTTCATGCTGGCCGCCAGCGCCACCGCATAGCCACCGGTGTCGCGCTGCGCGCCCTTGGGTTTGCCGGTGGTGCCGCTGGTGTAAATCGTGTAGCTGATGGCGGTCGAGTCCAGCCATTCGCACGGCACCTTGGCCTCCATGTGCTGGCTACGCAGCGCGCTCCACAAATGGTCACGGCCTTCAACAATTTCCATCAGGGCCAGGTGCCGGTCGGCCAACAGCACGGCTTCGGGCTTGTGGCTGGACAGACGGATCGCTTCGTCCAGCAGCGGCTTGTACGCCACCACCTTGCCGCCGCGCGAACCGGCATCGGCGCTGATGATGAGTTTGGGCGCGGCGTCTTCAATGCGCGAGGCCAGCGAACCGCTGGCAAAACCGCCAAACACCACGCAATGAATCGCCCCGACGCGCGCACAGGCCAGCATGGCAAAGGCCGCCTCGGCCATCATGGGCATGTAAATCAGCACCCGGTCGCCCTTTTGCACGCCCAGCGCTTTCAGGCTGGCCGCCATGCGCTGCACTTCCACATGCAGCTCTTGAAAGCTGTAGGTTTTTTCAATGCCGGTTTCACTCGACACACAAATCAGCGCCGCCTGCTCGGCCCGGTCTTTCAGATGCCGGTCCACCGCGTTGTGGCACAGGTTGGTCAGCCCGCCCTCAAACCAGTGCACAAACGGCGGCTTGTCGTAATTGCAGACCCGGTCAAACGGCTTGTGCCAGTCAATCAATTGGGCCTGCTCGGTCCAGAAGGCGTCGGGCTGGTCTATGGACTGGCGGTAAAAGTCGGCGTAGCTTGTCATGTCTTGTCTCCAGTTTCTATTTTTTGGAATGCGCTTAAATCTTGACGACCACGCGGCCACGAACCTTGCCCGCCATCAAGTCAGCGGCTTTTTCGGCAGCGCGGGCCAAGGGCACTTCTTCCACCATGGCTTCAAGTTTGGCCGGGTCCAGGTCAATCGCCAAACGGTCCCAGGCCAGTTGGCGCCTGGCCAGTGGCGCCATCACGCTGTCTATGCCCGCCAGCGTCACGCCACGCAAGATAAAAGGCATCACCGTCGCCGGGAAGTCCGCGCCCTGCGCCAGGCCACACGCCGCCACCACGCCGCCATAGCGGGCTTGTGCGCAGGCATTGGCCAGCGTGTGCGAGCCCACGGCATCGACCACCGCGGCCCAGCGCTCTTTTTGCAGCGGCTTGCCGGGCGCAGAGAGTCCGGCCCGGTCGATCACGCTGCTGGCACCCAACTGCTTCAGGTAACTTTCCTCGCTGGCCTTGCCGGTGGCGGCCACCACGCTGTAGCCCAGCTTGCTCAGCAAAGCCACGGCCACGCTGCCGACACCGCCGGTAGCGCCCGTGACCAAAATTTCAGCACCGGCGGCACTGGCGGGCGTGATGCCATGCTGCTCCAGCGCCAGCACGCAGAGCATGG
>DASXRN010000208.1:0-4707 GCA_036506595.1 Polaromonas sp. | reverse complement strand
TCGCTGCCGACACGGCGCAGCGCTGAACGCCATGACGACTCTGGACCACCGCGATAGCGCCGCCGCAGCGGGCGTGCGCGCAGCCGAAGAGGCCAGGCGGCAGGCCATGCTGGCGGGCAACAGCGCCAGGCTCGGCGAGCTGCTGGCAGACACGTTGGTCTACACGCACGCCACCGGTGTGCAAGACAGCAAGCCGGGTTATTTGCTGCAGCTCTTGAGTGGTGCGCTGCGTTATGAGGCGCTGGAATTTGTGACGCCTGGCATCACGGTGTTGGGCTCCGAGCCGGGCAGCGTGGTGCTGGTTGATGCGGTGATGCAAGCCACGGTCCTGCGTGGTGAGACCCGGCGTCAAGTGGCCAACTCCTACCTCGCGGTATGGGAGAACACGCCCTCGGGCTGGAAATTGCAGGCGGTACAGGCGACAGCCTTGCCGGTTGCCGCATGAGCAGCACCCCGCTTGCAGCGCCCGATCAGGCCCTGGTCGAACAACTGGTGCTGGCCAACCGCATTCTGTATGCCCAGGGTGTGGTCGATGGCTTTGGCCATATCAGCGCACGCCACAACAGTGAAGCCGGCGTCTTTTTGCTGTCACGCAGCCGCGCCCCGGCGCTGGTCACCGCAGGCGACATCGGCTGCTACGACCTCGAAGGCAAGGCGCTGGGCGAGCAGCAGGGCGCGCCCTACCTGGAGCGCTTCATCCACAGCGAGATCTACCGCGCCCGGCCCGACGTCATGGCCGTGGTGCACAGCCACTCGCCCAGCGTGATTCCGTTTGGCGTGACGGGCCAGCGCCTGCGGCCCATCTTTCATATGGCCGGATTTCTGGGCAGCGGCTCCGCGCACTTTGACAGCCGCGACTGCGCAGGCGACAGCGACCTGCTGATACGCAACGCCGGACTAGGGCAGGCGCTGGCCGCGGCGCTGGGCCCTCACGCCTGCGTGCTGATGCGCGGCCATGGCAGCACGGTGACAGGCAACTCGGTACAGCACGCGGTTTACCGGGCGGTGTACACCGAAGTCAACGCCAGGCTGCAAGCCGCGGCCATGCAGCTGGGACCGGTCACTTACCTGAGCGAGGCAGAAGCCGCCCTCGCCGCGGCGGCCAATGACACGCAGATCGGGCGGGCCTGGGCGCTGTGGCTGCACGAGCTGGGGCAGGCTGCGTCGCCCTGACCCGGGCGCTCATCCATTGCATCGCAAAACCACCCTCACATACACCGGAGACAAGACATGACATTGAAATCACTTTTGAAAATTCTCGGCATGACACTGGCCTGCCTGAGCATGATGCCCGCCGCCATGGCCGACACCTATCCCAGCAAGTCGGTTCGCATCATCGTTCCCTATGGCACCGGCGGCGGCGCCGACACGCTGGCGCGCCAGCTGGGCGCCAGCCTGCAGCAGCTGTGGGGGCAGGGCGTCGTGGTGGACAACCGCACCGGTGCATCTGGCAACATTGGCACCGAATCCGTGGTGCGCTCTCCGGCAGATGGCTACACGCTGTTGCTGCAAAACAGCGCCATGGTGGCCAACATGGGGCTGGGCGTCAAACTTAATTACGACCCCGAAAAAGACCTCACGCCCATCATGCTGCTGGGCATCACGCCAATTGCGCTGGCGGCGCACCCCAGCCTCAACGTCAAAAACTTGCAGCAACTTCAGGCCTACGCCAAAGCCAATCCGGGCAAGCTGAGCTACGGTTCCTGCGGCATTGGCACGCCCATGCATTTCGTGATGGAGCTGGTCAAACAAAAGACGGCACTGGACGCGGTCCACGCCGGTTACAAGGGCTGCGCACCGGCCGTTACGGACGTGGTGGGGGGACAGATTCCGCTGGCCATTCTCAGTGCCAACCTGGTCGCGCCTTACGCCAAGGCCGGCAAGTTGAATGTGGTGGGTGTTGCCAGCCAGAAACGTTACGCGCTGATGCCTGACGTGGCAACGCTGGAAGAGCAGGGCATCAAGCCGCTGGACTTTGCCACTTGGTTCGCACTCATGGGCCCGGCCAATATGCCGGCGGACGTGGTCACGCGTATCGTGGCGGACGTCAAAAAGGTGCTGGCGGACCCGGCCGTGCAGTCGCGGCTTTCCAACGCCGGGGTAGAACCCTATGCAGGCAACGGGGCGGATCTGCTCAAGCTGATCCGTTCGGACAAACTGCGCTACGAACAACTGGCCAAGGCAGCGAACATCAAGCCTGAATAAAGTTGCATTAAATTAAAGCAAGCGCTACTGCAAACAAAGACGGTTGTACGATCAACAGCTTCTTGTTTCACCCTCTACTAAGTTGCATCCCCTTAGGATTGCGCATTTGTTTTGAACTCTATTTCCTTGAACCACACAATGGTTTGATTGAAAAGAGTCCACAACAACCTTTCAGAGAGAGAGATCCGCATTTTGGTGACAGCGTTTTATCGTCTAAAGTCCACAACTTTTTCAAGGAAGTTGTTTTCGTGAACGTAGCGTCAAGAATAGAGTCCACAACAGCCCTTCCAGCGTCTTCTCCGCTTCTTCCTGCGGGCTCGTTGATCTATTCAGCGGCAGTAATTGCCCAGAGATTTGGAGGGTATCCGAGTAGAGGACTTGCGGTGGAACGAGTTTACGGGCACCGCAAAGGGATCCCATCCAATTTTTTCGGTGCGGGTGCGAATAATATTGCCCGCAGCTACTTTGCGGATTACCTGACACCAGATCAGGTACTTCGGCAACATACCCTTTTTGGGTTCTACGGATTAGGGTTGAGCAAGTCTGTTGAGTCGAAATGGGCGGCCCAGTTAAAGGTGGGAACGTCGGTGAGATCTGCTCAATACAAAAGAATCCATGCGCCTGAGGCGGGAGCCCTTGGGTTGAGGTGGTGTTCAATTTGCGCTTGTTCCGATCAGTTGAAGCTGGGGTTTGCCGCTTGGCGAGTTATTCATCAGCTGCCATTCATCCGCTCCTGCTCAGTCCATGGGGTGCCCTTAAGCGTGTGCTGCGAAAACTGTAAGAAGCCGTTAGACACCGGAAATCAGTTCAGGCTAGCTGGGGAAAGTTGTACCGCATGTGGGTCTGCACGGTTCACTGATCTGCCGGCACCTGCGAATAAAGGATATTTCTCTTTGATTTCGCAATGCGACGAGGCGTTTTACACGCGAAGTGAAAAATTCAGACCAAACGCATGGGCAGAGCGGGTAAAAAAGTTTCGAGCATCTTTTGATTCTCCTCGTACAGCACTAGAGGCTTTGTCAGACCGAATTTGTACAAAGTGGGGGGTGCAATCGCCGGACGGCGTGAGTGAAACTCTCCTGTTTCCACTTGACAAATATTACGTTCAGTCTTCGCTTAGCGGACACACCTCAAGCAGCTCACTTGTCGCTCATCTCATTGTTTTGGATGCTATGTATATGGGTATGCCAGATGGATCTACATAAATGGGCGTACGAGGCTGAAAAGTACCGTCAGGTATGGGTCGAATTCGACCGGGTGTTGCGACGAACCTGTAGGTCCGCAATCGGTCTGATCAGGTCGCCGCATGTACACCTTCACCTTAGCACCGCCGCTGCTCTCCAGGCTCAACACCCAACCCGTGCTTTCCAGCTTCACACTGCTCCCCGAGCACATTCTGCAGTCCGAAGACTGGCGCCGCGATGTGGCCCAGCGCATCCGGGACCTCAAGATTCACGTCCAGCGCCAATATCCCATCCGCAAATGAGAAAACCCGCCGGCCGTGAGGCCAGCGGGGTGGAATCCGGGCTTTCGGCCCAGAGGAGACATCTTGCCAGACCAGGGAAACGTCAAGGCCGATAGACCCCTTCCGGCTCAGGCTCTGGCAGCAGTGGATGCGCCTCATAGCGCTCGGTGAGTTGCTGAAATTCACGCCGGCGCTGGCTGATGCGCCGTTGCTCATCCTGTCGTTCGGTTTTGCATGATCGTTGCTTACGCTTTTCGCTCATTGAAGTGCCTTTCATGGATGGCAAAAATGCAGGCTGCTAGGAAAAATACTACCAGAATTAGGTAGCCAATACAGGACAAAGGCTGGCAACGCAGACGCATGCGCCAGCTCATATCAGCGCAGCCTCGGCTTCACGCCGCAGCGTCAAACCTCTCAACACCCGGCCACCGCCTTTATGCCACTTGCGCAGCTCAGTCGGCACCAAGTGCCACTGCTGCGCCTTGACCTTATGCCTGCCGAATCACTGATCCCGATCTTTGCATCACTGGTTGGCGGCGTCTGCTCTCTCGCTGGCTCCTTTGGGGCCACGACTTGGGCCAAACAGATTGAGCGTCGTCACGAAGCGCGCCAGCTGGCCAAGGCATTTAAAGGGGAGCTAGGGGAAGATCAAGAGTAACTGCCGACATACGGCTACCAGCTTGTCTCAATAAAATGTTCTCAGTTTTTCAGCCCTACCGATAACCCAACTGACGAATGGTCGCTCCAGTGCGTTTCCCGAGTTTTATATAGAGCTTGACTGGTCGAATGCGGTCTTCGTACGAGTACATGAACTACCTCCAAGTAGTCCAAGTTTTTGTCCGCACCCCCAGATGATCAATTTCGGGTCGGCGCCAACACCCGCAGTGATTGGGGTCGTGCCGGGATACGGGTCAAAAAATGCTACTTAAGCAAAAAACAACTTAAGAACTCACTTCTTATGCGATTTGTTCGCATCTGCGGATTCCGGGCGCGCTGACCACCCGTGCCGGTAACCACTGACTATTTCACGAAGTTAT
>DASXRN010000207.1:0-3280 GCA_036506595.1 Polaromonas sp. | reverse complement strand
GATTTGTGGGGCCTAACGAATTAAGCCGACCCGCGAAGCGGGCTCGGCTTGAATGAATTGTTATGCGGCAATTGCCTGAGTTTCACAGAACTCGCCCGATGTCGGACCTGTTCAGGGGCGGAATCCCTTAGGACTTCGCTTTCTTCGAAGGTTTCAACTTGCCAGAATTGTTGAGGGCGACCGCTTGGAGAACGAGCGCCTTGAAGGCGGACTCGTCAACTACTTCTCCCTCGTGGATGTCGATCGCGCGGCGTACGTTTCCGTCGAGACTCGAGTTGAAGAGACGGGCCGGATCCGTCAGAGACGCACCCTTGGCGAAGGTAAGCTTCACGACACTCTTGTAGGATTCGCCAGTGCAGATGATGCCGTCGTGCGACCAAACCGGAGTGCCCATCCACTTCCACTCCTCGACGACGTCCGGGTCTGCTTCCTTGATGAGCTTGCGCATTATGCCGAGGGTCTCCCCGCGCCAGTCCCCGAGTTCGGCGATTTTTTTTGAGATGAGCTCCGATGCCGACTGGCCTTGGCTCGCGTCCGACTTTTTCATGTTCTCATCCTAGAAGTTCCAGATATGTTTCATTTGCAAGACAGTGGAGGATAGTCATGTAAGACTTCAGAACGACGCCACATAACGTTGAAGGCCACCGGCACGCAACACACGCCGCGAAGCGGCAGCCTGACGCTGCTTGTCCGCGTGGGCCGACCTGTTAAAAGAGCGAGCAGAGAAGACCATCGCCTGCTTCAGCCCTCACGCCTTTGGCGCAACTTGCGTTGCATGGCTGCCCACCAGGCACCACCAACCATGCAGGCGACTGCACCTGCAACCACTTTTTCAACGCCGGAAAGCTCTCGACCGACAAACACGACCGCAAGCAGCGCGACGGCTAAAAGCGCTGCGCCAATCGCAACACCAAGGCTCCCGACAGTAAAGAAGAGATTGCGCATCTGGTGCGGCCTTTTAACGCAATGAAGACCGCAACACTCTGCGGTACAAATCAGCCGTTTGCGACATGAACGGGTGGACCCTGCAGTGGCAAATCATTGATTTACAAAGAGAACAATTCATTCTGTTGTTTATCTTTCACGAACAAACCAGGCCGCTAACACCGCAACAAAGCCAAGCTGCTTCTTGGAGACATGCAATGCCAGCCATGATGCTTTGTGTCATTGTCCGTGCAAGTTGCTGCCGCCCCTTATTTAGCCGCCGAACCCAGCAGAGCCAGAAAAAACGCGCTGATGCCATTTGTCCCAGTGCAGCGCTGCCAGCAACAACAACCCGCCACACTTTCGCTATCAATTTAATAGCTGCTTACACCCATTTTGCCTGGACTGTGGCTACTAAATGCTTGAGAAATCCATCAAACGCCTGTCACTGCACCGGGTAGCCCGCTTCGGCCAGCGCCGCGGCCACGGTCGCGCGGTCTTCCGTGGTTTGCACCGTCACTTTTTTGGTGGCCAGGTCAACGCTGACCTGGGCGTCGGGATCGGCTTGCTTCACGGCGTTGGTGACGGCGCTGACGCAGTGGCCGCAGCTCATTGAAGGGATGTCGAATTCCATAAGTGGCTCCTTGAACGGTTGAAGATGGATGTCTGCTGGCCGAAGTCTGAACCCTGCCATGGGGGCAAGGTCAACGGCCGGCCATCAATGCCCTTGTCTCATATCGGCTATTGTCGGTGCGCGCTTGACCCTGCCATGATGGTAAGGTTCAGACTTCGTTCCATGCCCTTTCAAACCTTCACCGACCGACACGGAGCGCGCCCATGAACCTCACCGCCACCCTGCAGACACCCGCCACCGGCCTGGCCGAATGGCAGTTTCCCGTGGAAGGCATGACCTGCGCCTCGTGCGTGGCGCGGGTGGAGCGGTCTTTGAGCGCCGTGACGGGCGTTGCCGAGGCGAGCGTGAATTTTGCGACCGAGCAGGCCCGCGTGAAGGCCGGGCCCGGGGTCAGCATGCAAACCCTGAAGGCCGCCGTTGAAAAAGCCGGTTACGCGGTGGGCCAGGAGGCTTTGCGGCTCAGGATTGACGGCATGACCTGCGCGTCTTGCGTGGCGCGGGTTGAAAAAGCCCTGCGCCAGGTGCCGGGCGTGCTGCAGGCCGAGGTCAACCTTGCCACCGAAACGGCGGAGGTGGAAATTGCTGGCGCCTCGGCCACCTTGGCGCAACTGCTGGCCGCGGTGGACAAAGCCGGTTACCAGGCCCGTGCCATGGATGACACCAGCGGTGCTGCGGCCCACGCGGCCGAAAAACCCGGCGCAGCCGTGTGGCCCATCGCTCTGGCCGCGGCGCTGTCGGCCCCGCTGATGTTGCCCATGCTGGGGATGTTGGCGGGCCAGGAATGGAGGCTGGACGGCTGGCTGCAATGGGCACTGGCCACGCCGGTGCAGTTCTGGCTGGGTGCGCGTTTTTACCGCGCGGGCTTCAAGGCGCTGCGCGCCAAAACCGGCAACATGGATTTGCTGGTCGCCCTGGGCACCTCGGCTGCCTACGGACTGAGCGTCTATCAACTGCTCGTACATGGTGATCACGGCATGGCGCATCTTTATTTTGAAGCGTCGGCCGTCGTGATTACGCTGGTGCTGCTGGGCAAATGGCTGGAGGCGCGCGCCAAGCGCCAGACCACCGCGGCGATTCAGGCGCTCAATGCGCTGCGCCCCGAAACCGCACGCCGACGCCGCGATGGGGAAGACCAGGAGGTCGCGGTCTCGCAGCTGCGGGTCGGCGACCTCGTCGTGGTGCGTCCCGGAGAACGCATCGCAGTCGACGGCGAGATCATCGAAGGCGCCACCCAGGTTGACGAGTCCCTGATCACCGGCGAGAGCCTGCCTGTCAACAAGCAGGTAGGCGACCGGGTCACCGGTGGGGCGGTCAACGCGGAAGGCCTGATCGTGGTGCGCACCACCGCAGTCGGGGCCGAATCGACGCTGGCCCGCATTGTGCGGATGGTGGAATCGGCACAGGCTCAAAAAGCGCCGATCCAGCGCCTGGTGGATCAGGTCAGCGCCGTGTTTGTGCCTGTCGTCATCGGGGTGGCGTTCATCACGCTGCTGGGCTGGGGCCTGCTCACGGGCAACTGGGAGGTCGCCATCCTCAACGCCGTCGCCGTGCTGGTGATTGCCTGTCCCTGCGCCTTGGGGCTGGCCACGCCCACGGCCATCATGGCCGGCACCGGTGTGGCCGCACGCCACGGCATTCTGATCAAGGACGCCGAGGCGCTTGAAGTGGCGCACAAGGTTCAGGTCGTGGCCTTTGACAAAACCGGCACATTGACGCAAGGCC
>DASXRN010000206.1:0-2339 GCA_036506595.1 Polaromonas sp. | reverse complement strand
GCGCTGACCCAGCAGTTTCAGACGATTGCGGCCGAGGCGATGAAAGATGCCGCCAAAAAAACCGCCATCGACACGACCAAAAGCATGGCCACGGGCCTGGCCAAGGACGCCGTGAAAACCGCCACCGACATGGCCACCGGTTTGGCCAAAGGCATGGCTGAGAGCGCCAGCAAAACCGTTGCAGGCGGTGCGCGCGCGGCCATGAACACCGCCCTGCGCAGCACCCAGGGCTGGCCCACACCGCCCGCGACCAAAACGGCAAGGGCTGCGAAATCAACCGACCCATCCACCGCCAAACCCAAAGCGCCTGCGCGCAAGACCGCCCGAAAAACCACCCCCTGAATGCGCTGCCGGGGCCCAAGCCGCGGCAAGACCCAAGATGAAACTCTTTCCCTACGGCCACGCCACCCATCCGCAATGGCCGATGGCGGCCGGCCTCGTGCTGGCGCAACTGCGCGCCCAGATGGCCTTGCCCGGCTACGCCAGTGCGCCCACGCTGGCGCTGCTCTACATCACCGACCATTACGCTGGTCAGGCGCAGGACATCCTGGACCACCTGAGCGCCGAGCTGCCCGAAATCACCGATTGGAGCGGCACCGTGGGCGTGGGCATAGCCTCCAACAACGTCGAGTATTTCGACGAGCCCGCGCTCGCCGTGATGCTGTGCGAACTGCCGCACGACCAGTACCGCGTGTTTTCCGGCGTCGCGCCCTTGCCGCCTGCCAGCAGTGGCCGCTTCAAGGCGCATACCGCGCTGGTGCATGCCGATGCCGCCACGCCCGATGTGGCCGAGCTCATTGACGAGATGGCCCAGCGCACCGACAGTGGCTATGTGTTTGGCGGCCTGGCGTCGAGTCGGGCCCAGACCGTGCAATTTGCGCTCAGTGGCCACGGCAATGTGAACGGGCAGGGCGCGGCCAGCGGGGTCTTCAGTGGCGGCCTGAGCGGTGTGGCCTTTGCGCGCGATCTTTCGGGCCGTATGGCGCTGATGTCGCGAATCACGCAAGGTTGCCGGCCGGTCTCTGCCAACCATGAGATCACCGCCTGCGAGGCCAATGTGGTGACCGAACTCGACGACCAGCCGGCGCTCGACGTGATGCTGGCGGACCTGGACGTATCGCTGGACCAGCCGCATGAGGCCCTGGACAAGGTGCGCAGCACGCTGGTCGGTCTGAGCAGTCTGGAAGACAGCCTGAACGATGGCCATGCCGCCCGGCGCACCGGCCAGTTTGGCGCCGAGGTGATGGTGCGCCACTTGATCGGGTTGGACCCGTCGCGCAAGGGCATTGCGATTGCGGCCGTGCCCAAGGTCGGCATGACACTGGCCTTTTGTGAACGCAACGCCGAAGCCGCGCGGGCCGACCTGATCCGGGTCTGCGCCGAAATCCGCGAAGCGCTGGAACCCGAAGAACAGACCTTCGCGGTCGCCAGGGCCTTGAGCGCGCCAGAGGCCGAATCAGCGCCGCATCCGGCCCGGCGCATCGCCGGTGCCATTTATGTGAGCTGCTCCGGGCGTGGCGGCCCGCATTTCGGTGCGCCCAGCGCCGAGCTGCAGATTGTGCGGCGCGCGCTGGGCGACGTGCCGCTGGTTGGCTTCTTTGCCGGCGGCGAAATTGCGCGTCACCACCTGTACGGCTACACCGGGGTGCTGACGGTGTTTGCGGCGGTGGATTGAACCCTTTGCGCGGTAGATAAATCAGGTAGTAGAGATAAATCAGCGCCGCAAGGCCGCAAAGGCCTCAAATTCCCAGCTTCGCATCGCCAGCAGCAAGGTGTAGCCCTCCCGGTCCTTGTCGGCAAGCTTCTGGTCGGCCTGGTGCTGCTGGGCAAAGTCTTGCGCCACGCGCTGCATGCGCTCCATGAATGACGGCGCCAGGCTGCGGCTGATGGAGCCATGCACCAGCAGCAGGCCTTCACCGTTGCCGTCAAAGCCGCCTGAAAAATAGTCCAGCAAGGCGTTCTCGCGAAAATAATCCATCACCGGGCCGTGGGGCCGCCAGCGGAAGGTTTTGGCCAGCTTGAGCCGGTAGCGGTTCAGGGGCTTGAGTTCGATGATGCCGATGCGGTCCAGCTGCACCAGGTATTTGATGCACTCGGCTTCCGATAGACGGTAGCTGTCCGTCATCTGCTCCAGCGTCCATTGCGACAGCACGCAAATGGCGGCCAACAGCAGTTTCTTGTCGGCTACGACGGCCTTTTCCTGCGCTTCGGTCAGTTCCGCCAGCAACGGCTGCGTGTCCGCCACGCGCCTGGCGAGTTCGGCAAAGTCCAGCTTCAGCGCACGGCAAATCGCATCCACGCGCGACAGCGGCATGTCACCCTTGGCCAGCATGCGCTTG
>DASXRN010000205.1:0-6927 GCA_036506595.1 Polaromonas sp. | reverse complement strand
GACTGGCGCCGGCACTGCGGCTGCAGGCGGGGGTGTCGTAGGCGCCGGTTTCTGCCCGGCGGCCGGGGCGGCCACAGCTGCGGAAGAGGTGGCAGTGGCGGCCGCTTCAAGCGTCAAGACCACAGAGCCCTGCTTGACCTTGTCGCCCAGCTTGACCATGATCTCTTTGACCACACCGGCTTGTGACGAAGGGATTTCCATCGAGGCCTTGTCGCTTTCAACCGTGATCAGGCTTTGTTCGGCCTTGATGGCGTCGCCGGGCTTGACCAGCACTTCAATCACGGACACTTCGTCAAAGTCGCCAATGTCGGGGACCTTGATATCGATGAGACTTACAGATGCGCTCATTGGGAGGCTTTCAATTTAAGGGTAAATACTTCAACCGGTCCGCCGGTGTTCTTGTCGAACTCGCAACCGGCGCTCATGCCTGCAACGGCCACTTCGCGGGCGGTTTTGGCCTTGTCCCAGCAGGCGTGCATGGCACCCAGCGCAAAGCTGCGGCCCGAGCCTATGCTCCAGAACTCCTTGAACTCAAAGACTTCACGGTAGCTGTAAAGGCCATAAATGCCACTGGCGTTGGCAATCACCACGGTGTACTGGCTGGACTCATACGGGTCGTTTTCATCTTCCTTGGTCTGCAGGAAAAACGTTTCCTTCAGCATCGGATGCAGCTTGATGAAGGTGTCAAACACCTCATCGCGGCTGCCCAGTTTGAGCTGCTCCCTGGGCAGTGCCGTCATGGCTTTGCGCAGCACCGGAAAGTGCGCCACGGTACCGGCCATACCGACATAACTGCTGCCTTGAGGCGTGTCGATCTTGAAGATCTTGCTGTTGGCTTCAAAGCGGTGGCTCAGGCTGGTGTCGCCAAAAGTGACCATCGTGTCAGCGGCAATCGCCACCAGCCCGGCCTTTTTTACCACCACCAGCGTTGTCATGGCTGGCTTCTCACAACATCACACGGCGGAAGTCAGCGAGGATCTGACCCAGGTAGGCGTTAAAGCGGGCCGCGGCAGCGCCGTCAATCACGCGGTGGTCCCAGCTCAGGGACAGCGGCAGCATCAGGCGCGGCTGGAAGGCCTTGCCGTCCCACACCGGCTCCATCGTGGATTTGCAGACGCCCAGAATGGCGACCTCGGGCGCATTGATGATGGGGGTGAAATAACGGCCGCCAATGCCGCCCAGCGACGAAATCGTGAAGCAGGCACCCGACATGTCTGCCGGGCTGAGCTTGCCATCACGCGCCTTCTTGGCCAGCTCACCCATCTCCTGGGAAATCTGCACGATTCCTTTTTTGTCGGCATCCTTGATGACGGGCACCACCAGGCCGTTGGGTGTATCGGCCGCAAACGCCACGTTGTAGTACTGCTTGAGCACCAGTTGCTCACCGTCCAGCGAGGCATTGAACTCGGGAAACTTCTTGAGCGCCGC
Source organism: Polaromonas sp. (assembly GCA_036506595.1). Lineage (GTDB taxonomy): Bacteria > Pseudomonadota > Gammaproteobacteria > Burkholderiales > Burkholderiaceae_C > Polaromonas. Next base: position 5,499 of record DASXRN010000205.1, on the reverse strand, counting down.
CACCGAGGCCTTGATCAGGAAGGCCAGCATGGTGATCTTGATGCCCGCCTTCTCGTTTTCCTTGTTCATCTGAACGCGGAAGGCTTCCAGCTCGGTGATGTCGGCATCGTCGTGGTTGCAGACATGCGGAATCATGACCCAGTTGCGGTGCAGATTGGCGCCGCTGATCTTCTTGATGCGGGACATGTCCTTGCGCTCGACCGGGCCGAACTTGGTGAAGTCCACCTTGGGCCAGGGCAGCAAATCAAGCCCCGCGCCACCAGCAGAAGACGCGGGCGCCTTGGCAACCTGGGCCTGGGTGCGGGTGTCGCCCGCCATCACGGCTTTGGTGAAGCCCTGCACATCGTCCTGCGTGATGCGGCCCTTGAGGCCCGTGCCCTTGACTTCGGCCAGCGGCACGCCCAGCTCGCGGGCAAATTTTCGCACCGAGGGTGAGGCATGCGGCACACTGCCCTGGGCTGCGGCCGTGGGTTCATGGGCCGGCATGGCTGCGGCGGGTGCTGCAGCAGCGGATGTAGAAACAGGCGCCGGAGAGGGTGCGGCCGCTACTGAAACGGCTGGTGCCGGTGCGGCCGCCGGTAAAGCGGCGACAGGCGCAACCGATCCTTCCAGCACGGCCAGCAAGTCACCAATATTGAGGGTGTCGCCCAGCTTGACCTTGAGTTCCTTGAGCACGCCGGCAGCCGATGACGGAATCTCCATGGAGGCCTTGTCGGACTCCACGGTGACCAGTGATTGCTCGGCCCTGATGGTGTCGCCCACCTTGACCAACACTTCGATAACGGCCACATCCTTGAAGTCGCCGATGTCTGGCACGCGCACTTCGACCGGGCCGCTGGCAGCTGCAACAGAAGTCTGGGCCGGAGCGGCTGCGGCAGGTGCACTGGCCGCTGGCGCTGCTGCAACCGGCGCTGGCGCAGCAGCCGGGGCAGGAGCAGATTCGGCGCCCGCCACTTCCAGCGTCAACACCACCGAACCCTGCTTGACCTTGTCGTCGAGCTTGATTTTGAGATCCTTGACCACGCCGGCATGGCTGGACGGAATTTCCATGGAGGCCTTGTCGGACTCCACCGTGATCAAGGATTGCTCGGCCTTGACGTTATCGCCGGGTTTGACCAGCAGTTCAATGACCGTTACTTCGTCGAAATCCCCGATATCAGGAACTTGAATGTCTACCAATGCCATATTGTTGTCTCCGATTGCTTCAGGCTATGCATCCAGCTTGCGCATCAAGCATAAAGAGGATTGATTTTGTCGGCGTTGATGCCGTATTTCTTGATGGCTTCTGCAACCTTGGCAACCGGTACGGTGCCTTCTTCGCTGAGGGCTTTCAAGGCCGCCACCACAATGTAATGGCGGTTGATTTCAAAATGTTCGCGCAGCTTGCTGCGGAAGTCGCTGCGGCCAAAGCCGTCGGTGCCCAGCACCTTGAAGGTACGGCCTTTGGGGATAAAGGGGCGAATCTGCTCGGCGTAGGCCTTCATGTAGTCGGTCGATGCGACCACGGGGCCGGTGTGCTTTTCAAGCTGCTCGCCAACGAAGGACACGCGCGGCTGCTCGGTCGGGTGCAACAGGTTCCAGCGCTCTGCGTCCTGGCCGTCCCGGGCCAATTCGTTGAAGCTTGGGCAGCTCCAGACGTTGGCGGCAACGCCCCACTCTTTTTCGAGCAGTTCCTGCGCCGCAATCGATTCACGCAGAATGGTGCCGGAACCCAGCAGCTGCACCCGTGGCGCGGACCCGGAGGGGCCCTTCGGTAGCCCGTTGGCGCCCTCTTTGCAGAGGTACATGCCTTTGATGATCTGTTCTTCGGTGCCGGCCTTGAGGCCCGGCATCGGATAGTTTTCATTGAGCAGCGTGATGTAGAAATACACGTTGTCCTGCTTTTCCACCATGCGCTTCAAGCCATGGTGCAGGATCACCCCAACCTCGTGCGCGAAGGTCGGGTCGTAGCTGATGCAGTTCGGGATGGTGCCCGCCATGATGTGGCTGTGGCCGTCTTCATGCTGCAGGCCTTCGCCGTTCAGCGTGGTGCGGCCCGAGGTGCCGCCCAGCAGGAAGCCGCGCGCCTGCATGTCGCCGGCCGCCCAGGCCAGGTCGCCAATGCGCTGAAAGCCGAACATCGAGTAGTACACGTAGAACGGGATCATGATCCGGTTGTTGGTGCTGTACGAGGTGGCGGCGGCAATCCAGCTGCTCATGCCGCCGGCCTCGTTGATGCCTTCCTGCAGGATCTGGCCCTTGGCGTCTTCCTTGTAGTACATCACCTGGTCTTTATCGACCGGGGTGTACTTCTGGCCTTCGGGGTTGTAAATGCCGATCTGGCGGAACAGGCCTTCCATGCCGAAGGTGCGGGCCTCATCCACCAGAATGGGCACCACGCGCGGGCCCAGCGCCTGGTCACGCAGCAGTTGGGTCAGAAAGCGCACATAGGCTTGCGTGGTCGAGATTTCGCGGCCTTCGGCGGTGGGTTCGATCACCGATTTGAAGATTTCCAGCGCCGGCACGGTGAACTGCTCATCAGCCTTGGTGCGGCGGTGCGGCAGGTAGCCGCCGAGCGCCTTGCGGCGCTCATGCAGGTATTTCATCTCGGGGGTGTCGTCGGCCGGTTTGTAGAACGGCAGCTTGGGCAGTTCACCGTCCGGAATCGGGATGTTGAAACGGTCGCGGAAGGCCTTGATATCCTCGTCGGTCAGCTTCTTGGTCTGGTGCACGGCCATCTTGCCCTCGCCGATCTTGCCCATGCCAAAGCCCTTGACGGTCTTGATCAGCAAAACGGAGGGCTGGCCCTTGTGGTTCACGGCGGCGTGGTAAGCCGCATACACCTTCTGCGAATCGTGGCCGCCGCGGCGCAGGTCGAAGATGTCGTCGTCGCTCATCTTGGCAACCATCTCCAGCGTTTTGGGGTTCTGGCCGAAGAAATGCTTGCGCACATAGGCGCCGTCGTTGGCCTTCATGGCCTGGTAGTCGCCGTCGACGGTGTCCATCATGACCTTGCGCAGGGCGCCGTCCTTGTCGCGGGCCAGCAACGGATCCCAGTTGCTGCCCCAGATCAGCTTGATGACGTTCCAGCCGGCGCCGCGGAACTCGCCTTCGAGTTCCTGGATGATTTTGCCGTTGCCGCGCACAGGGCCGTCCAGCCGCTGCAGGTTGCAGTTGATGACAAACACCAGGTTGTCGAGCTTTTCACGCGCGGCCAGGCCAATCGCGCCCATGGACTCGACTTCGTCCATCTCGCCGTCACCACAGAACACCCAGACCTTGCGGTTTTCGGTGTTGGCGATGCCGCGGGCATGCAGGTATTTGAGGAAACGCGCCTGGTAAATCGCCATCAGCGGGCCCAGGCCCATGGACACCGTGGGGAACTGCCAGAACTCGGGCATCAGCTTGGGATGGGGGTAGCTGGAAAGCCCCTTGCCATCGACTTCCTGGCGGAAATTGAGCAACTGCTCTTCCGTCAGGCGGCCTTCCAGGTAGGCACGGGCATAGACACCGGGCGACACATGGCCCTGGATGTAGAGGCAGTCGCCACCGTGGTTTTCGCTCTCGGCATGCCAGAAATGGTTGAAGCCGGCGCCAAACAGGCTGGCCAGCGAGGCAAACGAGCCGATATGGCCGCCCAGGTCGCCACCGTCGGCCGGGTGCAACCGGTTGGCCTTGACCACCATGGCCATGGCGTTCCAGCGCATGTAGGCGCGCAGGCGTTCTTCAATTTCAAGATTGCCCGGGGAACGCTCTTCCTGGTCGGTTTCTATGGTGTTGACATAGGCCGTATTGGCCGAAAAAGGCATGTCTATGCTTTTTTGGCGCGCATGCTCGAGCAGTTGCTCCAGCAGAAAGTGGGCACGCTCCGGGCCTTCACTCTCAATGACGGCCGACAGCGCGTCCATCCACTCGCGGGTTTCCTGAGTGTCGTTGTCCAGCGCGTCGTTGGCCGCCGCCATGAAATTGCCAGCACCTGCATCGTTGGGATTAGCAGCCATGTTTTGTCTCCTGAATAACGCTTGTTAACTTGCAACACAACCTTTGAGGTTGCGCACAAAGCCGGTGTCTAAGCCACGCCTAAGCCGTGTTTTAAACGCAAATTAGATTCAAGTCTCTAGTTTCTCACACTATTTTAAAAATTTCAAATAGTGCTTTATGTTTTCACATTAAGAAATTTAAGAAAAGATTCGGCACGCAACCGATCCGAAACAGCCGGCTTGGGCCGCCCGGCCTTGACCTTGAAAGAGCATGGTTAAGCCGCTGGGCGCGGGGCATCTCACTTAAACTGCATGCTTACTTTATGACCCAGCAAGCTCCCTCTTCCACGTCCTCTTCCACCACGGGCAGCCCTGCACCGCTGACTTTGTGGCGCCACTGGTGGCGCAAGCAGTCGCCATCACGGCAAGACCGTTTCATCACGCTGGGCCCGCTGCTGGCCGTGGTGCTTTTTCTGGCGGCCGTGATTGCGGCCTTCGGCTATCTGCGCATTGAGGAGATAGAACGCGAGCAGCAAGCCGTCAGACGCGATGTGGAATACGCCCAGCAACGGCTGCGCCTGCGCCTGCTTGAAAGGCAGGAGCAGCTCATGCGCATTGGCCGGGATGTCTCCAACAAGGAAGTGGATGCAGAGGAGTTCGTTGTCCAGGCCGAATCGCTGGTCAATCAATACCCGGAGTTGATGGCGGTCAGCTGGATAGACAGCAAACGGCGTATCAAGGTCACCTATGTGTCACCCAGCGCCCATGCCGGCCAGCTGCGCAGTCCGGGCGATCAGCTCAAGGTCGGCGAGACGGATGGCACCTACGACCTGGCGCGAGACCTGCGCCAGCCGGTTTATTCCCGCCCCCTGGTGGCTAAAGAGACGGGCGGCTACAACGCACCCACGCTGCAACTGCAGGTGCCGCTCGATGACCAGGGCAAATTTGACGGCGTCATCATGGGCGAGTATTCCATCGATGGGCTGTTGCGCTTTGGCGTGCCCACCGAAGTGACGGCCAAATACGCCGTGACGCTGGTGGACGATAAAAACCTGGTGCTGGCGGGCAACTTGCCGCCACGGCGCAGCCCTGCCGCCCATCTGCTGCCCTGGTCTGACGCCGCCGCCGAATACGAGATACCGGTCTCACCCGTGGGCAATGGCCTGCTGTTACGCGCCGAGGGCTACCGCACCTCGCTGGGTGTGGTGGGCAGCGGCTTTTTCTGGCTGGTCAGCGCCCTGAGTGCGCTGACCGTCTGGATGCTGCTGGGTACCTGGCGCCATACCCGGCGCCGGGTGCAGGCCCAGCAAGCCCTGATTTCCGAAACCAACTTTCGCCGCGCCATGGAAAACTCCATGCTCACCGGCATGCGCGCGCTCGACCTGCAAGGCCGCATCACCTATGTCAACCCGGCTTTCTGCCAGATGACGGGATTCACGGAAGGCGAGCTGGTTGGCCGCACTCCGCCCTTCCCGCACTGGCCTGAGGCCGAGCTTGACACCTTGATGGCGCGGCTGGACGACGAATTGCACGGCCGCAC
>DASXRN010000204.1:0-6035 GCA_036506595.1 Polaromonas sp. | reverse complement strand
CGGTTTGCGGTGCAGTTTCCGGCTATCAGGCTGCAGGTCGTGGACACCTTGTCAGGCCCGGCGTTTGACCTGGTCCGTGCCGGCCAGGTGGAGTTTGCCCTCACGGCGGCCAACCCCGCCTATGCCGATCTGGATTACACGCCGCTGGCGTCGGATGGGTTTGTCTTGTTGATCCCGGTGACCCACCCATTGGCGGGCGGCAGGCAGCCGCTGAGCTGGTCGGAAGTGGCCGCCTTGACCCATATTTCCATGCCCCTTCCCTCCAGTGTGCGTCAGTACGCTGACGCAGCGCTGCTGGAGCACCGTGTGCGGTTCACCCCGCGCTATGAGGTGGAACATCTGGCCACCATCAATGCCATGGTGGCGGCGGGCCTGGGTGTGGCCGCTTTGCCCGAGCTCGCTGCTGCGGTTGCGCCGCAGGCGGGCCTGGTGCAGCGGCGCCTGGTGGACCCTGACATGCCCCGCCCGATCGGGCTGGTAACACGGCGCGGGCGCAGCCTTTCGCCGGCCAGCGCCGCCATGGTCGAATTCCTGCGCCAGGAGGTGCTGCGCCTGGTGCGCCATCGCAATGCGGACGACGCCCACGCACCTGGCCAATGATCACAGAAGCCCTAGGGTTTACCCGCGACCGCCTTAGACCTCAACCCCTATAAATCAGGGTTTTATTTCATCAGGGGGCTTGACGCGGCTGAATTTGCTGCAAAATAGAACGACCGTTCGTTTTATTCCGTACCAACACCATGCCCGTCACCGAACTTCCTGTCAAAGCCCCTCGCGGCACATCCGCGAGTGGGGCTGTCCCCAAAAGCCAGCAAAAAGGTCAGCAGACCAAGGCGGCCATTGTGGACGCGGCTTTAGGCCTTGCCACGCAAATTGGCCTCGAAGGCTTGAGCATAGGCGCTCTGGCCGAAGTCATGCGCATGAGCAAGTCCGGCGTGTTTGCCCATTTTGGCTCGCGCGAGGAGTTGCAGATTTCGGTGATCCGCGAATACCACGTGCGGTTCGAGGAAGAGGTGTTCTTCCCGGCCTTGCAACAGCCACGTGGCCTGCCGCGCCTGCGGGCCCTCTTTCACAACTGGATGAACCGCACCTCGGTCGAAATCGATTCGGGTTGCCTCTATATCAGCGGCGCGGTGGAGTTCGACGACCGACCCGGTCCGGTGCGTGATGCGCTGGCGGGCTCGGTGCGGACCTGGCTGGCCGCGATGTACCGCGCGGTGGTGCAGGCCAAGGAGGCCGGCCACCTGCATCCGGATGCCGACGAGCACCAGATGGCTTTCGAGATCCATGGCCTCATTCTGGCGCTGCATTACGAAGCCCGCTTTCTGAAAACCCCCGGTTCCATAGACCGGGCCAACACCGGCTTTACCAACATTCTGGCGCGCTACGGCAATGATGCCGCGCCTGCATCGATAGAGCCAAAAAACTCCGCTTCACCGAAAAAAACTTCGGAAAAAGCATCGCCCTCCAAATCCATTTAAAGCTAAAGGACCACCATGCCCCAGTACAACCCACCCCTGCGCGACATGCAATTCGTCATGCACGAAGTGTTCAAGGTCACCGACGAGCTCAAGGCCTTGCCGCGCCACGCCGACATCGACGCCGACACCATCAATGCGGTGCTCGAAGAAGGCGGAAAATTCGCGACCGAGGTCACCTTTCCGCTCAATATCAGCGGCGACCAGGAAGGTTGCAAGCTCGACAAGACCACCCACGAAGTGACGCCGCCCAAAGGCTTCAAGGAAGCCTATGCGCAGTACGTGGAAGGTGGCTGGGCCGCGCTGAGTTGCGACCCCGAGTACGGCGGCCAGGGCCTGCCCTTTGTGGTCAACCAGTGTTTGTACGAAATGCTGAACTCGGCCAACCAGGCCTGGACCATGTACCCCGGCCTGTCGCATGGCGCTTACGAAGCGCTGCATGCCCATGGCACCGAAGAGCAGAAAAAACTCTACCTGCCCAAGCTCACCAGCGGCGAATGGACCGGCACCATGTGCCTGACCGAACCGCACTGCGGCACCGACCTGGGCTTGCTGCGCAGCAAGGCCGAGCCCCAGGCTGACGGCACATACAAAATCACCGGCAACAAGATTTTCATCAGCGCCGGCGAGCACGACATGACCAGCAACATCGTGCACCTGGTGCTGGCGCGCCTGCCCGACGCACCGCAAGGCAGCAAGGGCATCAGCCTGTTTGCCGTGCCCAAATTCAATATCAACAAGGACGGCTCGCTGGGTTCGCGCAACGGCATTTACTGCGGCGGTATCGAGCACAAGATGGGCATCCACGGCAATTCCACCTGCCAGATGGTGCTGGAAGACGCCGTGGGCACCATGGTGGGCGTGCCCAACAAGGGCCTGGCCGCGATGTTCGTGATGATGAACGCCGCGCGCCTGGGCGTGGGCAACCAGTCACTGGGCCTGACCGAAGTGGCTTACCAGAACGCGCTGGCCTATGCCAAGGACCGCATCCAGATGCGTTCGCTGTCGGGCGTGAAGGCCAAGGACAAGCCGGCCGACCCTATCATCGTGCACCCGGACGTGCGTAAGATGCTGCTGACGGCCAAGGCCTATGCCGAAGGCGGCCGCGCACTGGCGATTTACTGCACCATGCTGCTGGACAAGGAACTCCACCACCCCGACGAGAAGGTGCGCAAGGACTCGGGCGAGATCGTTGCGCTGCTCACGCCCATCGTCAAGGCCTTCCTGACCGACAACGGCCACATCGCTACCAACGCCTGCATGCAGGTCTTTGGCGGCCACGGCTTCATCAAGGAATGGGGCATGGAGCAGTTTGTGCGCGACAACCGCATCAACATGATTTATGAAGGCACCAACACGATCCAGTCGCTTGATTTGCTGGGCCGCAAGATTCTGGGCAACAACGGTGCCACGCTGAAGAAATTCGGCAAGCTGATTGGCGCGCTGATCGCCGAAGAAGGCGTCAACGAGAAGATGGCCGAGTTCATCAACCCGCTGGCCTACCTGGCCGACCAGATGACCAAGTTCACCACCGAACTGGGCTTCAAGGGCTTCCAGAATCCCGACGAGGTGGGCGCTGCCGCGGTGGACTACCTGCGCGTCGCCGGCCACCTGGTGTTCGGCTACTTCTGGGCGCGCATGGCGCAAGTCGCGCTGGCCGAAATTGCGGCTGGCAACACCGACAAGTTTTATATGGCCAAGCTGCAGACCGCGCGCTTTTACTTCGCCAAGCTGTTCCCCGAAACCGCGACGCTGATGCGCACCGCGCGCAGCGGCAGCAAGGCGCTGATGGACACCGACGCGGCGCTGGCCTGATATTTTTAAGCATTTTGATGCTGGAGCCCTTATGAAACATGCGCTGACAGCTATTGTTTTGGGAGCAATGGCGCTCCCGGCCCTGGCCCAAAGCACCCCGGTAGGCCTGTGGCGCAACTACGACGACAAGACGGGCGAGGCCAAGGCCGAGGTTCGCATCACGGAAGCGGCGGGCGTGCTGAGCGGGAAAGTTGAAAAGCGCCTGCTCAAGAACGCCAGGCCGGAGGACCTTTGTACCGAGTGCAGCGACGACCGCAAGGACAAGCTGCTTCTCGGCATGGAGGTCATGCGCGGCGCGAAGAAGGCCGATGACCGGGACGTGTGGGAGGGCGGCAAGATTCTGGACCCGGAGAACGGCCGCAACTACACCCTGAAAATGACGCCGATTGAGGGCGGCAAGAAGCTTGAAGTCAGGGGCTCATTCGGGCCCTTCGGACGGACCCAGACCTGGGTTCGCCTGCAGTAATCCAGACAAACCAATCCAGACACGAAGAAAGAACTCCATGTCACGTTTTATCGAAACTTCGCCTACGGCTCGTTTTCAAGTTAAAAAAGTCGCCGTGCTCGGTGCCGGCGTGATGGGCGCGCAAATTGCCGCCCATCTGGTCAATGTCAAGGTGCCGGTGGTGCTGTTTGACCTGCCCGCCAAGGATGGCCCCAAGAATGGCATCGTCATCAAGGCCGTTGAGGGCTTGAAAAAGCTCAAACCCGCCCCCTTGGGTGTGCCCGAAGATGCGGCCCTGATCCAGCACGCCAACTACGAAGAACATATGGATGTTCTGAAAGGGTGCGACCTCATCATCGAGGCGATTGCCGAGCGCATGGACTGGAAGACCGACCTGTACCACAAGATCGCACCCTTCATCACCGAAGGCGCCATCGTCGCCAGCAACACCTCGGGCCTGTCCATTACCCAACTCAGCGAAGCCCTGCCCGAAGCCATCAAGCCACGCTTTTGCGGCATTCACTTTTTCAACCCGCCGCGCTACATGACGCTGGTCGAGCTGATCAACACGCCGACCACCGAGCCCAAGGTGCTCGACGACCTCGAAGCCTTCGTCACCAGCGCGCTCGGCAAGGGCGTGATCCGCGCCCATGACACGCCCAACTTCATCGCCAACCGCGTCGGCATTGCCGGCATGCTGGCCACCATCAAGGAGGCCGAAGCCTTTGGCCTGAGCTACGACGTGGTCGATGACCTGACCGGCAAGAAACTGGGCCGCGCCAGCTCGGGCACCTTCCGCACCGCCGACGTGGTCGGTCTGGACACCATGGCGCATGTCATCAGGACGCTGCAGGACAACCTCGGCCCTGTCGGTAGCTCAAGCAGTGGAAAAGTGGAAGACCCGTTCTCGGACATCTACGGCACGCCGCCTGTGCTGGCCAGGCTGCTCGAATCCAAAAGCCTGGGACAAAAAACCGGCGCCGGTTTTTACAAGAAGCAGGGCCGCGACATCCTGCGCCTGGACCCCGAAAGCATGGAATACGTGCCCGCCGGCGCCAAGGCCAACGAGGTGGTCGGCCGCATGCTCAAAAAGCCTGCCGGCGAACGCCTGAAGCTGCTGCGCGAAGCCGAGGGCGCCGAGCCGCGTTTCCTCTGGGCGATTTTGCGCGACCAGTTCCACTATGCCGCCGTGCACCTGGAAAGCATTGCCGAAACCGCGCGCGACATCGACTTTGCGATGCGCTGGGGCTTTGGTGCCAAGCAGGGCCCGTTCGAGTTGTGGCAAGAAGCGGGCTGGCTGCAGGTCGCCAACTGGATCAAGGAAGACATTGAGGCTGGCAAGGCGCTCTCCAAAGCGCCGCTGCCTGACTGGGTCTTCAAAGGTTCCGTGGTCGCAGCGGGCGGTGTGCACACCGACCAAGGTTCATGGAGCGCCTCCGCCAACAAGTTCATTCCGCGCCGCCAGCTGCCGGTCTATGAGCGCCAGTTCTTCCCCGAAAACGTGCTGGGCTCCAAGGCCCCTTCGTTTGAAACCGCGGGCACCACGCTGCACGAAGACGACGCGATCCGCCTCTGGACGCTGGGTGGCGACCAGAACGATGTGCTGATCGCCAGCATCAAGACCAAGATGCACGCCATCAGCCCCGACGTGGCCGAGGGCCTGGCGATGGGTGTGGACCTGGCCGAAAAAAGCTACAAGGGCTTGGTGATCTGGTCTAACGACGAGATGTTCTCGGCCGGTGCCGACCTGCAAGCCATGCTGCCCGCCTTCATGATGGGCGGCGCCAAGGCGATTGAAGGCGCCGAGGCCGAGTTGCAAAATGTCATGCTCAAGCTGCGCTACGCGGCCGTGCCAGTCGTGTCGGCGATTCGTGGCCTGGCGCTCGGTGGCGGCTGCGAAATGGCGGTGTATTCGGCCAAGCGCGTGGCGGCCATGGAAAGCTACATCGGCCTGGTGGAAGTGGGCGTGGGCCTGGTGCCCGGCGCCGGTGGCCTGGCCTACATTGCACGCCGCGCCGCCGAGAACGCGGCGACCTCGACCAACAAGGATATGCTGCCCTTCCTGACCGAAGGCTTCACCGCCGCCGCCATGGCCAAGGTCGGCACCAGCGCGATCGAAAGCCGCAAGATCGGTTACCTGCTCGACAGCGACGTGATCGTGCCGCACAAGGACGAGCTGCTGTTTGTGGCCTTGAACGAGGCGCGCGCCCTGTTCAACTCCGGCTACCGCGCACCGCACAAACGGCCCTTCCCTGTAGTGGGCCGCAACGGCCTGGCCACCATCAAGGGGCAGCTGG
>DASXRN010000203.1:0-3155 GCA_036506595.1 Polaromonas sp. | reverse complement strand
CAGTTCCAGCGTGCGGCGCATTTTCAGGGCGCTCGGCTGGTTGGACGAGCCAAAGTTGGAGTGCGACAGCAACGCGGCTTTGGGCTTGATGCCAAAGCGCATCATTTCCTCGGCCGCCAAGGTGGTGATCTCGACCAGTTGCTCAGCGGTCGGGTCGTAGTTGACGTGGGTGTCGACCAAAAAGACCTGGCGGCCGGGCAGCAGCAAACCATTCATGCAGGCGTAGGTGCATACACCTTCACGCTTGCCAATCACCTGGTTCAGGTAGTCGAGGTGATGCGCGGTGGTGCCCCAGGTGCCGCAAATCAGGCCATCCACATCGCCTTTGTGCAGCAGCATGCCGCCAATCAGCGTCAGGCGGCGGCGCATTTCAATCTTGGCCATTTGCACGGTCACGCCGTGGCGCTCCATCATGCGGTGGTAGGTCTGCCAGAAGTCACGGTAGCGGTGGTCTTGCTCGACGTTGACCACGTCGTAATCGAGTTCTTCCTTCAGGCGCAGGCCAAACTTTTCAATACGCTGGGCGATGATGGCCGGGCGGCCAATCAGGGTCGGCCGCGCCAGGCCCTCGTCCACCACGATCTGGCAGGCGCGCAGCACGCGCTCTTCTTCGCCCTCGGCATAGGCCACGCGCTTGCGGCTGGCCGCTTTGGCGGCCGTAAAGATCGGCTTCATCATCGTGCCCGAGGCATAGACAAAGCTTTGCAGCTTCTCGCGGTAGGCATTCATGTCCTGAATGGGGCGCAGGGCCACGCCGCTGTCGGCCGCGGCCTGGGCCACGGCCGGCGCAATCTTCATCATCAGGCGCGGATCGAACGGCTTGGGGATCAGATACTCGGGGCCGAAGGTCAGTTTTTCACCCACGTAAGCGGCCGCCACCACCTCACTCTGCTCGGCCTGGGCCAGCTCGGCGATGGCATGCACCGCCGCAATTTCCATCTCGATGGTGATGGTGGAGGCGCCAGCGTCGAGTGCGCCACGGAAAATATAGGGGAAGCACAGGACGTTGTTGACCTGATTCGGGTAATCGGTGCGACCTGTTGCGATAATGGCGTCATCGCGCACCGATTTGACGTCTTCTGGTGTGATTTCCGGATTTGGATTGGCTAGCGCCAGGATGATGGGGCGCGCCGCCATCTTCTTGACCATCTCCTTTTTGAGCACGCCGCCGGCCGAAAGCCCCAAAAAGATGTCCGCGCCTTCAATGATCTCGCCCAAGGTGCGGGCCGGGGTTTTCTGCGCAAACTGGATTTTGTCTTCGTCCATCAGCTCGGTGCGGCCTTCATAGACAACACCGGCCAGGTCGGTCACGTAAATGTTTTCGCGCGGAATGCCGAGCTTGAGCAGCAGCCCCAGGCAGGCCAGCGCGGCCGCACCCGCACCCGAAGTCACGAGCTTGACCTTTTTCGGGTCTTTGCCGACCACTTTCATGGCGTTCAGGACCGCCGCGCCCACCGTGATGGCCGTGCCATGCTGGTCGTCGTGGAACACCGGAATCTTCATGCGCTTGCGCAGTTCGCGCTCCACATAAAAGCAGTCGGGCGCCTTGATGTCTTCGAGGTTGATGGCGCCGAAGGTGGGCTCCAGCGCGACAATGATGTCAACCAGCCGAGCCGGGTCTTTTTCATCGATCTCGATGTCGAACACATCGACCCCGGCGAACTTCTTGAACAGCACGCCCTTGCCTTCCATCACCGGCTTGGAGGCCAGCGGGCCAATGTCGCCCAGGCCCAGCACGGCGGTGCCGTTGGTAATGACCGCCACCAGGTTGCCCCGGCTGGTGTATTTGAAGGCCGCGTTCGGGTCCTTGACGATCTCTTCGCAGGGCGCGGCCACACCGGGTGAATAGGCCAGTGCCAGGTCGCGCTGGTTGGTCAATTGCTTGGTTGCGGCGATGGCCACCTTGCCGGGCGTCGGAAACTCATGGTATTCAAGCGCGGCGCGGCGCAGTTCGGCGCGCTTTTCTTCACGGTTGTCGGGCGTTGCGGCAGAGGGTGTCGGCATTAATGGGTCTCCAGCGAAAACGGTCGGTGCGACCGTCAATTTTTTGTAAGGGTCAATGATTGTAGGCCGCCGAAGGGGAAAACCCTAGTAAGTGAATCTACGCAAAACAGGTGTTGCGCTTGTGACTTTTTGAAGTGGAACGGGTGGATCAACCCTGTAGGGATCCACAGTTAGTGTCACTTTACGCGTCCTGGTGTCGCAAAAAGTCCGTAGTTAATGTCAAATCCCTACTGCGACACAGGCTCCCGTCCTATTGGTCAGGCTGCCCAGGCGACAGCTGACATGATGACCGTCTGGCCAACACGACGGCAGTGCCTTCGCGCAACGTTACCCTGCAGTGATTGGTGAATCGTGCTCGCCCCCCACGCGAATGTCGGGCGTCGGGTCCCCAAGGGTCGTGCGACAACGATCAAGGGGTGAGTGGTGTTGGTGGGGTGCCGGCCTCGGCACTCGCTGTCAGCTCGGTCGCCGCGACGGGCCCCTCCCGGCCGCCCGCCGCTTCGGCCGCCTAGACCGTCTCGGCTTCCGGCTCGCGGGCTTCGGCGGAGGTGCTGGCGCCGGTGCAAGCCTGATCAAGGGGCCGAGGGACCGGCTTCGCCGCGGCCTCACCCGAGGATGTGGCCGTCACCGGGGTGGCTGGTTTCGCAGACGGACGCAGCCACGCCATTAACGCCGCCCACCGCTCGTCGAGGCGAGGGCGGAGCGACAAAGTCGTCGGGGTGTGTTGCTGGGCCGCCTTCTCTCGCGGGCGATCCAGATCATGAACGCGGTAGCACATGGGATACCTCCTTCCGGAAGGCGGAGACGAAAACTCGTCCCCACGAGCATCGCTGCATTCCGGCGGGGGCGATCACTTCCATTATGGTGCGCGCAGGCGCCGAGCGCCACCCGATTTGTGATGACGCGGGGGCGGCGCCGGCAGCCACTGCTGCTCGACGCCGCCTCCGAGCAGTCGCAGGGTGAAGTTCGCCTGCGATAGGCGCGTCGCGGAACGTGTCCCAGTTCGCCTAGCCAGACATGCAGGAAGCGTACTGCGGCGGATTTCGCTTTGCGGCCAAAAAGGCCGGTCCAGCATCATCGATCGAAGGTCTGCATCAGACTGACTGTCGTCATACAGCTTTTCGATTTGCTTGCTCCAGACCGGTCCCTCA
>DASXRN010000202.1:0-1950 GCA_036506595.1 Polaromonas sp. | reverse complement strand
CGCTACGCGAAAACAGCCGTTCATGACCGCTTGAGCCCTGAACTTCACCTCAACATCCATGCCGCGCAGAATTCTGCAATTGGCTCATATCTATAGCAATTTGATGAAACCCAGCTATCGGGGCATCGACCCAAGCAACGGCGTAGCGGCTTCTCCAGCTCAGTCCAGAAAACGCTGCGCGTAATCCGCTGGCGGCATGAGACAGGTCTCGCTGCGGCCAAACCATTGATAGCGGTGACGGGCAACCCAGCGGTAGAGCGCATCGCGCAGCGGGGCCGGGATGAGCCAGGCCAGCCACGCCAAGCGCCACGGGCCACCCAACACATGGAGCATGCGCAGGAGGGCCGCCGTATGCTGCCAGATACGATCGCCATCGACCAGCAGCAGCGTCTGCAAGCCCTCGACCTTCAGGCCGGCCTGCGCCAGGAAGGCCTGGCCGTGTGCGCCCTGTATCGACGCAAAACGCAGCACGCGGCGCTTGTCGTGGCGCAGCAGAAACTGCACCCAACCATCGCAAAGCAGACATTGCGCATCAAAAACAACAATCATGGTGTGCGCTGCGCCGTGGCAAGGTTGAGGTGGCCGCGGTAGCCGGCAACGACGCCAACCCACGGCAATGCGGCCCTGACCTGGAAGTGAAGCTCCCGGCCTTGACCGGTTTCTACAGCGTGCACGCGCGGCATCAGCGGGCGTGGGCACGGCACACCAAAGACATGCAGCGTGCGCAGTTGCATGACCAGCGTGCCGCCCTGCTCGGCTAGGTCAAAGCCCAGCCGTGCGGCGCCGAGCTGCTCCACCAGCATGCCGTCGCGCAGGCGCAGGCATGAGCGCATCACGCGCTGCGGGAAGTGGCGCGTCCAGGTTTCACCGTCGGGGCTGGCATCAAGTTCAAACCGGATGGGGCCTTCGCTGCGCTGGCGTGGCGTGCCCAGGCAAAAAGCGACAAAGCGCGCCAGGCGTGTTTGCGGCGCTTCGGTTTCCACCTGCCCCTGTAGCCCGATCCGACCCGCCAGGCTGTGAAATTCGCGCAGCGCCGGCGCGAGCCGCGAAAAGGCTGCGCCCATGAGCGACGGGTAGAGTGAAGAAGCGGGCCGCCGGCTCAATCTCCACCTCCGCCGCAGCCGCCACCACATCCGCTGCCGCCATCGCTGCTGTCGCCGCCGCTTTCGCCGGAACCGCTGCTTTCGGCGCCGCCAAAACCGCCCGCATCGCCGCTGTAGCTGCCGTCCGAAAAGCTCTCGCCGCAGTAAGCGCCTCCTAGCGCGCCTCCTTGCGCGCCACCCTGCGCAATGTCGCGACAGTCAGGCAGGTAGTGAAAGCCATTGGCAATTGCCAGCTTCGCATCGAGCGCGAAAAGCAGCGGCAGGCGGCTAGGCGCCCGGGGCTGGATGGCTTCATCGCGGCAAGCCCAGTACCAGGCGCGGCGCAGGCCGTCGTTGGTGGAGGCCTTCCGGCCGAGCACTTCGGCCGGCACATGGTCCATGAAGCGGCCGAGCACCAGATCGCACCACTCGCGGTAAGCGCGGGTGTGCAAAATAAACTCATGCCACATGCTGTCGACCACGCGTGAGGGCATCGCCACAAACTTTCCCTTGCTGCGCACGCATGCCAAAAAGAACTGCCGCAGGCCGCGCTCGACCAGTTCGGTGTCTTTTGCGCTCAGATGGGGGTAGGCATCGCGCAGCTTGCGCTTGAGAAACTGTGGCAACGGTGCCTCGCGCACGAGCCGCTCTCTTTCGCGGCCGGCCCAGACCGCCACCACAGCCATGAAGGCGAACAGCACCAGGACTCCACTGGTCAAGCCCGTTGGCAGGCGCCAACCCGTGACGCCGCCCAGCAGCAAGCACACCCAGATGAAGATCAACCCGCCCGCCAGCCAGCGGGAATGGCGCAGCGCCAGCCGACGCCAGAGGGCGACTTCCGGCCCGGTGTAGACCTTGCCAAGCCGCG
>DASXRN010000201.1:0-4004 GCA_036506595.1 Polaromonas sp. | reverse complement strand
TTCATCTCGAACGCCGCCGGGGCGAAATTTCTGGTCGTCTTTGCCAAGACCGACCTGAGTGCGGGTGCGCGCGGCGTCAGCGCGTTCATCGTTGACCGGCAAACGCCCGGCATCAGCGTCTCCAGCCCTGAAAAGCTGATGGGGATTCGCGGCGCCCACGCGTTCGAGGTGTCGTTTGACGGCGTCCTGGTGCCGGCCGACTGCCTGCTGGGCGAGGAAGGCACGGGGTTCAAGACCGCCATGAAAGTGCTGGACAGCAGCCGGCTGGACGTGGCGGCCACCGCGCTGGGCATTGCCGAGGCCGCGCTGGCCGCCGCCGTGCAATGGGCCAACGGCCGCCAGATCGGCGGTGAGGCGCTGGCCAGCAAGCAGGGCATCCAGTGGATGCTGGCCGACATGAAACTGCGCCTGGAGGCGGCCTGGGGACTCGCGCTGCAAGCCACCAGCCTGCGCACCGCCGGAAAAACTTTTACCCAGCAGTCGGCCATGGCCAAGCTCTACGCCTCGGAGATGGTGGGCTTCGTCACCGACGCCGCCCTGCAGATCCACGGCGGCTACGGCTTCACGCGCGAGATGCCGCTGGAGCGCTACGCGCGCGACGCCCGCATTCTGCGCATTTACGAAGGCTCGTCCGAGATCCAGCGCACCATCATTGCCCGCGCCGTGCTGGGATGACGAGTCCGCAGGCCAGGCCGCCGCTCACGCGCTCAGCAGGCTGCGCGCCAAGGCCTCGGCCACCTTGATGCCGTCCACGCCCGCCGACAGAATACCGCCGGCATAGCTGGCCCCTTCGCCGGCGGGGTAGAGGCCGCGCACATTGAGGCTTTGCAGGTCTTCGCCGCGGCTGATCTTGATGGGGGAAGAGGTGCGCGTTTCCACGCCGGTCAGCACGGCGTCATGTGTGTCAAAGCCCTTGATCTTGCGGCCAAAGGCCGGAAAGGCTTCGCGCATCGCTTCGATCGCGTAGCCGGGCAAGGCCGACGACAAATCACCAATGGTCACCCCCGGCTTGTACGAGGGCATGATGCTGCCCAGCGCTGTGGACGGGCGGCCCGCCACAAAGTCGCCGACCAGCTGGGCCGGCGCCTGGTAATTGCTGCCGCCCAGCACATAGGCATGTGATTCCAGCTGGCGCTGCAGTTCTATGCCGGCCAGCGCATCGCCCGGGTAATCGCGCGGGTCAATGCCCACCACGATGCCGGCATTGGCGTTGCGTTCGTTGCGCGAGTACTGGCTCATGCCGTTGGTCACCACGCGGCCGGGCTCCGAGGTGGCGGCAACCACCGTGCCACCCGGGCACATGCAAAAGCTGTAGACCGAGCGGCCATTGCTGGCGTGGTGCACCAGTTTGTAGTCGGCTGCGCCCAGCAGTGGGTGGCCGGCATGCTTGCCCCAGCGCGCGCGGTCAATGATGCCTTGCGGGTGCTCGACCCGAAAGCCGATGGAAAAAGGCTTGGCCTCGATGTAGACACCGCGTTCATGCAGCATGGCAAAGGTGTCGCGCGAGCTGTGGCCCAGCGCCATCACCACATGGTCGGCGCGCAGCTCGTGCGTTGCTCCGGTGGCCTGGTCGAGCACCGTCAGGCCGCGCAGGTGTTTGCCGCCGGGGCCGTCCTCTATCAGCACATCGGTCACGCGCTGCTCAAAACGGATTTCGCCGCCCAGCGCCACGATTTGTTCGCGGATGTTTTCCACCACCTTGACGAGCTTGAAGGTGCCGATGTGGGGCCGCGCCACATAAAGAATCTCGGGCGGCGCACCGGCCTTGACGAACTCCTGCATGACCTTGCGGCCCAGGTGGCGCGGGTCCTTGATCTGGCTGTAGAGCTTGCCGTCTGAAAACGTGCCCGCGCCGCCCTCGCCAAACTGCACGTTGGACTCCGGGTTGAGGACGTTTTTGCGCCACAGGCCCCAGGTGTCCCGGGTGCGCTGGCGCACGGTTTTGCCGCGCTCCAGCACGATGGGCTTGAAGCCCATTTGCGCCAGCAGCAAGGCCGCAAAAATACCGCAGGGGCCAAAGCCGATGACCACCGGGCGCAGCGGCAGGCTGGCCGGTGCCTGGCCCACCGGGTAGTAAGCCATGTCGGGCGCAGGCTGGATGTGCGGGTTCGCGGCGTGCTTTGCCAGCAGCGCGGGCTCCTGGCTGGCGTCGGTGAGCGTGGCATCGACGATGTACACCTGCAGCAGTTCGGCCTTGCGGGCATCAAAGCTGCGTTTGTGGATGTGGAAAGTCTGGATGCCGGCGCTGGCAATGCCCAGGGTGCGGGCGATCAGCGAAGGCAGGGCGTCTTCCGCGTGGTCCAGCGGAAGTTTGAGTTCAGTCAGGCGAATCATGGGACGGCTCGTGTTGATCAAGCAGCCTGTATTTTAAGGGGCGCGTGAACTGGCCTCGGTGTCGGGGGATAATACGCAGCGTGAAGCCTGCCAGACCGCCGCTGGTGCAAGTCTCGAAAGAGCGCACTGGAGGAACGTCCGGACTGCACAGGACAGCGTAGGAGGTAACACCTCTCCACCGTGAGGTGAGGATTAGAGCAACAGAGACGAGTCGGCCTCGGGGTAACCTGATGCCGGGTGAAACGGGCAATCTCTACGCGCAGCAATACCAAGTAGGCCAGCGTTGATGTAGTTCCGCAGAGCTGGCGGGTAGGTAGCACCGAGCCGGGTGGGCGACCCCCGGCCCAGATTAATGGCGGTCACACCGGGCTTGCCGCAAGGCAGACCCGGCGCACAAAATCCGGCTTATCGGCGGGCTTCACACTTTTATTTGGACGCGGCGGCCGCAGGCGCCGCCGCAACGGCTGCCGGCGTTGGCGCAGCGCCGAAATACTTAGCATAAATCTGGTTGTAGCTGCCATCGGCCTTGATGTCGGCCAGGCCCTTGTTGAGTTTTGCCTGCAGTTCGGCATTGCCTTTTTTGACCGCCAGGCCATATTGTTCGGCCACAAAGCTGGCGTCGCTGATGGTCTTGAACTTGGCGTCTACGTTGTTGTTGACGTAGTGCACGACCACGCCGTTGTCGGCCACCACGGCGTCCACGCCGCCGGCTTCCAGCTCTTTCAGGGCGAGCGGCGTCGATTCAAAACGCTTGATGTTGGCGCTGTCCTTGCCTTGCAGCTTGGCCACGACTTCATCGCCCGTGGTGCCGTTTTGCACGCCGACCTTGAGTTTTTTCAGGTCGGTGAACTTGGCGATCTTCGAATCTTTTTTCACGGCAATCAGTTGCTGCGCATCGAAATAGGGCGCTGAAAAATCCATGGTTTGCTGACGCTCGGGGGTGATCGTGATCGCAGAGACCAGCAGGTCGCGGTCGCCCTGGTTCAGTGAATTGAAAATGCCTTCCCAGGGCGTGTTCACAAACTTCACCTCGATGCCGGCCTTTTGCGCAACGGCCTTGACCACCTCGATGTCAAAACCGACGATCTCGCCTTTTTCGTTCTGCGATTCAAACGGGGCATAGGCGGCGTCGGTGCCGACCACGTACACCCGGGCGGCGGGTGCGGGCGCCGAGGCTGCGGGTGCCGGCGCGCTGGCGGCCGGGGCCGGAGGTTCCTGCTTGCCGCAGGCCACCAGCACCAGGCCGGCCCGCAGGGTGCCGGCAGTTTGCAGGAAATGTCGTGTCGTAATGGAAGGCATGAAGGGGTTCCGTAGAAGTTAAGGGTGCCGAGTTTAATGAGATTAAGGCCTTCAAACTAGGCGGAAAACCCCGCTTGCAGCAGCCGAATCCTGTCCACATGCGCCTGCAGGGAGCGCAGGGCGACGGGCCACAGCCGCGGGTCGGTGTCGTCGTAGGCCAGCGCCAGCCAGTCGTTCATCGTGCCCTGGGGCTGGGCCTTCATGGCGGCCGCCACTTTGGCTTCGCGCCTGAGCCGGTGTGCCTTAAGGTGCGCAATCACCTGCTTCGCCGCGCCCAGCACGTAGCCGTGGGCCGGCAGGATGAATTCAATGTGGTGCTCGTCGCAGGCCGCGCTAAGCAAGTCCAGCGATGCGAGGTAGGCCGTCATCTC
>DASXRN010000200.1:0-3345 GCA_036506595.1 Polaromonas sp. | reverse complement strand
CGATCACATCGAAGGTGTGGGCCACGCCGGAGACCAGGTCGGGGGCAATGTTCGTGCCTGAATTATGTATGCAAAACTTCGAACTGAAATGGAATTGCCACCACTTCACTTCTGTTGCGTAGATTCATAATGGCTTTGTATTTTGTATGCAAATATGAAACCCTTTGAAAGGAAACCCTCATGTTGAACTTGAACTTTCACCCCGCCGGCCGCCATTTCCTGACGATTCCCGGGCCCAGCCCGGTCCCCGATCGCCTGCTGCGCGCCATGAGCTACCCCACCATTGACCACCGCGGCCCCGAGTTTGGCGCACTGGGCCTCAAGGTGCTGGCTGGCCTGGGCCAGATCTTCAAGACCCGGCACCCCGTGGTGGTCTATCCGGCTTCCGGCACCGGCGCGTGGGAGGCCGCCCTGGTCAACACCCTGAGCCCGGGCGATGCAGTGCTGATGTACGAAACCGGCCACTTCGCCTCGCTGTGGGAAAAAATGGCCGAGCGCCTGGGACTGGAGCCCGAATTCCTCGGCCTGCCCGGCACTGAAGGCTGGCGCCACGGGGCGCAGGCGGACCGCATCGGGGAGCGGCTGCGCGCCGACAGCAGCCACCGCATCAAGGCGGTGTGCGTGGTGCACAACGAAACCTCCACCGGCGTGACCTCGGACATCGCCGCCGTGCGCAAGGCCATGGATGCGGCAGGGCATCCGGCGCTGCTGATCGTCGACACCATCTCGGGGCTGGCCTCGGCCGACTACCGGCATGACGAATGGGGTGTCGACGTGACCGTGAGCGGCTCGCAAAAAGGCCTGATGCTGCCGCCCGGCATCAGCTTCAATGCCCTGTCGCCAAAGGCGCTGGCCGCCAGCCGCAGCGCCAGGCTGCCCAAGGCCTTCTGGGCCTGGGACGAAATCGTCGAGATGAACCGTACCGGCTACTGGCCTTACACGCCCAACACCAATCTGCTGTACGCGCTCTCGGAAGCGATCGACATGATCCTGGCCGAAGGCCTGCCCCAGGTGTTTGCGCGGCACCAGCGTCTGGGCGAAGCCTGCCGCCGCGCCGTGCAGGCCTGGGGCCTGCAAATCCAGTGTGCCGATCCGGCGCTGTACTCGCCGGTGCTGACCGGCGTGATGATGCCGGACGGCGTGGACGCCGACCAGGTGCGCCAGATCGTCTACGGCCACTTCAACATGTCGCTGGGCGCGGGCCTGGGCAAGGTCAAGGGCCGCATGTTCCGCATTGGCCATCTGGGCGAATGCAACGACCTGACGCTGATGGCCGCGTTGACGGGCTGTGAAATGGGCCTGCAACTGGCCGGCGTGCCGCTGCAAGGCAGCGGCGTGCTCGCCGCGATGGCGCATCTCCAGGCCACAGCCAGCGTCGCCGCCCGGCCGGCAGCGGGGTGATCCTGGTCAGCCGCGTGCTGCGGCGCTCATGCCCATGCTGCGGCCGTGCTCAAGGCACTTGCTGCAACCATTGCGCAATCTCTTCAATCGCGGCGTCGGTCGCCGCGGTCAGCGCAAGCACCCCGCCGGCAACGTCGGCGCTGGGCGCCGGGCGCTGCACCGCGATGTTGCGCTGAGCCAGCAGTTTTTCGCCGCTGGGCGTGCTTTCCACCAGGGTGGCGCGCAGCCGGAGCAGACCGACGCTGCTGCCGGGTGACTCGAACAGGTGGCTGAATTCCTCCAGCTCCAGCTGCAGCACCCTGGGCAAGACGCCGTGGTTGGCGCCGCGGTTCAGGGCCGGGCCTTCACCGGCAATGAGCACGGGACGGCTGTGGCTCAGCGTCTCGCGCAGCCGCTGGCGCACCAGCTGCGCCGGCGGCATGCTCCAGCGCCCCTGCGAATAAGGCCGCAGCTGCTGCGCATTGGCGTAGGCCAGCCGGTACAGCACAGCCTGGTTGTCCAGCGCGCCACCATGGGTCGAAATGTCGGCCAGCGCCAGCGGCGGCAACGGCGCCTGCCGCGTCGTCGGCTGCGTGCTCAGGGGGCCAGGGCCAAAGTCGTACATGGCGGCGCGCACCGGCTTGTCGGGCAGCGCAGAACAGCCCCCCAGCAGCAGTGCCGCCACAAATACCAGACCAAATTGGGCTCCAGCCCTTTCAAAATGGGCGCAAGCAGCTACTGTATTGATAGCAATTTTGGTGTGGGTCATTTGTTTGCTCCAGGAGCGGCAAAGCCGGGCTCGCCCGGGCCGGGTTGCGGCGCGCCATTGCCAAAGATCAGGGACTGGGGGTTGTCGCCCACCGCACTGACGGTGCGCCGCAGCTGGCGCATGGTGCGTGCGGCTTCATCGGCCACCTCGCCCAGCTTGGGCAAGGTCGCGGCGCTAAAGGTCTCCGCACCCGCGGCCAAAGCCGTGCCGCTTTGAGAAAGTTGGTCGAGCGGCCCGCCTTTTTCGTTCAGGCGGCGTGCGGTGTTGCCGACCTCGTCGGTCGCCAGCTTGACGGATTTGAGGGTGGCGCCGGCATCACGCGACAAGGCCGGCAAGGTGGCGACCGCAGGCTCCAGGGTTTTGGCGACGCGGTTGATGCTGCCCGTGGCTTCACCGAGCTGCGTGATGGCGGCGCTGACGGCCTGCTGGTTTTCGTCGGACAGCAGTTTGTTCAGGCGGATACTGGCCTGCTCGACCTGGGTAAAAATCACGTCGCTCTGCCTGAGCAGCTTGTCCAGGCCGCCGGGTTTGAGCGGAATGCGCGGCGGGTCGTCGTCGTTGGGCGGCAGCCGCTCGGTGGATTCGCCCTCGTCGTCCAGCTGGATAAAGCCCAGCCCGGTGACGCCTTGCGACGCCACGATGGCATAGGTGGACTTGGTGACGGGCGCGTTGCGGTCAATCGAAACGCGCACCAGCACATTGCCCTTGTTTTTGGTGTCGAAGCCGATCAGCTCGACCTTGCCAACCGGCACGCCGCGATAGCGCACCACCGACTGCGGCTGCAGGCCTGAAATGGTTTCGCTGGTGCTCATTTCATACAGATAGCGTTCGGTGTTATCGCGCGTGAGCCAGATCGCCAGCAGCGCCAGCAAGGCGGTCACCACCAGCACAAACGCCCCGGCGGCCATGGCATGGGCTTTGTTTTCCATTTGACAACCTTTCTAAACAGTTGAAGCGGGTTCACGCAGCAGCGCCATCGCGCGCTGCCCTCGTTCCCCGAGGAAAAATTCGTGAATGAACGGATGCGAAAACGCCACGACTTCCCTGGGTGGCGCATTGATGATGACTTTTTGGTCGGCCAGGACGGCAATGCGGGTGCTGAGCTCAAACAGGGTGTCCAGATCATGCGTGACCATCACCACGGTCAGGCACATGTCTCTGTGCAGGGAGCGCAGCAGCGCGCAAAAGCTGTCGGA
>DASXRN010000199.1:0-4190 GCA_036506595.1 Polaromonas sp. | reverse complement strand
TGGTTGCGGTTGCCGCGGAAGTCGCGCAGCAAGTCGTTCAGCCCCTTGCTTTCAGGCACAAACACCGCCGGACGCAGCAGGGCCTTGATGTTGAGTTCGGGCGCGCGCTGCAGCTTGAGCAAGTCCTTGGCCATCAGGATGCCCAGGATGTTTTCCTTCTCGCCTTCGTAGACCGGGAAGCGCGAGTGGGCGGTGTCAATCACCAGGTGCAGCAGCTCGTCAAACGGCGCGTCGATGTTGATCACATCCATGCGCGGCGCGGCCACCATCACGTCACCGGCCGTCATGTCGGCCATGCGGATCACGCCTTCGAGCATTTCGCGGCTCTGGGCACCGATGACTTCGTTGTCCTCGGCTTCCACCAGGGTTTCAATCAACTCGTCTTTGGAATCCGGCCCCGGATGGAGCATTTCAGCCAGTTTTTGTAAAAAACCGCGCTTGTCCGGCGACTTGGTTTCTTGCGACCTGAACGAGCGACTGGGAGGAATGTCGGACACGGAGGGTGTTCGGTAGTTGTGAAGCCGCAAGGATAACGTAATTCCTCCCATGGCCGGCCGCCCGGTTTCGGGGAGCGTCTTCACGTGAGCGAGGCTGTATTCAGCGGGAGAGGCAATTTTCCGACGGGCCGCCCGTAGGAAAATGAGCCCCTGAGGGGCTGGAGCCTGCGGCTCCAAACCTGCTTGAGCAGGTTTGGACGGGCGACAGAGGCGAAGCGTCTCGCGAGCCGCGGCCTGCAAGGCCTCGCGCATTACACGCAGTGACAAGCGTGGGGCCTACATTTCGCCGACGGGCCGCCCCCAGGAAAATTAGCCCCTCGGGGGCAGCGAAGCACACGCAGTGGCGAGCGTGGGGGCCAGCCTCCACTACATAGACGTGCGGTCGCGCGCGTCACGCACGCCACGCCTGACTTCCTGGAGCATGGCCAAAATTTCCCAGAACTGTTTGGCCTGAACTTTGAGGCGGTAGTCGGTCTGGGCGACCTGCTCTTCGACCATCTCGGTCATGCGCGAATCCAGGTCTGCCGGTGGCAGCTTGAGGTAGGCCTCGCTTTCGGAGCCGTCGCGTTCAATCGTGGCGCCGGCCTTGCGGGCAATGTTGAGCATGGCCGTGTTTTCGCTCAGCGCATGGATGAACATCATGTCAACGCCGTCGTTGCGGGCGTGCATCACGGCACGGTCAAACAGGCGCGCCCCATAACCGCGTCCCCGTGCCTGGGCCAGCACCGAAACGCCGAACTCGGCACAGCTCTTGAGTTCAGGGTCGGTCGAGAAGGCCAGGTGCGCCATCGCAATGAGTTGCAGCTTGCGGTTGTAGATGCCGAAAATCTCGTCACGCTCAAAGTTGAGCCCGTCCACGTAACGGCGAATCTGCTCGTCATTGGCCGCATAGCCAAAGCGCAGGTAGCGATCATGCTCATTGAGCGCCAGCAAATGCGCGGCGATGCGCTCGCCATGGCTGGGACCGATGGAGCGTATCGGCACCATGAGCGGCCGCGCGTAAGGCGCGCTGGGCGTGCCCTCCTCTGCGGGCGGGCGGAAGAACTCCTTGCTCGCGCCCAAGGATGCTTTGAAAAGTGCGCCGGGTGTAACCATGGCTCAAATATAAGGGTTTTCCCTAAAATACCAACTCTAAAGGCCTTTGAAATGCCTTCAGTAGGAGTAGGGAGGCCTGCCAAAATTTTGATGAAATCAGTGTCTTACCCAACAAATACGGGCGCAACCAGCTATTAAAACAATAGCAAACCAGGTCTCGCCCATCCGGTTGTTGCAATGCACCCACATCCGGGCGCGTCAATTTTCGAATTAAACACCCAAACCGCCTGCTGCCGACATGCTGAAGAATGGCTGTTACAGAGGCACGGCCGTCGTCGCCTTGACCCGGTCCAGCACAAAACTGGTTTTGCAGTCCTGCACGCTGGGGTGCTTGAGCAGGGTGTCCATGATGAAGCGGCTGTAATGCGCCATGTCCTGCACCACCACCCGCAGCAGATAGTCCATTTCCCCCGTCAGCGCCGCGCACTCCACCACCTCGGGCCAGGTCTGCACACTGGCGCGAAACAGGTCCATCGGGTTGCGTTTATGGCTTTCGGTGTGCTTTTCCAGCCGCACATTGAGGTAAGCCGTCAGCCCCAGCCCGACGGCCTCCGGGTTGACCAGGGCCACGTAGCGGTCAATCACGCCGCCCTCTTCCAGCCGCTTGACGCGCCGCAATACCGCGCTGGGTGACAGCCCCACCTGCTCGCCAATCACGTCATAGATTTCGCGGCCATTTTGCTGCAGGCAGCGCAAGATGGCCCGGTCAAGCTTGTCGAGTGTGGCAATCGCAGTCATCACGCAATTTTACTGAAAGCTCTAGCCATACATTCCCCTACACCACACGCGGGATTATCCCAATGGTGGCGCTGTAAGCCTTCTGAAAGAATTCAGAGAGAATAAAAAGCACGACCGTTCGTTTTTCTTCAAAATCATTTGAAAAATATAAGGAGACAATTTCATGACCGGATTCCTTGGCCGCCTCTTCCGCCCATCCATGCGCCGCCTCACCCTTGCGCTGGCCGCCATCGCGCTGATGCTGGGCGGTACGGCCCACGCCGCCAGCAGCTACGCGCAAACGCGCTACCCCATCGTGCTGGTGCACGGCCTGTTCGGTTTTGACTCGTTTCTGGGCCTCGACTACTTTTACGGCATTCCGGACGCACTGACGCAAGACGGTGCCCAGGTGTTTGTGGCCCAGGTCTCGGCGGCCAACAGCACCGAAGTGCGGGGCGAGCAACTGCTGGCCCAGGTCAAGAACATCCTGGCCATCACCGGCGCCGGCAAGGTCAACCTGATTGGCCATTCGCATGGCGGCCCGACCATTCGCTATGTGGCCGGCGTGGCGCCGCAACTGGTGGCCTCGGCCACCTCAATTGGCGGCGTGAACAAGGGTTCTCGCGTGGCGGACATCCTGCGCGGCACCGTGCCCGCCGGCACGCTGTCGGAAACGCTGGTCAACAACGCCGCCACGGCATTTGTGGCGCTGATCAACCTGGGCTCGGGCGGCAGCAGCCTGCCGCAAACGCCCACGGCCGCACTCAACTCGCTGACCACGGCCGGGGCTCTCGATTTCAACAGCCGCTTTCCGCAGGCCGTGCCAAGCGGTTGCGGCAGCGGCCCCGAGCTGGTGGGCGGCGTGCGCTACTACTCGTGGACCGGCACCCAGCCCGTGACCAATCTCCTCGACGTCAGCGACGGCGCGCTGGGCATCATGAGCCTGGTGTTTGGCGAAGCCAACGACGGGCTGGTGGCCGCCTGCTCGTCGCGGCTGGGCAAACACCTGGGCGACTACCGCCAGAACCATCTGGACGAAGTCAACCAGGTCGTCGGCCTGCGCGACTGGTTCTCGGTGGACCCGGTCACGCTGTACCGCCAGCACGCCAACCGCCTGAAACAGCTCGGCCTGTGACAGCCCGGCGCCGCGCCCTGGTCACCGCCGCCGCGATGGCCGTGATCTCCGTGGTGTGCGCGGCCGGAGCCTGGTGGTTTGGGGCAGCAGGCGACACGCAGGGTCTGGCCAGAACACCCGAGCCAGACCCCGCAGCGCTCGCCTTAGCCTCGCCCCACGATCAGGGCACAACGGACGGCGCATCAGCCGCATGGGCCGGGCACAGGCCCAACGCAGCGGCCGGCGATCCTTTTCTGACCCGCGGTCTGCGCCAGACCCTTGAAGAGATGCTGCTCGAAGCAACGGCCGGCGGCGACATTGGCGACCCGGCATCACTCAAGAAACGCCTGGCGGCCCTGCTGCCCCGTTATTTCCCGGCTGAGCATGCCGCCCGCGCCGCCGCACTGGCGGAGCGCTATGTGGACTACCGCGTCGCGCTGGGCGCATTGAAACCGCCGGCCGACCCCAACGACCCGCGCGCACTGCGTGCCGCTCTGGAAGCCCGCCAGCAGGTACGCGAGCGGTATTTCAACACCGAGGAATACGGCGCGCTGTTTGCGCAAGAGGCGCAACTGGACCGCTTCACGCTGGCCCGCATCGAGATCGAGCGCCACAGCGGACTCAGCCCCGCCCAAAAGCAGGCTGCGCTGCAAGATGCCGAGCGCGAACTCAGCGACGAGCAACGCGCGCAGCGGGCCAATGCGGTTGCCCATGTTGCCGTTGCAGCACAGACTGCCGTATTTGACGCGCAGGGCACCAGCGACAGC
>DASXRN010000198.1:0-8603 GCA_036506595.1 Polaromonas sp. | reverse complement strand
GATGCGTTGCGAGCCAAAAAGGCCATGAGCAAGGCGCAAAACGCCGTCGGGGTAGGCCCCCGACAAGGCTTTGCAACGCCGCGCATGGCCTTTTTGGTCGCAACCCGAAGGGAACGTGCTGAATCGGACGCCACTCGTTGTTGCCCGCCTTGCCCGCACATGAGTGCGGGCGGCGACGTGCGCCTAGATTGGCACCCGATTCAGCACGTTCGCACCCCCCGGAAATAGCGTTAACAGGCCCTAGTTGCGCACGAAGCGCACAACCATCTCGATGATGCTGTCCCGGCGGGCGGTGACGGCTTCGCGCGACTGGGCATCGCGCTTGAAGATCAGGCCAAAGGTGTGCTGGTTGGACACATTGAAGAAGGTCAGCGCCGAGATCGAGGCATGGATGTCGATCGGGTCCAGTCCGGCGCGAAACACACCCTGCGCCACGCCCCGGTCGTAAAGACGCCGAATCGCCTCGATGGCCGGGACGTTGAGTTCCTGGATGCTCTTGCTCTGCGCCAGGTAAACGCCGCGCTCCATGTTCTCTGACATCACCAGCCGGATGTAGTCCTGGTTCTCGTGGTGATGGTCGAAGGTGAAACCCACCAGCCGGCGCAAGGCGTCCTCCGGCGGCAGGTCTTCGAGATGCAAGCCAGCCTCGATGCTGCGCATGCGGCGGTAGGCGTCCTCGAGCACCGCGATGTACAGGCCTTCCTTGCTGCCAAAGTAGTAATAGATCATGCGCTTGCTGGTGCGCGTGGCGGCGGCGATCTCGTCGATGCGCGCGCCACTGAGCCCCTTGCTGGCGAACTCCGTGGTCGCCACCTCCAGAATCCCGGCCATGGTGCGGGCCGGGTCGTTGGTGCGGCTGGTTTCGCCCTTCGAAAGCTTGCTCGCCGCCCTGGGCAAAGCCTGGACCGCCGGCTTTGCCGGGTGGCCCAAATGTACTGGCTGGTTCATTCCGGCAGTATAGAAGGCAGAAGCAGGGCATGGTGTGGCCGCGAGGCGAAGAGGATTGAAAATCCGCAGGGTTTTATGCCAGTGGCAGCGTCAGCCTGTCGATCACGGCGCGCGTATCGGGCCGCACGCCGCGCCACCAGGCAAAGGCCTCGGCGGCCTGTTCGGCCAGCATGCCGACGCCATCGGCCAGGCGCTGCACACCGGCGTTTTGCGCCAGCCGCAGAAAGGGCGTGAGCCCCCTGCCGTAAGCCAGCTCATAGGCCACGCAGTCTGGCGCAAAAACGCTGGCGGGCACAGGCGGCAGCTCGCCGCGCAGGCTGGCAGACGTGGCGTTAAGCACCATGTCGAAAGCCTGGTGACCCAGCGACTGGTAGCCGCAGCCGGTGACCGGCCCCTGCGTTGCCAGCTGGGCGGCCAGGCCCTGGGCTTTGTCAACGGTGCGGTTGGCGATCACCAGCTGGCCCGGCTGCGCCGCCAAAAACGGCAGCAGCGCGCCGCGCGCGGCGCCCCCCGCGCCCAGCAGCAGCACGCGCTTGCCCTTGACCGGGCAGCCCAAGTTGTGCGTGATGTCGCGCAGCAGCCCCACGCCGTCGAAGTTTTCGGCCAGCACGCGCTCGCCTTCAAACTTCATGGCGTTGACGGCACCGGCCAGCTGCGCCCGTTCGGAGCGTTCGGTGGCGTAGCCGAAGGCATTGAGCTTGAACGGTGCGGTCACGTTCATGCCCAGCCCGCCGCTGGCGCGAAACGCATCCACGGCATGGGCAAACTGGCCGGGTTGGCCCTCAATGGCCGTGTACTCGATGTCCTGCCCGGTAGCCTGCGCAAACAGGCCATGGATCAGCGGCGACTTGGTGTGGCCTATGGGGTTGCCAATAACGGCATAGCGGTCAGTCATGATCGTGTCTCCTTATTGGCCTGCCAGCTGGCTGACGGCTTCCTCGGCATGCAGCACGCCGTCCGCTTGCATGGCGGCGATTTGCGCCGCGCTGTAACCCAGGCGGCTGGCCAGTTCGCGGTTGTGCTGGCCCATGAGCGGGGCCACGCTCTTCGGCGTGGTGTCGCAGTCCGAGAAACGGAAGGGCAGATTGGGCAGCCGCACGCGGCCCAGCACCGGGTGGTCCTGCTCGACCACCATGCCGCGCGCCTGCACCTGCGGGTCGGCCAGCACCTCGGCAATGTTTTGCACCGGCGCGCAGGGCACCTCGGCGGCATCCAGCGCGGCAATGCAGGCCTGGCGCGAGGGCTGGGCCATGGCCCAGTCGCGCACATATTTGAGCGCGGCCAGGCGGTTGGCGTTGCGGCTGGCGGGGTCTGAGAAGCGCGTGTCGGCGGCCAGCACCTCGCCGCCTATCAGGTAGGCCAGGCGCTTCCAGGCCTCGTCGACCTGCGCGGCAATCACCAGGTAGCCGTCGCGTGCGGTGAACACGCCGTAAATCGTGGATTCGGGCTGGTCGTGGCCGGTCTGCACCGGGATTTCCTTGCCACCCGACAGGGTGTAGCGCTGCACCGCGTAGTCGTGCATGGAGATCATGCAGTCGTACAGCGCCATGTCGATATGCTGGCCCCTGCCCGAGTTGACGCGGCCCAGCAGTGCGGCGCAGACGGCGGCCACGCCGTGGATGCCGGTGTACATGTCGGCCAGCGGCATGCGAAACAGCGGCGGCGCCTCGCCGGGCACGCCGACCATGGCCATGGCGCCGCTCTTGGCCTCGGCAATCAGGCCAAAGCCGGGCTTGGCGGAGTCCGGGCCGGTGTGGCCGTAGGCCGACACCGAGCAGTACACCAGGCGCGGGTTGACGCTGGACAGCGCTTCGTAGCCCAGGCCAAGCTTGGTCAGCGCGCCGGGGCGGTAGTTCTCGACAAACACGTCGGCGGTTTCCACCAGCTTGTGCAGCATCTCCAGGCCGCGCGGGTCCTTGAGGTTGACGCACAGGCCCTGCTTGCCCATGTTTTGCTGCAGGAAATAGCCGCTCTGGCCATCAATGAAATAGGGGTGGGCGCGGCCGGCTTCACCGGCGGTGGGGCGTTCGACCTTGATGACCTCGGCGCCCATGGCGGCCAGGCAGCGCGACAGGTGCGGGCCGGCCAGAAAGTGGCTGTAGTCGATGACACGGATGCCGGTCAGCGGCAGCGGCTGGGTTGCTTTATTCATTACAAAATCTCCGGTTAGCCCTTACACAACGTCGGTAAGCAGCTATACTTTTAATAGCAAAATTGAACCTTACGTCATAGCCAGCGCAGCGCGGAAATCCATGACGCCTGGTTTGCCGCGCTGCGCTCGCAATGACAGCCACGGCCGTCTGTTCCGCAATGACGCGGGACATGGCGTCAAGCCGGCCGCCTGGGCACCATCAGCCGGTGCTCGCCCTTTTGCACCACCTGGCCGTGCTGGTTGATCAGCTCGGCCGGCAGCACCACAATGCCCCAGCCCGGCCTGCTGTTGGAGGGCCGCATGCTGGCCACCCGAAACTTCACATGCAGCGTGTCGTTGATCTTGATCGGCAGCAAAAAGTCCCAGGTCCAGCCCAGCGACATGCCGGGCAGAAAGCGGTATTCGCTCTGCGTCTTCAGCCCATCGGCGACTGACTGGCCCATCAGCCCGTGCGCGACGCGGCAGCCGAAGTGCGAGGCCTTGGCGTAGGCCTCGTCCACATGCACGGGCGTGAAGTCGCCGGTCAGTTCGGCATAGGCGTCAATGCGCTCGGCGGTCACCAGGTAGGTCGGGCTGGTGCATTCGTCGCCGACCTTGGCGTCGTCCCAGTATTTTTCAGGGGTGGTGAAGTGGATGTTGGGTTTGGGCATGGGGGGTGTCTTTCAGGTCAGCCACATCGCTTCAGCCGCGCGGTTTCACGGCGAGGGCTTCGGCCACGGCGTTGCCGCTGGCCTGAATCAGTTCAATGGCCAGGCCATCGGGCAGTTGCAGCCAGTTGCGGCCTTGCGGCAGCGCCTTCACATCCCAGTTCTGTGCCTCGGCCAAGGCAGCTTCGAGGTCTTCGACCATGATGCCCAGATGGGCCAGCCAGCCGGCGTCATTGGACGGCGCTGCCTCGAAGCCCGGCGTGCTCATCAGTTGCATGCCGCCCACTGTCCAGTACTGGCGCGGCGCGTCGACGGGGCCGTCGATTTCGCGCACGTCCATGCCCAGCACTTCATAAAAAAAGTCGATGTGCCACTGGATGTCCTTGACGCGCACCGCGACATGTTCCACATACGATTGATTCGAATAAGCCATGACCCGTTGATTCCTGATTAGCGGGCCAGGCCCAGTTCAATGCCCTTGATGCAGGCCACCAGGGCCTGGTTGACCGGGGTCGGCACACTGCACTTGGCACCCTGGCGCACCACGGCACCGTTCACAAAATCAATCTCGGTGATGGCGCCTTTTTCCAGGCTTTGCAGCATCGAGGCCTTGAACTCGGGGGGCAGGCCTTCAGCGGCCCTGACCCAAGGCTGGCGTGGCCCGGTGGTGGTGAGCGTGATGCCGCTGGCTTTTGCCACGGCCATGGCCTCAGCCACGGCGGCCACGGCGCAGGCCTCTAACTCGGGCAACTGGTACAACTTGCCATAGGGCAGGCGCGTGATGCCGCTCAAGGCGCCGGTGGCTACGTTGACCAGCAACTTGTCCCAGATGGTGCCCAGGATGTTGTCGCTGACGGAGGTCTGCAGCCCGGCCTGGTTGAAGGCCTCGGCAATGGCGCGTGCGCGGTCCGTGATCACACCGGTCAGCTCGCCAATATGGGTCTGCTTGCCGCGCGTGCCTGCCAGCACTTGGCCCGGCGCCAGCTGCGTGCCGCCGACATAGGTTTTGCCGGCCAGCACACGCTGGCGACCCACGATGTCGGCCAGGATGTCCTCGTGGCCCAGGCCGTTTTGCAGCGACAGCACCACGGTGTCGGGCCCCACCAGCGAAACGGCGTCCTGCATGGCCTGGCGGGTGTCGAAGGACTTGACCAGCACGATCACCAGCTCCACCGCGCCCGTGCCCAGGTTCACGCCTTGGGCCGTGGTGGCGGCGTGCACCCGCACGCTGCGGTCGACACCGCCATCACGCAGGATCAGCCCCCGGCTGTTCATGGCCTCGACCTGTCCAGCATTGCGGTTGATCAGCCAGACCTCATGGCCGGCCTCGGTCAGCACGCCGCCGATGGCACAGCCCAGCGCGCCAGCGCCCAGAACACAAATCTTCACTGCAAGCTCCTTCGTGGTTCAGGCGTGAATTCTGGGTAGCCACCTTTATACTGTCCATGCAATGGACGCAATACATATCATTGCAAAACACAATAGAGATAGACAATAGAGGTATGGACAAGGACCTTGATCTGCTGGACATCAAACTGCTGCGCCTGCTAGACCAGCTCTACGCCAGCCACAGCGTCACGCGTGCCGCCGAAGCGCTGGGACAGAGCCAGCCCACGGTCAGCATCTGGCTGGCCCGCTTGCGCAAGCAACTGAACGACCCGCTGTTTGTGCGCACGGCCGACGGCATGCTGCCCACACCACGCACCGATGCGCTGATGGGCACGGTGCGCGAGGTGCTGAGCGGCCTGCAGCGGCTGTCCGAGTCAGCGGCCGAGTTTGACCCGCCGACCGCGCAGCGGCGCTTTCGCATCTGCATGACGGATGCCAGCCACATCACGCTGCTGCCCCGGCTGCTCTCGCATGTGCGGGCCCTGGCGCCGGGCGTGGCGCTGGAAGCCGGGCGCATAGACAGCGAGCTGGCGCGCGCGCTACAGGCCGGCGAGGCCGATCTGGCGCTGGGCTACCTGCCCTGGCTGGACGCCGGTTTTTACCAGCAGACGCTGTACGCCCAGGACTGGATCTGCCTGGCCAACGCCCGGCACCCGCGGGTCATCAGCGAGCTGGGCGGGTCCTGGAACCTGGCGGCCTACCAGAGCGAAGCGCACATAGGCATCAGCTCGGGCACCGGCTACCAGCTGCTCGACAGCGCCCTGGCCGCACAACAGATCACGCGCCGGGTGCTGCTGGAGCTGCCGGGTTTTCTGGGCCTGTCGGCGATTTTGTCGACCACCGACCTGATCGCCACCCTGCCCCGCCATATCGGCGAAACCCTGGCGCGCGCCGCCGGCCTGTGCGAGCTACCCTGCCCGTTTGCAATTCCCGGCTTCACCGTCAAGCAGTACTGGCACGCCCGCTACCACCACGACGCGGCCAACCGCTGGCTGCGCGGCGTGTGCGCCGAGTTATTCATGAAAAGTGCCTCCAACCCATGAAGTACGGGCGTAAACAGCTATTGATTTGATAGCAATTCGCAACCCTGAACTAACGCAGCAGCATCTGGCCCGCGCAGGCCGTGTCCGACGCGACGCCACCGGCTGCTTCAGGTGCGTGCCGCCGTCCCGGCGCTGGGGACCAAGCATCAGGTCAGGGTAAGCTTAATTTGCTCTGTTTTTGATAGCTCGCTGCACCCGTTCCACTTGAGTTATAGGCCGATTTCATTGAGAAATGGCGTGTTGCACCAAGACTGCTGTCGGCCAAATGCGGTATTTCAAAGAGCAAGTTGAACGCAGACGTTCGCGAAGCCAGGTTCGGTTCCAAGCGAGTGCAACAAGCCTAGGCAGCGTTTACGAAACCAGCGGCAGCCCGGAGCCTAAATGGCGCTTTGACGACACTTGTTCAGCTCTGCCCTTAACGAATGAAAGGGACTTCCCCGTCTCGAGCTAGCCGCGTGACGCTTCAGCGTTGATGAGTCAAGGTTTGGACCTGCGTGGGGTGTGCCCGACTAAATTACGGAGGCACCGTGTACCTCGACTCACGAATGGAGCCCTCACGCGCGTCTTTCATCAGGGTCCGCAACCGAAAGATTGCTGCATCAAGGCCGTTTGTCGTTTCGCAATCCGCATACCTTGCTTCACGAGCAACGCTAGCAAACGCACCAAGTGGAAATTCGAAGACGCGTGTTTCCGGGATCAATCGCTTCGCGATTCAACCCTGACTGATTTGTGCTTAACTAAAACAGGGAAGGCCTTGTAGTTCATATAGCTGGCTTACACTTTCACAATGATTTCGACAGCAACAATATCTCGTTTTGTGGTTTTGGTTTCGCTAGCAAGCGCAGCACATGTGTTCGCCCAAGCGCCGAAAATACTCCCCGATATTCAGCCGATGGGGTTGCAACCTGCTTTTGCTCCATACCAGTGCGAAAATGGCTCTCGATTTAGAGCCTCGTACATAGTCTCCCCCGATGGGCCGCTCTTGGCCGTGATCTATCACGATGGTCGTTGGGTTGAGTTGCAACGGCGAAAAGAAGTCAAGAAAGACAGCTACTCGTTTGAGAGCGGTGATGGAGCGCTTCGTTGGATCGCCGGCCTCCAAAATGCGCAGTTGTTGGGCCCTCTGACCGGTGCAGGGGGCGGGGACCCACCAGTTTTGGCAGTCTGTAAAACAGTTGTGCCTCTGCCCTTCCTTAATCCTCCAAACAATCAACCAAAGTAAATCCCCAGCCCGGCGCAGAAATCATTGAGGTGACTTTGGGCTGAGGCCGGTGCCGTAGACACCGGCCTCAGCTCTTTTCAAAACCTCTCGAACGCTGCACGGCTGATCTGGCGCAAATGTTGGGCGTCTGCTTTCCGCATTCGACACAGCCTGCTTAGAGTCGCATCCGCTCATTCGCACAACAGCCTCACGTTCGATCGATCTTGAGGCACAAAACAAGTCTCCTGCCCTTTAAACCAGGGCGCAAACAGCTATTTATTTGATAGCGACTTGCCGCCCTGAACCAATGCAGCAGCATCTAGGCCCGCGCAGGCCGTTCCCGACGCGCCGACACCGGCGGCTTCACGTGCAGCCGTCCCAGCGCCGAGGGCCAGGCAGCAGGTCGTGGCGAGCTTAATTTGCTTTGTTTTTGATAGCTCGTTTGCGCCCATCTCATTAGCCTCGGCCACCGGCCGTCGCTGGTCAAGCGCTCCGGGAAGCGCTTATTCGGCATGCCTCACTTGGCCGTGTTCATGGGCCCAGCAACCGGTGATCCGCCCGCTTGGCATGGCCTGGCCCTGCCCATGGTGACCGAGTCATCCCTCGGCATCACCGAACGCTTTCGCAATCTGGCCGGCCGTGGTCAGCCAGCACGCATCGCGCCTGTCGGCGATGTGCTGGAACGCCCGGCGCAAATGCCGAAGGCGAAACGGCTGGCCGGCGATCATCGCGTGCAACGCGATGCCCATCACCAGCGGCTGTTCTTCGGCCTGCAGCAGCATCTCGTCGAATTGGTCGACGATCATGTCGGCGAACTCGCTGGCGCCGACCTGGCGGCCGATGATCGCCGCGCTATCGTTGAGCTCCTGCGGATAGGGCACAGAGAGGATGCGCCCCGAGCGCGTTTTCAGCCAGACGGGCTGGTCGTCCATGCACCAGTCGAGCACATAGCGGTAGCCGGCCTCGTGCAGCAGGTCGGGGGTGCGCCCGGTCTCGGCGATCCACGGGCTCAGCCAACCAGCCGGCGCGCGGCCTTCGCGCACGGCGATCGTGCTCGTCACCGTGTCGATGAGCGCCCGCTCGTCGGCCTCGCTCAAGTCGGCCTGGTGCTGAGAGTTCGTGCGTCCATGCGCGGCGACCTCGGCGCCGTACTTTCGGTAGGCGGCGATCAGCTGCGGCGCCACGGCGTACAGCTCCGAGTTCACCAGCAGCGAGACCGGCAG
>DASXRN010000197.1:0-2712 GCA_036506595.1 Polaromonas sp. | reverse complement strand
ATGACCGGCGATTTGATTCAGAGAGTCGGGCTCAGGCGGCCAGTGCGGTCTCGATGTCTTTCGCCAGATCGGCCGGCTTGTCCAGCGGTGCATAGCGCTTGATCACCCGGCCGTCCTTGCCGACCAGGAACTTGGTGAAGTTCCATTTGATGGCCTTGCTGCCCAGCAGGCCGGGCGCTTCGGACGACAGCCATTTGTAGAGCGGATGCGCGGCGGGGCCGTTGACATCGATCTTGGACATCATCGGAAAGCTCACGCCGTAGTTGACCTGGCAGAACTCGGATATTTCGCTGTCGTTGCCGGGGTCCTGCGAGCCAAACTGGTTGCACGGAAAGCCCAGCACCGCCAGGCCCTTGCCGGCATAGCTTTTGTGCAGCTCTTCGAGGCCGCCAAACTGCGGGGTGAAGCCGCACTGGCTGGCGGTATTCACGATCAGCATGACCTGGCCCTTGAACGCGGACAGGGTGATGTCCTTGCCATTGATCTGGCGGGCTTCAAAGTCGTAAACGGTGCTCATGATCTCGGCTCCTGGTGTGAATCGTTGTCGGCAGGTTTCAGTGTGATTTTGCGCCACTTTGCCCGGGCGCTGTAGGCGCCATGGCCGCCAGCACCGCTGCCAGCACAATCAGGCCACCGCCCAGCAGGATGCGCGAATTGAACTGGGCGGCACCCAGGGCGGCCGACGACACGCTGGCAAACAGGATTTCAGTCAGCATCACAATCGCCGTCGTGCTGGCCGCCAGCCGGGCCGCGCCATATTGCAGGGCCGCGTTGCTGACCATGAAAGCCAGGCTTAAGCCCAGCACCAAAGCCAGCACCACCGGAAGGCCCGCGGCCTGCAGGGCCGGGACGGGAACCAGCTGCTGCGACAGGCCCAGCAGCGCTGCGCTGCCCGCCATCAGCCCGCTGCCGCCAAACATGGCCATCATGCGCGCGCTGCTGGGCGTGCGGCCGTGTTTGCGCAGCAGCGCATTGGTGATGGCAAAGCTGAAGCCGCCCATGATGGCCAGCCAGTCGGCGCTGCCCTGCGGCACCGGCCAGGGCGAATCGGGTGTTTTCAGCACGATCAGCACGCCCGCCATGGCCAGCAGCAGGCGCAGCAGTGACGCGGCCGACGGCTTTTCGCCCAGCAGTACCCAGGCCACCAGCACCGACCAGGCCGGCATCAGGTAAAACAGCAGCACCACGCGCAGCACATCGCCTACGGTCACGGCCCAGTTGAAGCCGACATTGGTCAGGCCCGAGGCCGCGGCCAGAAACCATAAACCGGGGTGTTTTACAAAACCGCGCCATGCCTCAAAGCGCAGCACCAGCAGTCCGCCGCAGATCAGCAGATACACCAGCGCCGTCGCCCACAGGGGATGCAGGCCGTGGCCCTGCAGTTCACGAAACGGCCACCAGGAAACGCCCCAGACCAAGGCGTTGATGACCAGTGCGCTGGCCGGGACCAGCAAGGCCCCGCGGTAGTTTATCGATTGCTGCATTCCTATCGTCCTGAAGTATTGAGGGGATGCTGCTGCCCCACCCACCCACCCGGCCGGTAGAAAGGCTTTGATGTTGGGGGTCGGCGGAACAATGCCCGGGGCTGCTGTTTGCCGCAGTTGGCGTGGGTTCATCCAGCCTCCAGCATCCACTGCCCGGCGCTGAAATTTTTGTGTTTGCGACTGGCTATTGTCGCAGTCGCCCCGAAGCCAGCTCTTGGGGTGCGATTTCTGCAGGATGAAGAGGCCAGGCCCCTATTTCACAGCCAGTCGGGCGGACGCGCGGCCCTGGTCTGGGTCAAGCCCGTCAATACGCCCAGACCACCCGCGTTCGAGACGGCCGATGCCAGCTCGGCCCGTCCCACCCATTGCATGCCGCCCTGGATGATGGGCTAGCGGATGCCGGGCAATTCAGTGATTCGGTTCTTCATGGTGCACCTTTGGGGTGAAGTAATGCGGCCTAGCAGCCCTTGAATACCGCGGGCCGTTTGGCAAAGAACGCACTGACGGCTTCCTTGAAGTCATCCGTCTGCGTGCTGGCCTTGAAATCTTCACGTTCAGCGTCAAGCTGTGTGGGCAAGTCGGTCTCGAAGGACTGGCGCATCAGCCGCTTCATGCGGCCGTAGGCCAGGGTAGGGCCGGCAGCCAATCGCCGGGCCAAGGCCACGGTTTCTTCCTGCAATTGGTCCGCCGGCACCACGCGATTGACCAGGCCCAGACGCAGCGCTTCGGCCGCGTCAAACGTTTCAGACAGCAGCGCAATCTGCATCGCGTTGCGCAGCCCCACCAGCCGCGGCAGGCTCCAGGAGCCTGATACGTCACAGCTGGCAGCGACATTGGCGTAGGCGAGGTTAAAGCGCGTGTTGTCGGCGGCAATGGCCAGGTCGCATGCCATGGAGAGGCTCAGGGAGCCACCCGCGACCACGCCATGCAGGCTGGCAATCACGGGGGCGTTGAGTCCGGCCAGCAGCATGACGCCCTCGTGCAGGCAGCCGATCAGCTCGTGTGCGGTCACTGCAGAGTTGTGCTGCAGTGCAGACAAATCACCGCCTACGCCAAAGGCCCGGCCCTCGCCGCGGATGACGACGACCCGCAGCTGCGGGTCGCCTGCCAGCGACCGGCAAGCCGCCAGAAAAGCGCCTGCCGTCGGCACATCCAGCGCGTTCATGGCCGAGGCCCGGTTAAAGGTCAGCGTCGCCATGCCGCCTTCGCGTGTCAATAGCACTTCATT
>DASXRN010000196.1:0-17800 GCA_036506595.1 Polaromonas sp. | reverse complement strand
TCACGCCGTCAGGCGTGGGGTAGAACGTGGGGTGGCGGTAGACCTTGCTCTGCGCGGCATCGAACAAGGCTTCCTTGTCGCCGGGGCTGCTGGCCACCACGTCACTGGCGCGCACGGCCCAGATGCTGACGCCTTCGTTGCGCCGGGTGTAGACGTCACGGGCGTGCTGGATGGCGCTGGCGCCGTCCACGGCATGCAGGCTGCCCACATGCTTGTGCGCCAAACCGTGCTGGCTGCGGATGAAAATCTCCCACAAAGGCCATTCGCGCTGTACGTTGCTTTGACTCATTTCATGCCGCCTTTTTGATGCTCAGTTGTTGCTGTTTTGCCGCGTGCGCGCTCAGGGCCTCCCTAAACCAGGCACCCTCGTCCCAGGCTTTGTTACGGGCGGCCAGTCGCTCTTCGTTGCATGGGCCTTTGCCCTTGACGACGTTGAAAAAATCGACCCAGTCGATGGCGCCGTAGTCGTAGTGGCCACGCGCTTCGTTCCATTGGAGGTCAGGGTCTGGCAGCGTCAGGCCGAGAAACTCGATCTGCGGTACGGTCTGGTCGATGAATTTCTGGCGCAACTCATCGTTGCTGTTCAACTTGATCTTCCAGGCCATGGACTGAGCGCTGTTCACCGATTGCTCATCGGCAGGCCCATGCATGGCAATCGACGGCCACCACCAGCGGTTCAGCGCATCCTGGGCCATCTGCTTTTGCTCAGGCGTGCCTTGGCACAGCGTGACCATGATGTCGAAACCCTGGCGCTGGTGAAACGACTCTTCTTTGCACACCCGTACCATGGCTCGCGCATAAGGGCCGTACGAGCAGCGGCAAATCGGCACCTGGTTGACGATGGCCGAGCCGTCCACCAGCCAGCCGATAGCACCGATGTCGGCCCAGGTCAGCGTCGGGTAGTTGAAGATGCTGGAGTACTTGGCCTTGCCCGAGAGCAAGTCCTGGTATGTCTGGTCGCGCGTGACGCCCAGCGTCTCGACCGCGCTGTACAGGTACAGGCCATGACCCGCTTCGTCTTGCACCTTGGCCATGAGAATGGCTTTGCGCTTGAGGGTGGGCGCGCGGGTGATCCAGTTGGCTTCGGGCAGCATGCCCACGTATTCGGAGTGGGCGTGTTGCGAGATCTGCCGTACCAGCGTTTTGCGGTAGCCCTCGGGCATCCAGTCCTTGGGCTCCATCTTGATGCCGGCATTGATTTTTTCCTGGAACGCACGCTCTTGCGGCGCCATGTCCTCCAGTTCCCGTACCGATTGGACTCCCGTTTCCACCAGCTGTGCGTACATATCAAGCTCCGTTAATTTGGTCGTTGATTTGGATCAAAAAATCCTGAGTCAGTGAGCGAATACTAGTGATACAAAAAGATTCATACAATCGAATCATCTGTATCACTTTTGAGGTTCTCGTGCGCCGCAAGATTTCGGATTCGCAGATTTCGGCCAATGTCGCGCGGGTACGGCGTGACTTGGTCTTGAGGGCCAATTCAGTACTGATTACCATCTATGGCGATGCCATTGCGCCGCGTCGGCAATCAGTCTGGCTGGGCAGTTTGATTACCCTGGTGGAGCTGTTCGGTCTGGCCCCGCGGCTGGTGCGTACGAGCGCATTTCGGCTGACCGCAGACGATTGGTTTGTTGCGACGCGCATAGGCCGGCGCAGCTATTACGGCTTGTCCGATGTGGGGCAGCTGCGTGTGCAGCATGCGGACCGGCGCATCTACGAATTCAATCTGCCCGAGTGGGATGGACGCTGGACGCTGGTCATCCTGGACCGCACCATGCGCGCCAGCGTGCGCCAGCACCTCAAGCGTGAATTGCTCTGGGAAAGTTTCGGGCAGTTGGCGCCGGGCGTGTTCGCGCACCCCCATGTCGATCACCGCTCACTGCAGGAAATCGTGAAGGCAGCGCACGCCGAGGAACTGGTGGCCGTGCTCAGCGCCGAAAGCATCGAGTCCTACTCGCGCGAGCCCTTGCAAACCATCATGCATGACACTTTCAAGCTGGCCAGGGTGGAGCAGGCCTGGAAGCAGT
Organism: Polaromonas sp.; assembly: GCA_036506595.1. Classification (GTDB taxonomy): domain Bacteria; phylum Pseudomonadota; class Gammaproteobacteria; order Burkholderiales; family Burkholderiaceae_C; genus Polaromonas. Next base: position 15,770 of record DASXRN010000196.1, on the reverse strand, counting down.
TCATTGCCCGGTTTGCGCCGGTCGCAGCAGAGCTGGAAAGTCTGAACCAGGCCGAGGCCTTCTTTGTGCGCACCCTGCTGATTCACGAATACCGCAGGGTGCTGTTGCGAGACCCCAATTTGCCGGAAGCCTTGCTGCCAGCAGACTGGCCCGGGGTGCAGGCAAGGCAATTGTGCGAGACGCTGTACCGTGGCTTGCTGGCCGGCAGCGAGCAGTTTTTATGCGCCCACATGGAGACTGCCGACGGGCCCCTGATGAAAACGCCCAGGGCGATCAGCAGGCGCCTGATGCGCCATTAAACCCACACTAGCAAAAAGCCCACTTCATGCGAGCGTTTTGCTTTGCGGCGAAAGATCAGCCGCAGAGGATTTGCTGGCTGCTGTTTCCGATAGCTTGAAGAATCAGTCCGGCAGTACAGCCGTGACCTCAATCTCGACCTGCGCGCGCTCTTCCACCAAAGCGGCAACGGCGACGCAGGTCATGGCCGGAAAGTTTTTCCCCATCACTTCCCGGTAAACGGCGCCCAACTCCTTGAGCCTGGCGACATACTCCTTGCGGTCCACCACATACCAGGTCATGCGCACCATATGCTCTGGCCCGGCGCCGCCCGCCTTGAGGACGGCCGCGATGTTTTGCAGGGTCTGGCGCGTCTGCGCGACAAAGTCATCGCTTTCAAACTGCTGCTGGGCGTTCCAGCCGATCTGGCCGCCCACAAACAGCAGGGTGCCGCGTGCGAGGATGCCGTTGGCATAGCCTTTGGGCTCGGCCCAGTCGGGTGGTTGAATCTTTGTGATCATGTTATTTCCGAAAGTGTTTGAAGGTAAGGCAACAGGGCGCTGCGCAAGTCGTCGGGGATGCGCACGGGTTTGCCGTGCGGAACTTCTGAGTAAACCACCACGCCATGGGCTCTTAGCTTGATGGCGCCGGCCCCATTCTTAAATTCATCAGGGGCCGGCGGGCGGCCGTGAATTTCATAGTGCATGCCCAGGCTGGAGTTGCCTATCCGCGTCAGCTCAAGCGTCATCACGAGTTGGTCGCCGTTGCGGCACATGCCAAGGAATTCGGTTCTCAGGTCCACGATGGGAACGCCTTTGCCGCCTGCAATCAGGGCATGCTCGGGAAATCCTATGTGCGCCAGAAAGTCTTCCTGCACCTCGTGCAGCAGAACAAAAAACTGCGGATAAAAAACAATGCCCGCCGGATCGCAGTGGTGAAACCGGACCTGTTTTTGCGTCGTAAATTTCATGGCTGGCGTAATTTGAAGCGTTGCAGCTTGCCGGTTTCAGTGCGCGGCAGTTTGGCCAAAAACTCAATCTGGCGCGGGTATTTGAAGGGTGCGAGCGTGGCCTTCACATGGTCTTGCAGGGTTTTAACCATGTCATCATTGCCGACCTGACCGGGCTTGAGCACCACAAAGGCCTTGACGAGCATGCCGCGGTCGGCATCGGGCAGGCCCACCACGCCGCACTCGGCCACGGCCGGATGCTTGAGCAGCGCATCTTCCACCTCCGGCCCCGCCACGTTGTAGCCGGCCGTGATGATCATGTCGTCGTCGCGTGCCTGGTAGAAGAAATAGCCATCGGCATCCTGCGTGAAGGCATCACCCGGGTAGTTCCAGCCGCCCTTGACATAGTTGCTCTGGCGCGCGTCGTCCAGGTAGCGGCAGCCGGTCGGGCCCCTCACGGCCAGCTTGCCCACCGTGCCGCGCGGCACTTCCTCGCCGCTCTCGTTCACCACCTTGGCGGTGTAGCCGGGCACGACCTTGCCGATGGCGCCGCGGCGAATCTCGCTACCCGCCGACGAAATGAAAATGTGAAACATTTCGGTGGCGCCAATGCCGTCAATCATTTCAATGCCCGTCGCTTCCTTCCACAACTGCCGCGTCGCATCCGGCAGGCTTTCGCCTGCGCTCACGCAGAGGCGCAGGCTGGGCACACCATGCTGTTTGGCAAACGCGGCCATCTGGCGGTAAAACGTGGGTGCGGTGTAGCAAATCGTCGCGCCAATCTGTTTGACGAGTTTGACCATCGCCTCGGGCGTGTAGACAATGGACGGGTAGTAGACCGAAGCCCCAGACCACATCGGAAACAGCAGCATGCCGCCCAGGCCAAAGGTGAAGGCCAGCGGCGGTGAGCCCATCACGATGTCGTCTGCATTGGCTTGGAGCACATGGCGCGGCCAGGCTTCGCAGGCGGCGAGCACGTCACGGTGCGTGTGCACGGCCGCTTTGGGCTTGCCCGTGGTGCCGGAGGTGAAGGCCATCATCGCAATGTCGTCGGCCGCGGTTGGGCAGGGGGTGAACTGCCCGGATTTGACGGCACACAAAGCGCCCAGATCCTGCGGATCGTCCAGCGCATTGAATCTCAAAATTGTGCGTAGCACCGGGTGCACCGCTTGGGTCTGCTCCAATTCATCCAACAGCTTGGCGTCGCAGATGGCCACGGTGGGTTGCGCCTTGTCGACGATCTCGCCGAGTTCTTTGGCGCGCAGCAAGGGCATGGTCGCCACGGCCACCAGCCCGGCCTGCACCACACCCAGCCAGGCTAAGGCCATGCCGATGGAGTTGCCGCCGCGCAGCAAGACCCGGTTGCCTGGCACCAGCTTGAGGTCTTCAACCAGCACCTGCGCAATGCGGTTGACGCGCTCCAGCGTCTCGGCATAGCTCAGGGTGATCCGGTCCGAGCGCAGCATGGGCCTGTCGGCATGTCCGTTCGCAAAGGCTCTGGCGAACAGAGAGTCCACCAGGTTGGCCTGGGCGGGAATGCGCATTTCGGGCAGCGGGTAGACCAGCTCAGGCAGCAGCGCCTGCGGTGGCAGGCGGTCGTGCACGAAACGGTCGCTTTGTGCCGAGGGGGCTGGGGTGGTGGACGTTTTCATGATTGCAAAATTGCCTTGCCGATGATGAGTTGCTGGACTTCCGTCGCGCCCTCGTAAATGCGCAGCGAACGAATGTCACGGTACAGGCTTTCAACCTTGCTGCCCACTTTCACGCCCAGGCCGCCGTGCATCTGCAGCGCCATGTCGATGACCCGTTGCGCGTTTTCGGTGGCGGTCATTTTGGCCATGGCGGCCTCGGCGGTGATGCGTGCACCTTGCCCCAAGCGCTCGCCTTCGTCACGCATCCAGGCGGCGCGGTAGGTCAGCATGGCGGCCGCATCGACCAGGGCCGCCATCTCGCCGAGCTTGGCCTGGGTCAGCTGAAAGTCGGCCAGCGTCTGGCCGAACATCTTGCGCGCCTTTGAAAACTGCACGGCCTCGGCGAGCGCACGGCGTGCCATCCCGAGCGCGGCACCGGCCACCGAGGCGCGGAAAATATCCAGGGTCTGCATGGCCAGCTTGAAGCCACCATGCAGGGTGCCCAGCTGCGTGTTGCCCGCCAGTTGGCAGTGGGTGAATTTCAGCGTGGCCAGCGGGTGCGGTGCCATCACGGCGATGTGCTCGCTGCTGTCCAGGCCAGTCGCATCGGCATCCACGATGAAGGCCGTGATGCCGCGCGTGCCGGCGCCGGGGTCCGTCTTCGCAAAGGTGACGTAAAAATCGGCAATGCCGCCATTGCTGATCCAGGTCTTGCACCCGTTGAGGGCCCATCCGGCCTCCAGCGGCGTGGCGCTTGTGCTCATGGCGCCCGCGTCGGAGCCGGCGTCGGGCTCACTCAGCGCAAAGGCCGCGATCTTTTCACCGCTGGCCACCTGCGGCAGGTAGGCGGCTTGCTGCGCGGGCGTTCCCGCCAGCGTGATGGCCCCGCTGCCCAGCCCCTGCATCGCGAAGGCGAAGTCGGCCAGCGGCGAGTGAAAGGCCAGGGTTTCGCGCAGGATTACCAGCGCCCGCGAGTCGAGCTTTTCGAGCGCGCCGCCCAACGCACCATCCTTGCCGGCCGGCACGCAGTAGCGCAGCCACTGGTGGGCGCCCAGCAGTTTGACCCACTCCTTGCAGGCGCGGCGGTCATCGCTTTCATCAATGTGCTGGTGGGGAATCCAGTCGGCCAGGCGCTGGCCGAGCTCGCGGTGGACCGCATCAAAAAACGGCAGTGCGAGGTGTGCGGTGGTGGGTTTCATGCGCTCAATCTCCCATGAACACGGGTTTTTGCTTCGTGGCAAACGCTTCATAAGCGCGCGTGAAGTCCTGCGTTTGCATGCAGATGGCTTGTGCCTGCGCTTCGGCTTCTATGGCCTGGTCCAGCGTCATGGCCCATTCCTGGTGCAGCATGGTTTTGGTCATGCCGTGCGCAAAGGTCGGGCCGCTGGCCAGATCCTGCGCCAGCTTCTGGGCCTGGGCCAGCAGCTCTTGCGGCTCGTGCAGCGCGTTGAAGAAGCCCCACTGCAGGCCTTCCTGCGCGCTCATGGCGCGGCCGGTGAACAGCAGCTCCGAGGCGCGGCCCTGGCCAATCAGGCGCGGCAGCAGCGCGCAGGCGCCCATGTCGGCGCCTGCCAGGCCCACGCGGGTGAACAGAAAGGCGGTCTTGGCCTGCGCCGTGCCGAGACGCAGGTCGGCGGCCAACGCCATCATGGCGCCGGCGCCGGCGCAAATGCCGTCAATCGCCGCCACGATGGGCTGCGGACACAGCCGCATGGCCTTGACCAGGTCGCCGGTCATGCGGGTGAACTCCAGCAACTCGGGCATGCTCATTTGGGTTAGCGGGCCGATGATCTCGTGGACATCGCCGCCCGAGCAGAAGTTGCCGCCCGCACCGGTGAGCACGATGGTTTTGACATCGGTGGCGCTGTTCAGCGCGCGGAACAGGTCACGCAACTCGGCATAGGAGTCAAAGGTCAGCGGGTTTTTGCGCTCGGGGCGGTTCAGCATCAGCGTGGCCACGCCGGCGTCAAACGCATAGGCAAAGTGCCTGGCCTGGTGGCCGGCCAGCGCATTGAATTGCGCGTGCATGGGGTTGGTGGGGCTTATATAGTGTTTCATGCGGTCTCCAGTTTGTTGTCGTTTTGCTGCATATGGTGGTGCTTGACCTTGCCCAGCAGCTTGTGCAGCGATTCGACTTCACGCGGCGACAGGCTTTCAAAGGCCGCCACAATCCAGGCCTCGTGCTGGCGTGCCATCTCGTCAAACAGCTTGCGGCCGCGCGGCGTGAGTCGCACGCGGTAGGCGCGGCGGTCGCCTTCAACGTCCACACGCTCGACCAGCCCTTCGGTGACCAGCTGGTCGGTGATGCCGGTGACGTTGCCGCCGGTCACCATCATGCGGCGCGACAGCTCGTTCATCTTCAGGCCTTCGGCGCTGCGTTCAAGTTGCGCCATCAGGTCAAAGCGCGGTAGCGTCGTGTCGAATTGCTCGCGCAGCTGGGTCCGCACCTGCTTTTCCACCAGCTGGGTGCAGGTCAGCATGCGCAGCCAGAGCCGCAATGCCTCGGGGTGCTCGCTGTGGCCTCGGGCTTCCAGATCCATGGTTTCTCTCCTGTGTATTGTTGTCGCTATTTATTTGATAGCTGATTGCGCTCGTGCTGATTGGGCTGCAAGCTCTTTTTGTTTTAAGAGTTCGCGGTAAAGCTGGTCCCGGCCGCTCAGATACTGTTTGGGCCAGTCCACGGCCCGGCTTTGCAGCTTGGCCGCCTCGTGCAGCGTCCAGGCCGGGTCGGCCAGGTGCGGGCGGGCCAGCGCGCACAGGTCGGCCCGGCCGGCGGCAATGATGCTGTTGACATGGTCGACTTCGGAAATCGCACCCACCGCAATGGTCTGTATGCCGACCTCGTTGCGGATGCGGTCGGCAAACGGCGTCTGGTACATCCGGCCGTAGACCGGCCGGGCCTGGCGCGTGGTCTGGCCCGAGGACACGTCGATCACATCGCAGCCCGCCTCCTTGAACAGCCGGGCCACCACGATCGCGTCGTCGGGCGTGTTGCCGCCCGGCGCCCAGTCGTGCGCGGAAATGCGCACGCTCATGGGCAACTGCGCGGGCCAGACCGCGCGCATGGCGCGAAACACCTCCAGCGGGTAGCGGCAGCGGTTCTCGATGGAGCCGCCGTACTCGTCACTGCGCAGATTGGTCAGCGGCGTGATGAAGGCCGACAGCAGGTAGCCGTGCGCACAGTGCAGTTCCAGCCAGTCGAAGCCGGCGGCGGCGGCGCGCCAGGTGGCGTCCACAAACTGCTGCTTGAGCGCTTCCATGTGCGTGTGCGTCATGGCCTGCGGCGTCTGGTTGCGCTCGCCATAAGGCACGGCGCTGGCCGACATCACCGGCCAGTTGGCATGCGGCCCAGCGGCGGGCAGCGGTTCGTCCATGTCTTCCCAGCCCACCTGGGTCGAGCCCTTGGGGCCGCTGTGGCCGAGCTGCATGCCGATCTTGGCCGTGCTCTGGCTGTGCACGAAATCCACAATCCGCCTGAAGGCGGCCGTTTGCTCGTCGTTCCACAGTCCGGTGCAGGCCGGCGTGATGCGGCCCTCGGGGTTCGGGCTGGTCATCTCCACCATCACCATGGCGGCGCCGCCGAGCGCGCGCGCGCCCAAGTGCACCAGGTGGAAGTCTTGCGGCACGCCGTCGATGGCGCTGTAAGTCGCCATCGGCGAGCAGACAATGCGGTTCTTGAGCTCGATGCCGCGCACCTTGAACGGTGTCAGCATGGGCGGGACCACCGGGCCGCCCGAGAGCCAGGCTTCATAGCCTTCGAGCCATTGTGCGTCGCGCAGGCGCAGGTTTTCGTGGCTGATGCGTTGCGAGCGGGTCAGCAGCGAGTAGGCGAACTGCTCGATCTGCATGCCGCTGTAGCGGTTGACGTTCTCGAACCACTCGGTGGAGTTGCGCGCGGCGTTCTGGATCTTCAGCACCTCGACGCTGCGCCGCGCCTCATAGGCCTGCAGCACCTCGTCCATGCCGTGGCCGGTGCTGAACTCGTTGGCCAGGTCGATCGCGTCTTCCAGCGCCAGCTTGGTGCCGCTGCCGATCGAGAAATGCGCGGTGTGGGCCGCGTCGCCCATGAGCACGATGGGCACTCGTTTGCTGTTAATGGTTTCGTTGTGTACCCAGCGCTGGCACACCACACGCGGAAAACGGATCCAGATCGCCGAGCCGCGCAGATGCGTGGCATTGTTCATCAGGGCATTGCCGTCCAGGTATTTGGCAAACAGCCGCTCGCAAAAAGCAATGCCGTCTTGCTGGCTCATCTGGTCCAGGCCATGGGCCTTCCAGACCGCTTCGGGCGTCTCGACGATGAAGGTCGAGGTGTTGTCGTCGAACTTGTAGGCATGGCCGGCAAACCAGCCATGCTCGGTTTGCTCAAACGCGAAGGTGAAGGCGTCGAAGGTCTTGCGCGTGCCCAGCCAGACAAAGCGGCAGGCGCGCAGCTCGACATCGGGCTGGAAGGTGTCGGCGTAGCGGTTGCGGACGCGGCTGTTCAGGCCGTCGCTGGCAATCACCAGGTCGGCCTGGTACTGTGCGGCAATCGCCTGGTCGTCCTGTACGTCGGTTTCAAACACCAGCTCCACACCCAGCCCCAGGCAGCGCTCCTGCAGGATGTTGAGCAGGCGCTTGCGGCCAATGCCGCAAAAACCATGGCCGCCCGAGCGCACGCTGCGGCCCTTGAAAAACACCTCGACGTCGTCCCAGTGGTTGAAGGCATCGCCAATCAGCTGCGCGCTGACCGGGTCGGCCACGCGCAGATTGCCCAGGGTCTGGTCCGACAGCACCACGCCCCAGCCAAAGGTGTCAAACGGTCGGTTGCGCTCGACCACGGTCACCTGATGCGCCGGGTTTTGCAACTTCATCAGCAGGGCGAAATACAAACCGGCGGGGCCACCGCCCAGGCAAAGGATGTGCATGAGATGCGTACTCTGTGGATTAATCTGGCCTTAATTGTTTAGGTTTAAACTAAATTCGTCAAGCGGATATTTACCGGGGTCGAAAACGGCGCTTTGTGGGGAATGGAAAAAGGCGGGCCGGACGGGCTGCCGGCCCCCGACTCAAGGGGCCTGAAAACCGGCTGCCCGGTAAGTGAGCACCAGCGTATCCCGGAATCCTGTCTCCGCGGCGCCATCGGCCGGCAGTATCGGCGTGGTTTCGTGAATCACGCGGGCGTCGTCGAGCAGCAGAGCGGTCAGCGGCTCCTGCATGACAAAGCGCACGCCGTGCGGCCCGTTGGCATCAAACACACGGGTCTCCCCGCCCTTGACGCCATGCCGCGCCACCATCAACACCACCACGAAGTCCACACCATCGCGGTGCGCCCCCTCCGGCGTGGGCCGGCCCACGCCACCGGCGGTGTCGATGCGGAACTGATGGGCCTCGATATGCCAGCGCTGAACGGGCTGAGTCGGCTGGACCCGTGCAAACAATCGCCCCAGGCTGGCCAGCAAGTCGGTCCAGGCGGGCGCCTGGGCCACGGCGGGCTCAACCGGGTCAAACCAGCGTTCGAAGCCGCCGTGCAGGGCGTTGTAGTCGGTGGGCTGCCAGTGTGCCCGGTGCGGCGTCTGGGTGAGTGTGCCGGCGGCGAGCTCCTGGATAAAGCAGGCATGGCGGCGTTTACGGTAATGCCCGCCGTCCTTGAGGTGGGCATCGGGCGGCAGCCGGTTCCAGGAGTCGGTCAGCTGCATCCAACCCTGCACCCATTGCGGCGCAGGCAGTTGAAGGCTGGCGGCAAAGTCGGCCGGCAAGAGCAGGCTCAGGCCGTCCTGGCGAAGTGCCTGGTCGGCGGGTTTTTGAACAGTGGCGATATTGAACATACTGCCTATTTTGCTTGACCCTGCACCCATTCACCGGACACCCCGCTCAAGACCCGGTTGGAAGTTAAAAAATAGGTGGGGAAGACCTGCTGACAGGTCGCAAAAATCGACTCACAATGAATGGCATGTCACATCAGAGGAGCTTTTCATGCTGTACAAATTCAAATCAAAAGACACGGGCGACTTGATCATGCTGGAGGTGAACGGCCGCCGCGTGCTTGAAATCATTGGCAAAGATGCGGGGCCCAAAGGCATCATCCTGCCGGAACAGATGCCGGCCGCCATCAGTGCGCTGCAGCACGCCATGGCGCAGGAAGAGGCCGATGAAAAAGCCGAAGGCCCGATTGACGGGCTGGGCTTGCGCCAGCGCGCCACGCCTTTCGTCGAGATGCTGGAGCACAACTACCGGTCCGGCCATGAGGTGGTCTGGGGCGTCTGAATTCGCCCCCACCCTGAGTTCAATCCACTTTGGCGCCCGAAGCCTTCACCACCTGGGCCCACTTTTTGTGTTCGGCATTGATGAAGGTGGTGAACTGCTGGGGTGTGTTGCCGCCGGGAATGGCGCCTTGCGCCAGCAGCTTTTCCTTGATGGCCGGGCTGTTCAGCGACTTGGCGACCTCCTGCTGAATGCGGCTGACGATGTCGGGCGGCGTGCCCGCGGGGGCCAGCAGGCCAAACCATGAGCTGGCATCAAAGCCCTTCAGCGTGGGGCCACCGGCTTGCTCCACCGTCGGCACGTCGGGCAGCGCTGCGGAGCGCACCGAACTGGTCACCGCCAGGGCCTTGAGCTTTCCTGACTTGATCAGCTGCATCGACGAGGGCAGGTTGTCAAACATCACATCCATGTCGCCCCCCACCATGGCCATCAGCGCTGGGCCCGAGCCGGTGTAGGGGAAATGGGTCATGTAGGTGCCGCTCATGGTTTTGAACAGTTCCCCGGCCAGGTGGATGGACGTGCCGTTGCCGCTGGAGGCCATGTTGAACTGGCCAGGCCTGGCCTTGGCCGCACGGATGAAATCGGCCACGTTGTTGATGCCTGCGGCCCGGGCTTTCTCCGTGTTGACGACCATCACATTCGGCACGCCGGCCACCAGGGTGATGGGGGCAAAGTCTTTTTGCGGGTCGTAAGCCATCTTGCTGTAAAGCGACTTGTTGATGCCATGGGTGCCAACGGTTCCCATCAGCAGGGTGTAGCCATCGGGCGCGGACTTGGCCACCATGTCGGCGCCAATGTTGCCGCCTGCCCCGGCCCGGTTCTCGACCACAAACTGCTGGCCGAAGGCTTTGGAGAGTTCGGGCGCCATCGCACGGGCCAGGATGTCGGTGGTGCCGCCGGGGGCAAAAGGCACCACGATCTTGACCGGCTTGGTCGGCCAGGTGCTTTGCGCCAGGGCAGAGGTTGCTATAAAAATAGTAGCTGCCAATGCCCGTGTAGCTAGGGCTGCAATGCTGTTTGGCTTAAGAAAATGTTTCAAGGCGAGCTCCGGTGGTTTTTTGGGCAGCGGGCTGCGCTGCATCCAGAGAAAGATAGCGCGCCCCTGCGAGTGGCTCAAGAGGGTTAAACCTAGAAACAGCAGTTGACCGCTTGCCAACTTCAGAAAGGCCGCATGTACATTGACTTTCTCCGCTTCGATCACGTTCACCTTCCGGGTGACAGCGCTATGCACCCGATTGCACCATGCTCGGCGCGCCATGCGGCGTTGTCACCCTTGCAGGGCGCGGCTCAGTCATAGCCTGAGCCCGTTCGCACTGTCCACTGGCATGCAGGTGCCAGCGGAGCCGCAGCGCTCACCCTTGCCTGGCACGCCGAGCACGGCGCACTCGGGCGCATCCAACTGCCGTTTCTAGGTTAATCCCGGCATGAAAAAAGCCGCCGGGCGGTGGCCGGGCGGCTTGGCAAGAGGGCCGTACTGCTTAGTCGGCAAACTTGCCGGCAGCCTCGATCACGGGTTTGAGCTTGGCGATTTCGGCCGCCACGAAAGCCTTGTGGGCGGCGGGATCGACCCGCTTGTCGGTCACCACCACGGCGCCCAGGCCTTCCTGCTTCTTGATGAAGTCGGGGTCTTTCAATGCCACTTTGAGCGCCGCATTGATCTGGGCCAGCGCTGCCGGTGGCGTGCCCTTGGGCGCGTACAGGCCATGCCAGATCGTCAGCTCAAAGCCCTTCAGGCCCATTTCCTGCAGCGTGGGGTAGTCCTTGAGCAGCTTGTTATTGGAAAGCGGCTTGGCGGTCGTCACGGCAAAGGCCTTGACCCGGCCGGCTTCAATCTGGCCGGTGGTGTTGGTGGTCTGGTCGCACATCATGTCGACCTGGCCACCGACCAGGGCGTTCATGGCGGGCGCCGTGCCGCCAAACGGAATGGTCGTCATGGCATCTTTGGCGTTGATCGCCGCTTGCCACATCAGGCCGCACAGGTGGGAGGCTGATCCGAGGCCGGCGTGGGCGATATTGAGCTTGCCGGCGTTGGCGCGAATGTAGTTCTCGAAATCGCGGTAGTTATTGGCGGCCAACTGGGGCTTGCCAATAATGGTCATGGGCACTTCGTTGATCATGCCCAGGTAGTCGAAGTCTTCCAGCGGTTTGTACTGCAGCTTGCGGTACAGACCGGGGGCTGCGGCCATGCCGATATGGTGCAGCAGCAGCGTATGGCCATCCGGGCTGGCCTTGGCGACCTTGGTTGCGCCAATCGTGCCACCGGCGCCGCCGACGTTTTCCACCACAAAATTGGCACCGCCGCCCATGGATTTGCGCATGGCCTCGGCCAGGTCACGGGCCACGCGGTCGGTTGGGCCGCCGGCCGCAAAAGGCACCACAAACGTGATGGGCTTGGAGCCGGGAAAGGTTTGTGCGTTGGCAAAAATGGCCGTTACTGCGGCGGCCAGGACTAACAGGCGTTTCATGAGCGTCTCCTTAAATCAAGTCGCAAAGTGTACGGGGGGCTTGCCCCGGCCGCATCGCGGGAACTACGTAAGGACAATCCCCTTCAGGCCTTTATTCACGACTTTATCCAGAGCTCTATTTGTAGCTCCTGGCGTCCTCAATCACCTTGCCATCGTTGGGTAGACTTCCTGGCGGCAGCAGCTCGACCGTGCCGCGCAGCTTGGTGACATCGCGGATGGCTTCGCTGATTTTCTGCTCGAAGCCAGGCGCTGCGCCGGTGGCCTCAACCTTCAGGGTCATGCTGTCGTTGGCCATCTCGCCGGTCACCACCAGCCTGGCCCTGAGCACCTCGGGGAAGCGCCGGGCTATGGAGGCCACCTGGCCCGGGTGCACAAACATGCCGCGAATCTTGGTGGTCTGGTCGGCCCGGCCCATCCAGCCCTTGATGCGCGCATTGCTGCGGCCGCTCGGACAGCTGCCCGGCAACATGGCCGACAAATCACCCGTGCCGAAGCGGATCAGCGGGTAGTCGGGGTTTAGCGTGGTCACCACGAGCTCGCCGACCTCGCCCTCGGGCACCGGGTCGCCGGTGCCGGGTCGGACGATCTCGACAATCACGCCTTCATCCAGCACCAGCCCTTCGCGCGCTGCGGTTTCATAGGCAATCAGACCCAGGTCGGCGGTGGCGTAGCACTGGTAGCCGTCAATGCCGCGCTCGGTAAACCAGTCGCGCAGGCTGGGCGGGAAGGCCTCGCCGCCAAACATGGCCTTCTTGATGCTGGGCAGCGCCACACCCATCTCGGCGGCTTTCTCGACAATGATCTTGAGAAAGCTGGGCGTGCCGATGTAGCCTGCGGGTTGCAGTTCGGCCATGGCCTGCACCTGTTGCTCGGTCTGCCCGGTGCCGCCGGGAAACACCGTGCAGCCTAGCGCATGAGCACCGGTTTCCATCATGGAGCCGGCCGGCACAAAGTGGTAACTGAAGCAGTTGTGGATCAGCTCGCCGGGGCGAAACCCGGCAGCGTAAATGGCCCGCGCCATGCGCCAGTAATCCTTGCGCACGCCTTCGGGCTCGTAAATCGTGCCGGGGCTGGCAAAGACCCGCGGCATGTGGGCGCCGTAGCGCAAGGCGCTGAAGCCGCCAAATACCTCCTGGGCGCCAGCGGCCTGGCGCAGTGCCTGCTGGCGCTCCAGCAGCTCGTGCTTGCGCGTCACGGGCAGGCGCGCCAGCGCAGCGCGCGAGTTGATGGCGCTGCTGTCCACGCCCTTGAGCAGGGTGGCGAAGGCAGGCGTGTGCGTTTGGGCGTGGGCAATCTGCTGCGGCAGGGCGGCCAGCAGGGCGGCTTCACGTTCGGCGGGCGAACGGGTTTCCAAGGTGTCAAAAAATGCGCTCATGGCTGCGTTCCTCAACACTTTCAAGCCAGCCAGCGCTTGCGGCGCTTGTAGCTTTTCACGTCCTTGAAGCTCTTGCGCTCGCCGCCGCCGACGCCCAGGTAGAACTCCTTCACGTCCTCGTTGTTGGCCAGGTCGCTGGCGGCCCCGTCCATCACCACGCGGCCGCTTTCCATGATGTAGCCGTAGTCGGCGTATTTCAGGGCCATGTTGGTGTTTTGCTCGGCCAGCAGGAAGGTGACCTTCTCTTTCTGGTTGAGGTCTTTCACGATGTTGAAAACCTCTTCCACGATCTGCGGCGCCAGTCCCATGGAGGGCTCGTCCAGCAAGACCATGCTGGGGTTGGCCATCAGCGCGCGGCCAATCGCGCACATTTGCTGCTCACCACCCGAGGTGTAAGCCGCCTGCGAGCTGCGCCGGGTTTTCAGGCGCGGGAAGTAGTTGTAGACCTTCTCCAGGTTGGCCGCCACTTCGGCCTTGCTGTCGCGCGTGTAAGCGCCTGTCAACAAATTCTCTTCGATGGTCAGGTGGGCAAAGCAGTGCCGGCCTTCCATGACCTGCACCACGCCGCGCTGCACCAGGTCGGCCGGCGAGAGGTTTTCAATGCGCTCGCCACGCAGCTCTATCGAGCCCTTGGTGACTTCTCCGCGCTCACCCTTGAGCAGGTTGGAGATGGCGCGCAAGGTCGTGGTCTTGCCCGCGCCATTGCCGCCCAGGATGGCAACGATGCGGCCCTGCGGTACCTGGAGCGAAACGCCCTTGAGCACCAGGATCACGTGGTTGTAGATGACCTCAATGCCGTTGACATTGAGGACGATGTTTGAGTCACTCATAGGATGTATCCATTTAAACCAACTGAAAGGCCAACTGCGCTGGCCTTTCAGTTGGCGGCTCGCGAGAGCCGCTGTCCCCTGCCTTGCGCCTGGCGCAGGAAAGGGGCTACTTTCAGGGTTGGACTTTTTCGGATTGGCAGTCCGCCGGAGTACGGGCCGTCAGTTTTTTCTCGGTGGCGTAGCGGGCGGCGGTGGACTTGACCAAGGGCTTGATGATTTGTTCATCGGCCTGCAGCCAGTCGGAGCTGAACTTCCAGGCCTTGCCATCCCAGGTGTGGATGCGCGCCCAGGCCGCACCCATGTGGTCCGCGCAAGAGGTGCTGATGGGTCGCATCACACCGGCAAAGCCCAGGGCGTCCAGTTTGGCTTGTGTCAGGTTCAGGTTCTCCAGGCCCCAGCGAACCTGCTCGCCGGTCATGACCTTGCCCTTGCCGAAGCGCTCTTGCGCCGAGCGGATGCCCTCAACACCCAGCATGGCACTCATGGCACCGCGCATGTAGAGCACCTGGCCGACTTCTTCCTTCGGGCCCGTGCCCTGGCCTTTGCCATGCACCATGTCGATAACGTCTTTCACCAGCTTGGACTGGGGCTCGGCGCCGTGCTGCATGGCCACGGCGTTGTAGCCCTTGGCGCCATCGGCCACGTCCTTCACATCGGGCTCGGCGCCGGCCCACCATACGCCGTACATTTTTTCGCGCGGGTAACCGGTGGCCTGCGCCTCCTTGATGGCGGTGGAATTCATCACGCCCCAGCCCCACAGCAAGGTGTAGTCGGGCCTGGCCTGGCGAATCTGCAGCCAGGTGGCTTTTTGCTCCACACCGGGTGCCGTCACGGGCAGCAACTGCAGCTCAAAGCCGAGCTGTTTGCTGCGCTCCTGCAGCAGGGCAATGGGCTCCTTGCCATACGGGCTGTCGTGGTAGACCAGCGCGATTTTCTTGCCCTTGAGCTTGTCGAGGCCGCCCTCTTTTTTGCCAATGGCCTGCAAGATGGCGTCTGATGCGACCCAGTAGGTGCCGGCCAGCGGGAAGTTCCACTTGAAGATGGTGCCGTCGGCACTTTCACTGCGGCCATAGCCCACGGTGACGACGGGAATCTTGTCGGTGGGGGCTTTTTCCGTGATGGCAAAGGTGGCGCCGGTGGACAGGGGTTGCACCAGCGCGGCGCCACCGTGTTTGCCCTTCAGGCGTTCGTAGCATTCGACGCTGCGCGCCGTGTCATAGCCGGTTTCGCACTCTTCATAGGTGAGCTTGACACCGTTGAGGCCGCCTCTGGCGTTGACCAGCTTGAGGTAGTCCACATAGCCATTGGCCCATGGCGTGCCGTTGGGCGCATAGGGGCCGGTGCGGTAAGACAGCACCGGAATGAATTGCTCTTTGGCCTGCGCGTAGGCGCTGGTCGCCACCAGGGACGAGGCGCCCGCTGCCATGGCGGCGACGGCCAAAATCAAATTACGAAGCTTCATCGTTGTCTCCTAAAAATTAAAAGCAAAAGCACCTGAAAACCGACACTCCAGTAAACAAACAATTGCCTGAAAACGCATTGGTAGTTGTGCGTAATCCTTGTTCCTGATGGGGTCTAGTGCGGCCTAATGCGGGAAGGGCCACAGACGCAGCTTCTGCTTGCCAACAGACCAGAGCTTGGCCAGGCCATGCGGCTCCACGATCAGGAACCAGACAATCAGGCCGCCAAAAATCATCAACTCGGCATGCGAGATGCCCGCCGTGGAAATCTCAAGGCCGACCCAGCCGGCCATGACCGGCAAAAACTGGCTCAGCGCAATCGGCAAGATCGTGATGAAGGCCGCACCCAGAAAACCACCCAGAATCGAGCCCATGCCGCCAATGATCACCATGAACAGCAGGCGAAATGACTGGTCGACTGAAAAGGCGGCGGGTTCCCACGCTCCCAGGTAAACAAAGCCCCAGAGCGCGCCTGACATGCCGACGATGAAGGAGCTGACGGCAAAGGCGCTCAGCTTGGCGTACATGGGCCGGATGCCAA
>DASXRN010000195.1:0-16037 GCA_036506595.1 Polaromonas sp. | reverse complement strand
CCGCGTCCGGCCCTGACCAACAGCGGATCGCCCGTCGTCTCACGCAATCGCGCCAGCGCCCGGCTCATCGCCGACGGGCTGAGCCGCAACCGTCGGGCTGCGCGCGCCACGCTGCCTTCTGCGAGCAGCACATCCAGGGTGACAAGCAAGTTGAGATCGGGTGTAGTCATGCATTGACCATAACGCAGTTTGATCATGATGTGGCGTCAAACGCACGAATAAAGTGCAAATGGTGCGCCTTCCGCTATGTCGGGCAAAGAACTACGCTTCAGGCAGCTCCATTTCGGGAGTCGCCAGAAACGGAGTTCATGTTGAAGTCAATCATTGCAAAACGAGATGAGGCAGTCGCTGGAAGTGCGGAACTGGCACCTTCGGTTCGGTGGGCGCTTGCCAGCCTTTCGCTGTCCATGTTGCTGTCCTCGCTCGGCACCAGCATCGCCAATGTTGGCTTGCCGACCTTGGCACAGGCGTTCAACGCCTCCTTTCAGGAAGTCCAATGGATAGTCCTCGCTTATCTGCTCGCCATCACCACCCTGATCGTCAGCGTCGGACGGCTTGGTGACATCACCGGCCGGAGGCGACTGCTACTGGCTGGAATCTTCCTGTTCACGATGGCTTCGGCCCTGTGCGGCGTCGCGCCCACGCTCCGGCTGCTGATTGCCGCCCGTGTGGCACAGGGGCTCGGAGCCGCCGTCATGATGGCCCTCACCATGGCGTTTATCGGTGAGACAGTTCCGAAGGCAAAGACCGGTAGCGCCATGGGCCTGCTCGGAACGATGTCCGCGATGGGCACCGCTCTCGGTCCATCGCTTGGCGGCATTCTGATCGGCGGACTCGGTTGGCGGGCAATCTTTCTCGTCAACGTACCGCTGGGTATCCTGACTTTTCTTCTCGCGCATCGCCACCTGCCCGTTGATCGCCGGGGGTCGAAGACTGACAGAGCCGGTTTCGACCCTATGGGCACGCTGCTGCTGGCCCTGACGCTCGCGGCTTATGCACTCGCCATGACCACTCGTCATCATGACGGGCGCGGCAGTTTCGGTCCGCTCAACATGGCGCTGCTGTTGGCTGCTGTCCTCGGCGTCGGCCTCTTCGTGCGCGCCGAGGCGAGAGCGGCATCACCGTTGATCCGGTTGACGATGTTCCGCGATCCCCTGCTGAGTGCGAGCCTCGCCATGAGCGCGCTCGTCTCGACGGTGATGATGGCGACGCTGGTGGTCGGGCCGTTCTACCTCTCGCGTGCGCTCGGGCTGGCCGCCGCTCACGTCGGGCTCGTCTTGTCGGTCGGTCCGTTTGCCGCCGCGCTGGCCGGTGTGCCAGCCGGCCGCATTGCGGACCGTTTTGGCGCACAACGCATGACCATTGTTGGACTCATCGCCATAGCGGCCGGCTCCTTCGTGCTATCCATGGTGCCGGCGACGCTCGGCATCCCCGGCTACATCGCCCCCATCGTGGTCATCACCGTCGGCTATGCGCTGTTTATGACGGCCAACAACACCGCCGTCATGACGGATATCCGTCCGGACCAGCGGGGCGTCATTTCCGGCATGCTCAACCTATCGCGCAATCTCGGGCTCATCACCGGTGCATCCGTGATGGGCGCTGTGTTCGCGCTCGCTTCGGCGACGACCGACATCACAACGGCGCGTCCCGAGGCTGTTGCCACCGGTATGCGGATCACGTTCGCAGTCGCGGCGATTCTGATCGTCGTCGCGCTCGCCATCGCGGTTGGAAGCCGTGCTCTCGCAACACGCCATTCGCTCCCTGGAGACGTTTCATGACGAGAGCCCAGCACCGCAGTCCCAACGCAAACCGGAAGCTTTCGACGAAGAACCATGGCGGTTATCCGCCTCAGGGCAGGGTGCGCATCGCAGCACCCTTGCGAATGGACCTGGACACTATCCGGGTGTTCGCTGTTTCCAAAATTGGCTGGATAAAGCAACAGCAGAAAAAGCTGCACAGCCAAGCGCGCGAGACATCACGGGGATACCTTGACCGTGAGAGCCACTATGTCTGGGGCAAACGCTATTTGCTAAAACTGGTTGAGCAGGACGCGCCGCCTCACGTAGCGCTTAAGCACAGCACTTTGGTTCTTTGCTTGCGTCCGGGCGCTGATGATGCCAAGAAACTGTTGGTTCTGGACCAGTGGTATCGCCAGCAGCTCAAGGAAGAAACCCGAGCGCTTATTGAAAAATGGGCACCCCACATGGGCGTCGAGACGCCTGCGTTTACTGCCCGAAAAATGAAAACCAAATGGGGCAGTTGCACGCCAGCGGCAAAGTCTATTTTGGTCAACCTGGAGTTGGCGAAGAAACCGCTCGAGTGCCTTGAGTACATCGTTGTGCATGAATTAGCGCACTTGCTGGAGCCAACTCACAACAGCCGCTTTATCGCGTTGACGACGCGGTTCATGCCCAAGTGGCGGTTTTACCGCGATGACTCAATCGTTTACCGGTCAGGCATGAGGGTTGGTCGTATTAGCGGTCAGCGATGCCTTGCGGCTAAACAACGCAAATTACTTGCAAAAGCAGGTTGGTCAACTGGGAGATATGTATAAAAACGGCGGTTTTTTTATACATATCAAAATGCTATCAATTTGGTAGCTGCTTGCGCTTGTCTTTATTGGCCTAGAGATTGATTGGCTTATGAATTTGCAGCCTCAAACACCGCCGCCGGCCGTTCTCCCGCCAAAGCCTGCAGCAGGTTGCTGGTAGCCAACACCGCCATCGCATGCCGCGTCTCAAACGTGGCGGAGCCGATGTGCGGTAGCGCCGTGACTCTGGGATGCCTGCGCAGCGGTGAACCCATGGGCAGCGGTTCGGTGGCAAACACGTCCAGCCCGGCGGCGCGCAGGGTGCCATGGTTCAGGGCGTTGAGCAGGGCGCCCTCCTGCACGATGGCGCCGCGTGCGCCGTTGATAAAAATGGCACCGGGTTTCATCAGGGCAAACTCGCGCGCGCCCATGAGGCCCCGGGTTTGCGCCGACAGGGGCAGCACGGCGGCGATGATGTCGGCGCGTTGCAACAATTCATCCAGTGGCGTGTGGGTGGCCTTGCCAGCCAGTTCGGGCAGCGCTTTGGCCAAATCGACGGGGCGGCGGCTGTGGTACAGCACCGGCATGCCAAAGCCCAGCGCGGCGCGGCGCGCCACCGCCTGGCCGATGCGGCCAAAGCCCAGAATGCCCAGGGTTTTGCCATGCACGTCCCAGCCAAAAAGGCCTTCGCCGATATTGCGCGTCCAGTGCCCATCGCGCACATGGTTGGCCAGCTCGACCAGGCGGCGGCTGGTGGCCATGATGAGGGCAAAAATCGTGTCTGCGGTGGTTTCGGTCAGCACACCGGGCGTGTGGCACAGCATAATGCCGCGCGCGGCCAGGGCACTCAAGGCGTAGTTGTCAACACCGACCGACACGCTGGAGATCACCTTGAGCTGCGGCGCATTGGCCAGCAGGGCTTCGTCGACCGGGTAGCTGGAGCCAATCATGCCTTCGGTCGTGGCCAGGGCCGCGCGGAAGGCCGCGGCCTGCTCGGGCAGGCGCGGGTTGGCGACTGTGACGTCGTGCTGGTCTTGCAGCCGTGCCAACTGGTCGGGCGGCAGTTCCCTGAAGACCAGGACCTTTTTTCGGGCAGTGTTGGCCGCCATCTTTTTAAAGTCCTGCTTCGTTGAGTTCGGCACGCGTGGGCAGGCCTTCGCTGTCGCCCAGCACCTGCACGGCGCGGGCACCAATCCAGGCGCCGCGCTTGACGGCCTCGGGCACGCTCAGGCCATCGAGCAGGGCGCTGATCACGCCGACCGCAAAGCCGTCGCCTGCGCCCACGGTGTCTATGACTTGGGCCACCGGAAAGCCGGCCACACGGCCGCTGCCTGAGACATCCTCAAAATACGCGCCTTCGCTGCCGAGCTTGACGACCACCAGTTTGGCGCCGCGCTGGCGGTAGAAACGGGCAACGCCTTCGGGCGTGGTTTCGCCGGTCAGAAATCGGCCTTCTTCCATGCCGGGCAGCACCCAGTCGGCGCGCGTGGCCAGGTCGTTGATGGACTCGCGCATCAACTCGGGCGTGGCCCACAGCGTGGGGCGCAGGTTCGGGTCAAACGAGACGCTGCGGCCGGCGGCGCGCATCAGGTCCATGGTTTTGCGGGCGGCGGGCAGGGTGCTGGCCGAGATGGCGGCAAACACGCCGGTGGCGTGCAGGTGCCGGGCCGAGAGCAGCCAGGCTTCGTCAATATCGATCTCGCCCATGTGGCTGGCGGCCGAGCCCTTGCGGTGGTATTCGACCGGCGGGTCGCTGCCGTCGGTGACCTTGCCCTTGAACTGGAAGCCGGTTCTCTGCGCGGCGTCACAGACCACGTGCGTGCAGTCAATGCCTTCCTTCGCCATGGCGGCCAGCAAATAGCGGCCCATGGAATCGGTGCCGAGGCGGCTGGCCCAGCCAACCTTGAGGCCCAGGCGCGCCAGGCCAATGGCCACATTGGTTTCAGCGCCGGCGGTGCGCTTGTGAAAGGCTTCAGCATGCTCCAGCGGGCCGGGCTGGTCGGCCACCAGCAGCATCATGGCTTCGCCAAAAGTAATTACGTCCAGTGCGCGGGTCATGAGGGGACTCTCTGGTTGTTGGATGAAAGGGTACGCAGCAGATTGACTTCCTTGCGCGTCACTGTCAACAGGTCATCGCCGATCAGCGGGTATTCAATCGCCCAGGGTACATCGGCCGGCAGGGCGCGCAGCACGGCGCGCCAGGGGGCGCCGGATTCGGCCACGGGCACGGCGACCCAGCGCTGCGGCTGGCGCTGCACGCCCTTGCAATGCACATAGCGCACCTGTGGCGCGAGGGCGGCGGCGGCCTGCAGCGGGCATTCGCCTGTCCAGTGCCAGTTGCCCATGTCAAAGGTCATGCCCAGAAAAAGGCCGTGGGCCTTGGCGGCGCTAAAAAAGTCCTGCAGCGCGGCCAGCGTGCCGGCGGCGGGGGTCTGGTCGTTTTCAATGACCAGTTCGATCCCGGCTGCGGTCAAGCGCTCTTGCAACGTGGCGAAGGTGGCGTGTGAGGTTGAATCAAACCCGCCTATGGCCATTTTCAGGCGCGGCGCGCCCAGGGTTTTGGCGGCAGCCAGTGCGCTGTTCAGCGCCGGCATATCCAGCGTGCCGTCTTCGGCCCAGAGGTAGTCGGCGCAGGAGTAAACGACGCTTTTGCCGGCTGCGCGCACGGCCTGGGCGATGGCCGGCAGTTCGCTGGCGGCATCGACCAGCAGTTCGCTGCGCACTTCAACGCCATCGGCACCGGCCTCGAAAGCCAGCTTGGTAGCCCACAGCTGGCCGTGGCGGCGCACTTCGGCCGCGCCAAACGAAGACAGCGAGATCAACACTGGGGGCGCGGCCCGTGTGTTGGCGGCCCGGTCAAAAACATCAGTGCGCATGTTGCGAATTCAAAATCTGCCCCAGGAAATTGCGTGTGGTTTCATGCTGCGGATTGCTGAAGAACTCTTGCGGCGGCGCCTGCTCGATGATCTGGCCGTTGGCCATGAAGATCACACGGTCGGCCACGCTGCGGGCAAAACCCATTTCGTGGGTGACGCAGAGCATGGTCATGCCGTCGTCGGCCAGGCCGATCATGGTGTCCAACACTTCCTTGACCATCTCGGGATCGAGCGCCGAGGTGGGCTCGTCAAACAGCATGATCTTGGGCGTCATGCACAGGGCCCGCGCAATCGCCACGCGCTGCTGCTGGCCGCCCGAGAGCTGGCTTGGGTATTTGTGCGCCTGCTCGGGAATGCGCACGCGCGTGAGGTATTTCATCGCGATGGTTTCGGCCTCTTCCTTGCTCAAACCGCGCGAGCGCATGGGCGCCAGCATGCAGTTTTGCAAAATCGTCAGGTGCGGAAACAGGTTGAACTGCTGGAACACCATGCCAACTTCCTGCCGCACCGAATCGACATTTTTGCCTCCGGCCGTCAGGTCTATGCCGTCGACCACGATGCGGCCTTTTTGCACGGTCTCCAGCCGGTTGATGCAGCGAATCAGGGTGGACTTGCCCGAGCCCGAAGGCCCGCAGACCACAATGCGCTCCCCGGCGCGCACGTCCAGGTTGATGTCGGTCAGCACCTGGAACTTGCCATACCACTTGTCGACCGCTTCGATGCGGATGATGGGCTCGGCACCAGGTGTGTTGGAGGCGGAGGATTGCATTGTGTCTGTCATGAAAGCACCGTGGTCAGCTTGTCAGCAACTGGGAGTCAGGTTCACTGCAGTTTGGGCAGGTCGGTTTCCAGCCATTTGCGGTAGAGCTTGTTGAGCTCGCCGTTGGCCGAGTTTTTGACCACGAAGTCGTCCACGGTTTTCAGCAGTTCGGCCTGGCCGGGGCGCATGGCCACGCCCATCACCTGCTGGCGCAGCAGGAACTTGTTTTCAAAGGTGTTGGCCGGTGCGCGCTTGTCGATTTGCGCGGCCACGGTGGTCGAGCAGCCAATCGCATCGACCTGGCCCGACAGCAGGGCCTGCATGGCCGAGGCGTCGTCGTCGAAGCGGCGGATTTCGGTGCCTTCGGGCGCCACGGCGGTCAGCGCCACGTCTTGCGTGCTGGCACGGGCCACGCCCACGCGCTTGCCCTTGAGGTCGGCGGCGGCCTTGAGGCTGGCTTTCTTGTCACCGTACAACACGATGCTTGCGGCGGCGTAGGGCTTGGAGAACTGGACCTGCTTGGCGCGCTCGGGCGTCACGGCCAGCGAGGCGACCAGCAGGTCGACCTTGTTGGTCAGCAAAAACGGAATGCGGTTGGGGCCGGTCACGGGCACCAGGTTGAGCTTGACGCCCAGATCTTTGGCCAGCAGGCGCGCCACATCGGCGTCGTAGCCGTCGGGCTGGTTGCTGCTGTTCATGGTGCCGTAGGGCGGAAAGTCCACCAGCATGCCGACGGTCAGTTCGCCTTTTTTCTTGATGTCGGCCACCGTCTGTGCGCTGACGGCGGGTGCCCAGGCCGACAGGGTGGCGGCCAGGCCCAGGGCGAGGGCGGTGCCTGTGAAGATACGGCGTTGCAGATGCTTGATCATGTGAGTCTCCGTTGGTGGTGAAAAAAGACGGGGTGAAGGTGATGACGCGGTTCAGCGCGGCAGCGCCGCAGACGTGAAGGCCTCAGCGCGCAAGCGCCAAGGCGTGGCGTCTCTCCATGCGGGCTGCCAGCAGGGACAGCGGCCAGCACAGTACAAAATAAATCGCCGCGACCACGCTGAAGACGATGAGCGGCTGGAAGGTGGCGTTGTTGATGATCTGCCCGGCGCGGGTGACTTCGGCAAAACCGATGATGGCGGCCAGCGAGGTGCCCTTGATGATCTGCACCATGTAGCCGACGGTGGGCGCCAGCGCAATCTTGAAGGCCTGCGGCAGGATCACATCGCGCATGCGGGAGGCGTAGGACAGGCTGAGCGCATGGGCCGCTTCAACCTGCCCGGCCGGAATGGCCTGGATGCAGCCGCGCCAGATCTCACCGAGGAAGGCGCTGCTGTTCAGGATCAGCGCGGCGCCGGCCGCCACCCAGGGGTTGATTTCAATGCCGAGAATCGGCGCGCCGAAGAACACCAGAAACAGCTGCAGCAGCAGCGGCGTGCCCTGGAAAATCAGGATGAAGCCGCGCGACAGCGTTTGCGCCGTGCGGTTTTCAGCGGTGCGGCCGAGGGCCACGAGCAGGCCGCCCAGCGCGCCGCCGCCAAAGGCAATCAGCGACAGACCAATGGTCCATTTGGCCGCTTCAAGAATGAACAGGAATTCAGCAAAACCGAAGGTACGCATTATCGGCGGTCCGGGTAGTTAAGACTGGTTTTGTAAATCACGCGGAACAGCGCCGAAAAGGCCAGTGCCAGCAGCAAATAAATCACGGCCACCACGATGTAGATTTCAAAGCTGCGGAAGGTCTGCGACTGCAGGCTGGCCGCCACCGAGGTCAGGTCGTCGGCCGAAATCGCCGAGACCACGGCCGAGCTCAGCATCAGCAGGATGAACTGGCTGGTCAGCGCCGGGTAAATCGCCTTGAGCGCCGGCTTCAGGATGACGAAGCGGAAGATTTCGTGGCGCTTCAGGTTGAGTGCCAGCCCGGCTTCAATCTGCCCCTTGGGGATCGCCTCGATGCCGGCGCGGATGATCTCGGTGGCGTAGGCGCCGAGGTTTACCACCATGGCCGTAAGGGCCGCGGTGTAGGCGGTCCAGCGCAGGCCCAGGGCGGGCAGGGCAAAGAAGAAAAAGAACAGCTGCACCAGAAAGGGCGTGTTGCGGATCAGCTCGATGTAGGCGTTGATCAGGAAGCGCAGGGGCTTGGGCCCCGAGGTTTTCCCCCAGGCGCAGGCGATGGCCACGACCAGCCCGAACAGCATCGCCAGCAGCGACAGCTCGATGGTGTTCCAGGTGCCTTTGAGCAGCAGCGGCCAGGCTGCAAAGACATCACCAAATTGAAATGTGTAGTTCATGAGCGGGCGCTGCAGGTCAGTGTGCAAACGCTTGGGGATGAGGAGTCGGTACAAATTGCTGATGGTGGTGTCAGAGCTGCTTTTTTTTTTTGGCAATCTATGAAACCGATTTCAATGAATTATAGAAGAACAGGTACCGGCGTTGTAACTTGGGGATTACCCTAGTATTTGTGTTGGGCCAGCCAGGGTTCGGCATCACGCCCGGCACCGGGGCGTTGCCAGGCTGCTGCTTAGATGCCTAGAGAAGGAGGCGTTGTCTGATCGGGCGCCGAAGAACCGCGCGGCACCAGGCGACCTGGCAGCAGGATCTGGCGCGGTGGCAGGTCCAGTCCCTTCAGGCGTTCGATCAGGCAGCCTGCCGCCACCCGGCCCAGCTCATCGGTTGGCTGGGCAATGGTGCTCAGGCCCGGCCCCACGTAGGGCGACCACTCGGTCTCGTCAAAGCCGACCAGGCCGATGTCGGTGCCGAATTTCCAGCCCAGGCGGGCCATGGCGGCCACCAGGCGCAAGGTCACCACGGCGTTGCTGGAGAGCACACCCGGCAGGCGCTCACCGGCACGCTGGCGCAGGCCGCGCAGCGCCAGCTCCAGCCCGTCGCTGTCCTCGGCGCTGCTTTCAAAGGTGCTGCCTTGCAGGCTTGCTGCGTCCTGCGCCAGGCCGGCCGCCGTGTCGCTGACAAAGCTGCGAAAAGCGGCGGCGCGTTCCATGCGCGAACTTACGTCCTTGATCGGTTCAGAGACAAACAGCAGCTCGCGGTAGCCGGCCTGCACCAGGTGCAGGGCGCCCAGGCGCACCGCGCCGGCATTGTCGAGTGAGACAAAGTCGGCCTGCATGTCGTGGTGGCGGCGGTCCACCAGCACCACCGGCTTGCCGTGGCGCGCGGCATCGGCGGCGGCGCCGGCGTCGCGGCCCAGGGTGTTCAGGATGAAACCATCGACCTGGTAGGCGGTCAGCGCCTCGATGGCCTCGCTTTCGCGCCGGCTGTCGTTGCCCAGGTTGAACAGCATCAGCAGGTAGCCGGCGTCCTGGCAGGCTTTTTCGGCGCCGCGCAACACCGCCACCGAAAACGGGTTGGTGATATCGGCCACCACCAGCCCGATCAGGTGCGAGCGGCCGCGCTTCAGGGCCTGGGCCATGGGGCTGGGCGAGTAGGCCAGGGCGGCGATGGCGACTTCGACGCGTGTGGCGATGTCGCGCGTCAGCAGGGTGTCGCGATGGTTGAGGAACCTGGACACCGTGGCCTTGGAGACGCCGGCCTGGCGCGCGACGTCCGCAATGGTGGGGCGGGCGGCGGGCAGGGCGGAGGCGGCGGTTCGTGGCAGTTTTTTGGCGGGCATCTGAAAGGGAGGGGGAAAAGGCCGTCGTGTCTTGTTGAAACCAGTTTCAGTAAATGGTAGCACCAAGCTCGGGGTGCCAACAGCCCGGTTGGGTGCTATTTTTATGATAGCTGTATGCGCCCGTGTTGTTTGGGCTGGTGGCAGTATTTGCTTGCAATGTGGCGAGCCTGGGGCAGGGCGCCGGGATCGGGCCGGGTGCAGCGCTGACGGCGGCGGGCGATCCCTATAAGATTTTCCCAGCTTGATGCGGGAAAAAGAAGCAAAAGCGCTGGACGGGAGAACGCCATGCCTCAGGTTTTGAACACACGCTGCTGCATCGCGGGCGGCGGCCCGGCCGGAATGATGCTGGCCCTGCTGCTGGCGCGCGCCGGCGTCGACGTGGTCGTGCTGGAAAAACACGCCGATTTCCTGCGCGACTTTCGCGGCGATACGGTGCACCCGTCGACGCTGCAGGTGATGCACGAGCTGGGGCTGCTGCAGCGCTTTCTGGCGCGCCCGCATGACGCCGTGCGCGAGCTGCGCGCCGTGATCGGCGACACCGAGGTGGTGATCGCCGATTTCTCGCGGCTGCGAACCACGTGCAAGTTCATCGCGCTGATGCCGCAATGGGAGTTTCTCGATTTCCTGCGCGACGAGGCCGCGCTTTACCCCGGCTTTCGGCTGCTGCTCAGGACCGAGGCCACGGGCGTGCTGGAACAGGACGGCCGCGTGGTCGGCGTCCAGGCCGTCACGCCCGACGGGCCGCTGCAGCTGCTGGCCGACCTGGTCATAGGCGCCGATGGCCGGCGTTCGGCGCTGCGCACGGCGGCCGGGCTCAAGGTGCGCGAGATCGGCGCGCCCATCGATGTGCTGTGGATGCGCCTGCCCAAGGCGTCCGGCGACCCGTCCATCAGCGGCGGGCGCGTCAACACCGGCCGCTTTCTCGCCATGCTCAACCGCGCAAGCTATTGGCAGTGCGCTTATGTGATCCGCAAGGGCGGCATAGCAGCCCTGCGGGCACGCGGGCTGGCGGCGTTTCGCGCCGACCTGGTGTCGCTCGTGCCGCTGTTTGCCGACCGCGTGGAGGCGGCGCTGGCGAGCTGGGACGACGTGAAGCTGCTGAGCGTGAGCGTGGACCGGCTGGAGCGCTGGTGGCGGCCCGGCCTGCTGTGCATCGGCGATGCCGCGCATGCGATGTCGCCGGTCGGCGGCGTCGGCATCAACCTCGCGATCCAGGACGCGGTGGCGGCGGCCAATGTACTGGCCGCGCCGCTGGCCGATGCCCGCGTCAGCGCCCAGGCCTTGACGCCGCTGCTCGCACGCATAGAGGCGCGCCGCCTGTTCCCCACGCGGCTGACGCAGGCCGTGCAGGTGGCCGTGCAAACCCGCATCCTCGGCCCGGTGCTGGACAGCCAGCAGCCGCTGGCCGTGCCCTGGCCCTTGAGGCTGCTGAACCGCTTTGCGCTGCTGCGGGCATTGCCCGCCTACGCCGTCGGCGTGGGCGTGCGGCCTGAGCATGTGCAGTCACCGCTGGCCTGAGCTGCGTGAGCGCGCTACGCGCCCGATCTGAATCCCGGCGAGTTGGTGGGGAGTCATGGCAAGCGCACCGGCCTTGCGTCCAATGCGTTGAGGGCCGGTGTATTGCATGCCGGCCACCTTGCGTCAAAGATGAAATCAAATGGTGCAAATGCCGTCTGAACTGACCGCGGAACAGCTGCGCTTTCTTGCGGTTGGGCGCATAAAGTTACTTTAGTTGTTCTTGAATACACACGATTGCTGTTGCCGGTGCCCCCCTCTGTTTTGGCGGTTTGTTGAGTGCAGGAAATGGTGAGTTTTCACTGGGAAATCCGGAAGTTTGAAGCCCTGTCAGCGCCGGCAATTCGCACAAAAGAGGCAAGCCTTTATGGGAATAAGCAGCTCTTTATGGGCTTGCCTGCACATTGGCTGAGTGCCACACTGTCTCCTGACAACCGGGAGAAAGCGGAGATGCCCATGAAGTCTGCACACAAGAAGGGCTGGCCGCGCTGCCGGATTTCCCGGTTCTCTCTACCGCTGTCCACGGGCTGGAGCCGCAACCGTGAAAATTTACATCAGTGGGCTGTACTGCGGCCCGAACCCTTCTGCAGGAGTCGGCGTGGCACGGTCCCTGCGGCTTGCTTATCCCGATGCCACCCTCATTGGAGTCGATTACTCGAATCGCAGCAGCGGAATCCACTCACCAGATTTTGATGACGTCTGGATTCAGCAGCCGTGGGACAGGCTTGATCTGGACGCCCACGCGGCCAGTATCCGCGATCGCCTTGAGCAGCAAGCATCGTACTGGATCTCGTGCCTGGACCTTGAGATCCTCTGGATGGCCCAAGCCCTGGTTCCGCATCCGAGGCTGCTTATTCCGTCCCACGAGGCCCTTGATCAGATCGCCAAGCCCGCCGTCCCGGCCCATCGAGGGCTTCCAGTCGAGATACCGCCTTTCGTTTCCACGATCGAGCAGGACTGGGCGCTCCACTCCTTCTGCCGCAGGCACGGATGGAGGATTTGGCTCAAGGGACCGTACTACGACGCGGTTGGGGTGAACTCGTGGCCGTCTTTTATGTCGTTGCGCGCGGCTTTCGAATCAACCTGGGCAACCGAGAAGCTCTTTTTGCAGGCTCACGTGCGTGGACTCGAGGAGTCGGTGAGTTTCAGTGCCTACCGGGGCCGCCTTCTGGATGCCGTGCATATGGTCAAGCGCGATATCACCCCCGAAGGCAAGACCTGGGGCGGACATGTTGACGATCCCGCCCCGGAATTGCTGAATCCCCTCCGGGAAATCGTGAGCGCGCTGAACTGGACCGGGGGCGCGGAGCTGGAGATGATCCGTAACCCCGCAGGGGAGCTCTGGCTGATCGAGATGAATCCGAGGTTTCCCGCCTGGATCCACGGAGCGACGGTCGCCGGACGGAATCTGGTGGGCCGCCTGGTCGAAGCAGCGAGCGGAATCGCCATGTGCAAGGCTGAGCGGCAATCCAGCGAGTTCGCGCGGATTGTGCTCGAAGTGCCCGTGCGGTCCCGCTATCCGTTACCACCCCTTCAGGAGCCGCTGACCGGCAGCCATCATCCTGCAGCGAAATATCCGTCGGGGATGCCGATGCTGGCGCACCGGCTCGATGAGCTTCGCAGACGCGTTGCCCCCCCGGATGCCTCGGCGCCGGTCCAACCGTCTCCCACCGTTCCCGCGAGCTTCATCGAAGACATGCGGGGTGCCGATCTTGATCACGTCCAGACGCCGTTTCGGCTCCTTCTGCCGCGTACCGCTTCGCGCAGTTTCAGCCAGCTTGCCGCCGCCGCACGCACCGCGTCGTGTCCCGGCTGCGAAGTGAGGGTGGCCTACAGCATCAAGACCAACCCGGATGAACGCTTCATCGGGCTTGCCCGCGACGCGGGTTTTCTGGCCGAAGCGATCAGTGAGCTCGAAGTGGCCAAGGCGCTAGCGCTGGGCTTTCTCCCTGGGCAGGTCATTCTCAACGGCCCGGCCAAGGGGTGGCCAAGTCCGATCCGGGCGCATCCGATCCACGCGATCTTCTGCGATTCGATCGAGGAGCTGCGCCAGATTGTGCAGCGGGCGGCGCGCGGCGAGGATCTCGCGGAAATCATCGGAGTCAGGCTGCGCGGCCCGCAGACCATCTCCCGTTTCGGCATCCCGATCGCCTCGCATGAGATTTTCAACGAAATGATCGAACTCCTGCGGGCGCTCCCGCGGGCCTTCCGACTTGGCTGCCATTTTCACATCGCCAGCAACTTTTTCGGGGTCGAGCAATGGTGGAGGCTCTATGATTCTTCGTTGCGGTGTGCGAAGGCCATCGAGTCCTGCGCGGACCGGACAGTGGAGTGCGTGGACATCGGCGGAGGCTGGTTCCCCGACGACTTCGAGAATGATCTCGTCCCGAAGCTGGGCAGCGCCGTCCGACAGGCTCGCAAGGCCCTTGCGAGCCTGCACGAATTCGTACTGGAGCCAGGCAAGGCCATGGTCCAGCACTCGATGGCCGTCGCGGTGCGCGTGCTCGAAGTCCGCAGACATCGAGGATTACCCGAAGAAATCGTCGTCGACGGATCGATAGCCGAGTTGCCGCTCGCTTCGCAGTACCCCCATCGTATCCTGCAGAGGGACTACAAGACCGGCGAATGGCAGCCGATGGCGCGCGGCAAGGCGAGGATTCTGGGAAGACTCTGCATGGAGGACGATATCCTCGCGCCCAATGTCCACCCGCGTGCGGACATCGCGGAAGGAGAGTTGCTTGCGATCTGCGATGCGGGGGCCTATGAAAGCAGCATGGCCTACACCTTTGGACGAGGTAAAACCAATGGACTCTAAGCCGCCGCTTCCCGACGAGGTCACGATCCACTCCTGGCACTCGCATCCGGCCTCTTACTTGTCGCACCATGGACAGGCCTGTTGCCATACCGCGAGAAATTGGCTGATCACCCAAGACTACAGCCTTGACTCCGTGAGCGGAAACAGCCTGCTCGTCTCCGCGCCGCGGTGGATCCCCGAACGGTATGAATGGGGCCCTTCGCCCTGGCCGCTGTTCTGGTGCGACGCCGTCGCGATGGAGAAGCTGGACTGCGGGGTGTTGGCGGCGTTGGCCCGCGAGGTCTACCTGTCGCGCGGGGTGAAAACCGCGCCCGTGCAGCTCATCCAGAGGCTTTCCAGTCACGCGATCGGTCAGTTGCGCAAAATATGGCGGGACGGGCCCGGGTACTTCAACTGGCTGGCCGAAGACAAGATCTACCACGAGGCTGTGGCTGTGAGCCTTGATGGAATCCAGATTCAGGTTTGGGACGCCACCAACGGCTGGTGGATACAACCGATTCAGACCGACGGGTACGGCGCTGTTCTCAAAGTGAAAGTGAGTCCGCTTCATCCCGATGCGCAGGACATGCTGCGTTGGGGGAACCGAACGTTGGCGCCCGGCACCTGGACCCAGATCTGTGCTGAATGAGCGTATCCATGGACGGTTTGCGGGCCCTTTTTCTCGGAGTCAGTCAAAGCGTGTTTCAGCAGAACGGGTACACAGGGCTCGTTCTACTGCTCGGTGTCTTTCTCAGCTCACCATGGCTTGGCCTGGCGGCCCTGCTGGGCCTGCTCACGAGCACTTCGGTGGCGTGGGCGATAGGGGCGGAGCGCGGTCTCATCCTGAGCGGGGTCTACGGGTTCAACGGTTTTTTCGCCGGCCTTGCGCTGGCTTCCTTCTTCAATCCGAATCCAGCGCTCTGGATTATTGTGGCGATCGCAGGCGCCCTGTCGGCCGCCCTGACTTACGCGCTCCATCGGCTCCTGGGCCGTATACATCTTCCCCCACTCAGCGCCCCTTTCGTCTGCGTGCTGTGGCTGATTCTTCTCTCGGTCATGCAGGTGGGCGGCCTCGCTCACGCCCAAGGCCCCGTCCCAGGGGTGGGCGACCGCTGGCTGACGGATGCGGCCAGAGCATGGACGGACCAGCTCACGAACGGGCAAGATACCGCCAGCCTCCTCCTGAACGGAACGCTACGAGGCATCAGCCAGATCTTCTTTCAGGACGACCTCGTTGCGGGCTTCATCTTCCTGCTCGGGCTGCTCGCAAACTCGACCCGGGCCGCCCTGCTGGCGGCAGCCGGCTCCTTGACGGGATCCTTGATCGCCCTCCTGCTCATCGGTGCGGCAGACCCGGCTGTCTTCCACGGCTTGTACGGCTTTAACTCCGCGCTCAGCGCCCTTGCCGTGGGGACCCTCATCGGGAAGCCTGGCTGGCGGACCCTGATTGCGGCGCTTCTGTGCTCGGCGGTCGCGGCGATCGCGACCGGGGCAATGATCCCGCTGTTGCGTCCTGCAGGATTGTCGGCACTGAGCGCACCGTTCTGTCTCTCCTCCTGGATTTTCCTTCTGGCACTGCAAGAGCAGCATCTCCAGCTGCGATAAACAGCCCCCGATCGAGCATGACCACCGAACGCGATGGGCGTGGCCGAGGATTTGCAAAGTGCCTTCCCGGACTGTCGACAACAGCCGAACCGTGGCCGACTCGGGGTTCATCGTGGACTACCTCCGGCAGGCTTACGGCGACCCGTTCGACGCCCCCGCGGCGGGTGGCCTTGTCAGGCTAGCGGGAGGCTGTGGCAGCGCGGCGGCCACGTAGCGCGCGGGCCAGGTGCTCGAGGCAGTCCGTCACCGTGCTGCGGCGCAGCTGGGGCTGGCTGCGCACCATGAGCACGATGCGGCGCGTGATGGCGGGACTGCCCAGGGGCCGCAGACACAGGTCGTCG
>DASXRN010000194.1:0-2661 GCA_036506595.1 Polaromonas sp. | reverse complement strand
ATGGCTCAACGCTGCAAAGCAGGACCGCCCCCTGATCGTGTTCTTGCATGAAGGGCTGGGATCGGTCGCCATGTGGAAGGACTTTCCCCAGGCGCTGTGTGATGCGGCCAATGTTCGCGGCCTGGTGTACTCGCGCCCCGGCTATGGACGCTCGACGCCGCGCGCAGCCGGGGAGCGCTGGAGTGCCAATTTCATGCACGCACAGGCACATGAGGTGCTGCCGGCGCTGCTGGAAGCGCTGAATGTCAAGGAAAAACCGTGGCTGCTGGGCCACAGCGATGGCGGCTCCATTGCATTGCTGTATGCATCGCGCTTTCCGGACTCGGCAGCAGGCCTGGTCGTTGTCGCTCCCCACCTGATGGTTGAAGAGTATGGCCTGGCAAGCATCCGCATCGCCCGCGAAGCCTATGCCACGACCGACCTGAAAGAGAAACTGGCGCGCTACCACGACGATGTGGATTCCGCTTTCAAAGGCTGGAACGACATCTGGCTGGACCCCAGCTTTCCCAGCTGGACCATCGAGGCCGAGCTGGCTTCCATCACCTGCCCGATTCTTGCCGTGCAAGGGGTGGACGACGAATACGGCACGCTGGAACATATTCACGGCATTGCACGCCGTCTGCCGCATACGCAGCTGCTCGAACTCGCTGAATGCGGGCATTCACCCCATCGCGACCAGCCTGCGGCCTTGATCCGCGCCGTCAAGGAATTCATCGATCAACACCCCCGCGCGGCCGCTTCTGCGGCGTAGACCCGCATTCCCCGCATTCCTCGTTCGCCCCTTGTTTGCCCCTTATTTCTCTTTATTCGCCCATCCTAACGGAGACATACCAATGAAAAAACTTTCGACCTCTTCCCTCGTGACCCTTTCCTGCGCCTTGCTCGCTGCCTCAGCCGCCCAGGCGCAAAGCAGCGACAGCATCAAGGTCGGCCTGATGCTGCCCTATACCGGCACCTTTGCCCAGCTGGGCGTGGCCATTGAAAACGGCTTCAAGCTGTTTGTGCAGGAACAGGGTGGCGCGCTCGCTGGCAAGAAAATCGAGTTCTTCAAGGTCGACGACGAGTCCGAGCCGTCCAAGGGCATCGAAAACGCCAACAAGCTGGTTCAGCGCGACAAGGTTGATGTACTGGTCGGCACCGTGCACTCCGGCGTCGCCATGGGTATGGCCAAGGTGGCGAAAGACACCAAAACCCTGCTCATCATTCCGAATGCGGGGGCCGACGTGATCACAGGGCCTTTGTGCGCGCCAAACATCTTTCGCACCTCGTTCACCAACTGGCAACCGGCCTACGCCATGGGATTGGTGGCCGCCGAGCGCAAACACAAGAGCGCCGTCACCATCACCTGGAAGTATGCAGCCGGCGAGGAGTCGGTCAAGGGCTTCAAGGAAGGCTTTGAAGCCAAAGGCGGCAAGGTCACCAAGGAACTGAGCGTGCCGTTTCCGACGGTGGAATTCCAGGCCTTGCTGGCCGAAATCGCTGCGGCGAAACCCGATGCCGTCTACACGTTTTTCGCGGGTGCGGGTGCCGTCAAGTTTGTCAAAGACTATGCCGCTGCAGGCCTCAAGGGCAAGATCCCTCTGTACGGCGCAGGCTTTCTGACCGACGGCACACTGGAGGCGCAGGGCGACGCGGCCACGGGCCTGCTCACCACACTGCACTATGCCGATGGCCTCGACACGCCGAAAGACCGCTCCTTCCGTCTCAGCTATGCCAAGACCTACAAGCTGCAGCCCGATGTCTATGCGGTCCAGGGTTACGACGCGGCGCAAATGCTGGCGGCAGGACTGAGAGCCGCTGGCGGTGACTTCAGCAAGCGCGAGGTGCTCATCAAGGGTATGGAGCAGGCAAAGATCGACAGCCCGCGTGGCGCGTTCACCCTGTCGAAGGCGCACAACCCGGTGCAGGACATCTACCTGCGCAAAGTGGAGAACAAGGAAAACAAAATGGTCAGTGTCGCCGCCAAGGGGCTGGCCGATCCTGCGCGCGGTTGCCGCCTGTGATGTGGCATGACGAATTGACATGACGTTTGCCAACTTCCTCATCCAGCTGCTCAACAGCGTGCAGTACGGCCTGCTGCTGTTCATGCTGGCCGCCGGGCTGACCCTGATCTTCGGCATCATGGGCGTGGTCAACCTGGCGCACGGCGGCTTCTACATGCTGGGCGCCTACCTGGCCTGGTCGCTCAGCGCCCAGCTCGGCAGCCTGGCCCTGGCCATCATCTTTGGCGCCGTGCTGTCGGTGCTCTTCGGGCTGGCGCTCGAAAGGCTGCTGTTTCGCCATTTCTATGAGCGCGACCACCTCGACCAGGTGCTGCTGACCTTTGGCCTGATCTACATCTTTGAAGAACTGCGCTCGATTCTCTGGGGCGACGACGTGCACGGCGTGAGCATCCCCGAGCTGCTCGGTGCCTCGCTGCCGCTGACCGAGAACCTCGCCTACCCGGTCTACCGCCTCTTCATGTCGGGCGTCTGCATTGCGCTGGCGCTGGGCCTGTACGGGCTGATCTCCAAGACCCGGCTCGGCATGAAGATACGCGCCGGCGCCTTCAACCGCGAGATGGCCGAGTCGCTGGGCATCAACATCAAGCTGATCCACGCCGTGGTGTTTGCGCTGGGCGTCGGCCTGGCCGCCGTCGCCGGCATGATCGCCGCGCCGATC
>DASXRN010000193.1:0-4831 GCA_036506595.1 Polaromonas sp. | reverse complement strand
AAGCCCTGCCAAGGAGAACCCATGAAACGCTTCCATGTCCACGTCCACGTTGAAGACCTCGCCCGGAACATCGCCTTTTATTCGGCGATGTTCAAACAGCAGCCGGCCCGCACCGAAAACGACTACGCCAAATGGATGCTGACCGACCCGCCGGTCAACTTTGCCATCTCCACCCGCGGCGATGCGCCGGGTGTGGATCATCTGGGCATCCAGGTCGATTCGGCCGAGGAGCTGGCCGCGCTCAAGGACGACGCCCGCCAGGCTGACATGGCCCTGCTGGACGAGGGCCAAACCACCTGCTGCTATTCCCGCAGCGACAAATACTGGCTGACCGACCCGCAAGGCATTGCCTGGGAGCAGTTCCACACGCTGGACAGCATTCCCGTGTTCAGTGAAAAGAAATCCGGTTCAGATCAGGCTCCAGCCCAGGCCTGCTGTGCATCAGCAGCTCCTGAAAATGTAGCAAAAATACCGTTCGTCAAAACCCGCCCGCAAGCCGAGGCCAAGGCCTGCTGCTGAGGGGAATCAGAAAAAAGATGAACCCGAAACCCATCAACGTACTCTTCCTGTGTACCCACAACTCGGCCCGCAGCATTCTGGCCGAGGCCCTGCTCAACCACATAGGCCAGGGCCGTTTCAGGGCTTACTCGGCCGGCAGCAGCCCTCGGGAGAACCTGCAACCCAATGCGCTGGGGCTGGAGGTTCTTCGTGCGGCAGGTATTGCTACCGAAGGCCTGCGCAGCAAAAGCTGGGATGAATTTACCTTGCCTGACGCCCCCGTGATGGATGTGGTGATCACCGTCTGCGACAACGCTGCGGGCGAGGTCTGCCCGTTTTGGCCGGGTCACCCCGCTACCGCCCACTGGAGCTATGCCGACCCGTCAGGGGGCGAAGGCAGCGAGGCGCAAAAGCTGGAGGCTTTCCGCCAGACATTGCACGCGATTCACCGCCATCTGGAACTGCTGGTCAACCTGCCGGAAGCGGGCGTTGACCAGCTGACGCTGCAAAACAGTGCGCGTGAGTTGGCGGATTCATGAGCCGGCAGTCGATCAGCCAGGAAATCCAGGCCCCCGCCCATGCCGCCCCACCGCTGTTAAAACACCAGCTGCTGGCCGAGTTTCTAGGCACAGCCACCCTGCTCTGCGCCGTGATCGGTTCCGGCATCATGGCCGAGCGCCTGAGCGGCGGCAACACCGCCATCGCCCTGCTGGCCAACACGCTGGCCACCGTGTTTGCGCTCTATCTGCTGATTGAAATACTGGGCCCACTCAGCGGCGCGCACTTCAACCCGCTGGTGACGCTGGTTACATGGTCAAAAGGCACTCCAGCCTACGGGAAACGGGCGCAAGCAGCTATATTTTTTATAGCAAGCCAATTACTGGGGGCGGTGGCAGGTGCCTGGCTGGCACATGCCATGTTCGACATGAACGTGCTGCAGTTCAGCAGCAAGCTGCGCGGCGGCTGGGGCCAATGGCTGGCCGAGGGTGTGGCTACCGCCG
This sequence comes from Polaromonas sp., assembly GCA_036506595.1. GTDB lineage: Bacteria > Pseudomonadota > Gammaproteobacteria > Burkholderiales > Burkholderiaceae_C > Polaromonas. The sequence continues at coordinate 3,332 of DASXRN010000193.1, read as the reverse complement.
GGCTGATTCTGGTGGTGCTGCGCGCCCCCAAAGGCAAGGCCGCGGCGCTGGTCGCTTGCTACATAGGTGCGGCCTACTGGTTCACGGCCAGCACCTCGTTTGCCAACCCGGCCGCCGTGCTGGGGCGCCTGCTGTCAGACAGCTTTGCCGGTATTGCGCCCGCCAGTGCTGCAGGTTTTGTGCTGGCCCAAACTGTGGGCGCTGCGGTGGGCGTGCTGATCAACCGGGGGCTGGGCGAAGCACAGGTCGAACCCGCCGCCTCCTGAGACCATCAGTCCAGCCATTTCTGGAAAAACTGCGCTTGGCCCATAGCCGGGTCCAGCTGGTAGGCGGCAAAACCCACGCGTTCGTAGAGCTTGATGGCGCTGCGGTTGCCCTGCAAGACCTCCAGCGTCAGCTTGCAGGCGCCGCGCTCGCGCGCTATCTCGTCCACCAGCGCCAGCATCTGCTCGCCGACGCGCTGGCCGCGGTGGCTGGGCAGCACGGCCACGTCGTGAATATTGACCAGCGGGCGGCAGGCGAAGGTGGAAAAACCCTCAATGCAATTGATAAGGCCCACGGGCTGCGCGCCGTCGAACGCGAGCACGCTGAACGCATGAGGCCGTGCGGCCAGCTCTTTGACAAGATGCTTTTTTGCAAAGTCACTGAGGGCTTCGCCGCCGCCCGCCGGGTCTTGCGCGTAGGCGTCGAGCAACTGGACCACCGCGCTGGCATGGGCAGGATTGCTGTAGTCGGCCCGGCAGATGCGCAGAGCGGAAAGGGAGGATTCAGTCACGCGGTGTTCTCTTGATGAAAGTGATCGCTTGATTTTAAGGAGGCGAAAGACGGTAAAGCCGGCCCGCGTTGCCCCCCAATACGGCTGCCCGCTCTTGCGCGGTGAAGCCTGCCAGCAATTGCTGCGTTTCGCCCCACCACAGCGCGTAGCTGCCGGCAAGTTCCAGCACTGGCCAGTCACTGCCCCACACCACCCGTGCAGCACCAAAACAGGCCAGTACATGTTCTGCCCAGCGCCGCACCGCACCGGGCGCGGGTGCCGGGCCGGCTTCGGTCAGCAAGCCCGAGAGCTTGCACATCGCCCCGGTTTCTGCAGCCAATCGCGCCATGCCGTCGGCCCAGGGCTGCCACTCACCGGCGGCAATGGCGGGTTTGGCCGCATGGTCTATCACCAGGCGCAAATCGGGGTAGCGCCCGGCCAGGGTCAGGATATGCGACAGGTGGGCCGACTTCACCAGGGCATCCAGCACCAGGCCGGCATCAGCCATGGCTTGCAGCGCGGGGGCCAGCAAGGGCTGCAGGATCCACGCAGGGTCATCAATGTCCTGAAGCATGGGGCGCAAGCCCTTGAGTTTGGGATGGCGCGCCAGCGCTTCAATGCGAGCAGGCGCATCGGCGGCCAATAAATCGACCCAGCCCACCACGCCCAGAACCTGCGGATGCGCATCGGCCTGCGCCAGCAAAAAATGGGTTTCGGCTTCGGTGGGCGCGGCCTGCACCAGCACACCGCCAGTCACACCCAGCGGTGCAGATTCGACCCGCCAGTCGTTCACGGTCACATCACGGTAAATTGGCACTAGCGCAGGCGTGAGCCATCCGTAATCGCCACGCGCCAACTGCCAGCAATGAAAGTGCGCATCAATACTCATGGTGTAGGCGCCTCGGCAGGCAGCAGACCCTGCGCCCGTAGTGCGGCCCAAAATTCCGGCGCAATCGGATGCTGCAGCATGGCTTGCGCATCGTCCCACTCGGCCACCTTGCGTGCGCCCAGCATCACAATGTCTACCGCCGCATGCGCCAGCGGAAATTGCAGCGCCGCAGCCCGCAATGGAACCGCGTGGGCTTCGCACACCGCTTCGATCTGCGCCGTGCGCTCCAGCCACTCCTGCGCAGCCGGTGCGTAGTTGAAAGTTGCCTGCCCTCCGCGGGTTCCGGTGGCCAGAATGCCCGAGTTAAAAACGCCGCCCAGCGCAATGCGCACGCCGCGCGCCACACACTGCGGCAGCAGTTCGGGCAGCGCGCTGTGGTCCAGCAGGCTGTAGCGTCCGGCCAGCATCAGCACATCCAGCTCGGCCTCGCCGAGCACCTGCAGCACGACAGCCACATCATTGGTGCCCAGGCCGATCGCGCGCACCAGGCCTTCTTTTTTCAGCTGCTGCAGTGCCGGCAGGGTTTCATCGATCAGTTGCCGCAGCACCTCGGGCGCTCTGGTGCCGTGGGTGGCCGCATCGGGGTCATGCACGTACACCACGTCCAGCCTGGGCAAGCCCAGGCGCTGCAGGCTGTCTTCCACGCTGCGGCGGGTCCCTGCGGCGCTGAAATCCCAGGCCTGATTGAAGGGCAGTATGTCCACATAGCCATGCTGGGCGCGCGGCGCTGCGGCGTCGGGCCGCAAGAGGCGCCCTACTTTGCTCGACAGCACATAGTCATCACGCGGGTGGCTGCGCAGCGCATCGCCCAGCCGCCGCTCCGACAGGCCGTGGCCGTAATGCGGCGCGGTGTCAAACGTGCGGCAGCCGCTCGCCCAGGCGGCGTTGACCAGCGCCCGCGCATCGTCGTCGCTGACGGCGCTAAACAGGTTGCCGAGCGGCGCGCCGCCCAGGCCCAGCCGCAACTGGCTGCCTGCGCAGGGGGAGAAGATGCAAGGAGGAAGGATAGGCGTCATTTCAGGGTAAGTCCCAATAAAAGTTCAGCCATGTTATAGCTAACATGTCAGTCATCAACACCGGGAAATCCCGTGGTTTGCCAAAACTGATTAACTTTTGCAAGGCGACACGTTCCCGATTTTTTCATGCTGAAAAACATTCCGCCCCTGCTGACTCCCGATGCCCTTCATGCGCTGGCCAGCATGGGTCATGGCGATGACGTGGCGATTGTGGATGCCAATTTTCCGGCGGCCAGCGTGGCCCGACTTGGCGGCGCGCGCCTGGTGCAACTGGCCGGCGCGACGGCCCCGGAAGTCTTGAAGGCCGTGCTGCAGGTGCTGCCGCTGGACAATTTTGTGCCCGATGCCGCCTGGACCATGCAGGTGGTGGGCGACGCCACCGCAGTACCCGAACCGGTTGCCGAGTTTGCCGCTGTCCTGCAGCAGTCCGGTGAACGCACTGCCGCTACGCTGGAGCGTTTTGACTTTTACCAGCGGGCACAGTCGGCCTTTGTGATTCTGCGCACCGGTGAGCCGCGCAAGTACGGCAACATCCTGCTGCGCAAGGGCGTCATCGCCGGCGACGACCAGTGACGGTGACTGATGACCTCATGAGCAGCAGCACCCACCCCGCCCCGACCAGCCTGCGCGCGCAGGCCTACGAAAGCTTTCAGCAGCAGATAGTCGATGCCAA
>DASXRN010000192.1:0-8397 GCA_036506595.1 Polaromonas sp. | reverse complement strand
GTGAGCATCAGCAGCTTGCAGGTGGTGTTGACGTGGGTGCGCTGGCAACGCGCGGCATACCAGGTGTAGCCAATCTCGACGCGTTGGATGGCCGGCACGATGTCGTGAAAGCTGGAGCTGCCCAGCACCTCGCCCGTGCCGGCATCGGTGACCGCAAAAGCCAGGCGGTTGCCGGTCTGCAGGGCGGTTTCGATATAGGCCCGTGTCTCATGGGGTTCAGGCACAGAAGTGACACGCAGCTTCCAGAGCTCGCCATCGCTGGCAGCAGCCCGCAGCCCCGCTTCGTGTTCCAGACCCAGTGGCACCAGCCGCACGCCGCGTGCCTCCAGGGTCACGGGTTCAACAAAAGCCATGCTCAGTTCTCCTCGTTGGCTTTCTGGCGTTTTCTCCAGCGGCGGGCCAGCTGCAGGCCGAAGCCGCCGCCCAGGCCGACCAGCACAATGCCGCCTATGGCGCTGTTGCCGTAGCCATCGGCAAAAATATCCAGGCCCAGCAGGCGGCCAATCCAGTAACCCAGCAGCGCACCGCCGACGAAGCCAATGGCGTCTGACAGGCCTGCAATCAACAATGATTTCTGGTTCATGAACGTGAGCTCCTGCCTCAGCGGTTGTTGCGCTGCATGAACACCAGTTTTTCAAACAGCGTCACGTCCTGCTCGTTTTTGAGCAGCGCACCGACCAGCGGCGGCACCGCCACTTTGTCGTCCTTGCTGTGCAGGGCCTCCAGCGGAATGTCTTCGGCCACCAGCAGCTTGAGCCAGTCGAGCAGTTCGCTCGTCGATGGTTTCTTTTTCAGGCCAGGCAGGTTGCGCACCTCATAAAAAGTTTTCATGGCGGTCGCCAGCAGTTCTTTTTTGAGGTCCGGGAAGTGCACGTCCACGATCTGCTTCATCGTCTCGGCATCGGGAAACTTGATGTAATGAAAAAAGCAGCGGCGCAAAAAGGCGTCGGGTAGTTCTTTTTCGTTGTTGGACGTGATGAACACCAAAGGCCGGTGTTTGGCCTTGATCAGTTCACGCGTTTCGTACACATAGAACTCCATGCGGTCGATTTCGCGCAGCAAGTCGTTGGGGAATTCGATGTCGGCCTTGTCGATCTCGTCGATCAGCAAAGCCACGGGCTGGTCGGCCGTGAAGGCCTGCCACAGCACGCCCTTGACGATGTAGTTGTGAATGTCCTTGACTTTCTCGTCGCCAAGTTGCGAGTCGCGCAGACGGCTAACCGCATCGTATTCATAAAGGCCTTGCTGCGCCTTGGTGGTGGACTTGATGTGCCACTGCAGCAGCGGAAGCTTGAGCGACTGGGCCACTTCCTCGGCCAGCATGGTTTTGCCGGTGCCGGGCTCACCTTTGACCAGCAGCGGCTTTTTCAGGGCGGCCGAGGCATTCACGGCAAGCATCAGGTCCTGGGTGGCGACGTAGTTTTTTGAGCCTTGAAATTTCATGTTCATGAGTCAGAGGTGCAGGAATTGAGGAGACTTTGCGCGGCTTGTCTTGCGCGGGGGCTGAGTCCTAGGCAGGCCCAGATATAATCCAAGGTTGTTTTATACGATGAATTTTCACCTGATTGTGCGCGCAAAATGAATAAGCTGTTTACCACGATATTCGCAGTAGCTGTCTCATCCGTGACGGTCGCAAGCCTTGCCCAAGAGGTCAAGGGCGATGCCAAAGCAGGCGAAAGCAAGAATGCCATGTGCATCGGTTGCCACGGCATCAAGGGCTACCAGGCTTCTTTTCCCGAGGTGTACAAAGTCCCGATGATTTCCGGCCAGAGTGCCAAATACATCTCGGCGGCGCTCAATGCCTACAAAAAAGGCGAGCGCAAACACCCGACCATGCGCAATATCGCTGACTCCCTGACGGATCAGGACATCGCCGACCTGTCGGCTTACTACAGCACGCATGGTGTGGTGGCTGGTGCCGAGCTGCCTGCCAAGCCTGCCAAAGAGCCCAGCGCCGATGTTCAAGCCTTGCTGAACAAGGCCAACTGCGCGTCCTGCCACGGCGCCAACTTCAACAAACCGATTGATCCGTCTTACCCCAAGATTGGCGGCCAGCATGCTGACTACCTGTTTGTGGCGCTCAAGTCTTACAAGGTCGAGAACAACCCCAAGGTCGGTCGCGGCAACGCCATCATGGCGGGCATGGCCAAGCAGTACACCAATGCCGAACTCAAGCAGCTGGCCAACTACCTGTCATCGGTAGAGGGTGAGCTCAAGGTCGTTCCCCAGAGAGAATTCCGCTGAAAGTGCGAGTAACTTCCAGAAAAAAGCCGCTGTTGTCAGCGGCTTTTTTTTTGCCCATGACTTGTGTTGAACGCGTAATTTTCCGCCGGGCCGCCCCAAGGAAAATTAGCCCCCTCGGGGGGCAGAGAGCTACACGTGGTGAGCGAACGTGGGGGCGCATCCTTCCGCCGGGCCGCCCCAAGGAAAATTAACCCCCGAAGGGCTGGAGCCTGCGGCTCCAAACCTGCTTGAGCAGGTTTGGACAGGCGACAGAGGCGAAGCGTCTGGCGAGCCGCGGCCTGCAAGGCCTCGAGAGCTACACGCTAGTAGAGCGAACGTGGGGGGCTTGTCAATCCCGGGTGGCGCGGCGCTGCACGCAGTCTATATAGGCAGCCCCATCGGGTGGGCGGCCTGCGCGCTGGCTTTCCCACACCATCTGGCCCAGGCACTCCATGGTCTCGTGATGCGCGTCATGCAGCGAATTGCGCCGCGCCGTTAAAAGCTCCACGGCCTGGCGAATGCCGCGCGGCTGGTCGATGGAGCATTGCTCGCTGATGGACAGGTGCATGGACAAATGCAGAAAGGGATTGGTCTTGCCGGCCTCCACGTCGTACATTTTTTCAAGCGCGGCGTCGGCATCGGCAAAATCCGCGTGGTACTCGGGGTGCTCTTCAATCCACTGGCTTGCTATGGTTTCTATAGCTTCCAGCGGTTGCCCGGCACGGGCTTTGGCATAAACAGAGCAGAAAAAACGGCGAACGTCGGCTTGCGATGGCGTGAACATGGCTAAAGCGTATCACGCAGCCCGTTCCCGCTGCTGGCGTGCTGGTTTCGTAGCCAGGGCTCAGCTGCCCTGGGCATTCAGCATGCGGGAGATGGTTTGCGCGGCCGTAAGCAGCTGCGGCAGCATGGTCTCCTGCATGGTCTTGGCGCTGGTCCGGTTGGCCTGGCCGCTGATGTTCAGCGCCGCCACGGTCTGGCCGGCCCGGTTGGTAATGGGCGCCGCCATGGACACCAGGCCTTCTTCGAGTTCCTGATTCACCAGTGACCAGCCTTGCCGGCGAACCTGCGCGATTTTGGCTGTGAGTTCCTTCACATCGGTCACCGTGTGCTTGGTGCGTGCCGTCAGGTCCGAGGCGGCCAGGCAGTCCATGAGTTCTGCCTCCGGCAATGCAGACAGCAACATGCGGCCCATCGAGGTGCAGTAAGCCGGCAAACGCGAACCCACGCCCAGGCTGATGCTCATGATCTTGTGGGTGGACACGCGCAGCACATAGACGATGTCCGTGCCGTCCAGCACCGCTGCCGAGCATGACTCCTTGACCTGCGCGACCAGCGTCTCCATGACCGGCTCGGCCAGGTTCCAGATCGGCATGGATGAGAGGTAGGCAAAGCCCAAATCCAGTATGCGTGGCGTCAGGCTGAAGAGCTTGCCATCACTGCGCACATAGCCCAGCGCCTCCAGCGTGAGCAGGATGCGGCGTGCGCCAGCGCGGCTCAGGCCGCTGCGCCCGGCCACTTCGGTCAGGGTTTGGCGCGGTGCGCTGGCGCTGAAAGAGCGGATCACTTCCAGGCCGCGTGCAAACGACTGCACATAGCCGTCTCCGGGCTTGAGGTCTGCGATGCGGGTGAATGCGGCATTTGCCATGGTGTTCAAAATCTCCTAAAATTCATTATACGAACTCTTGTTCGAATGTCGAACAAAATAAAGCGCAATGCAGCGGGTTCGTCGTGTACTGAAGCCATTTTTGGCGACCCTGTTTGGAGACTATTGAATGATCAACAAGATTGCCCGCTCGATTGCCGAGGCGCTGGCGGACGTGAAGGACGGCTCCACCGTCCTGATAGGCGGTTTCGGCACCGCCGGCATTCCCAACGAGCTGATTGATGGCCTGATTGAGCAAGGCGCCAAAGACCTGACGGTGGTCAACAACAACGCCGGCAATGCCGAGGTCGGGCTGGCAGCGCTGCTCAAGGCCGGGCGGGTGCGCAAAATCATCTGCAGCTTTCCGCGCCAGGCCGACAGCCAGGTGTTTGACGGGCTGTACCGCAGCGGCCAGCTGGAGCTGGAACTGGTGCCGCAGGGCAATCTGGCCGAACGCATCCGTGCGGCCGGTGCGGGCATCGGCGCCTTCTTCTGCCCCACGGGCTTCGGCACGCAGCTGGCGGGTGACCGCGAAACGCGCGAGATCGACGGCAAGCAGTACGTGCTCGAGTACCCGATCCATGGCGACGTGGCGCTGATCAAGGCCGAGAAGGGGGACCGCTGGGGCAACCTCAGCTACCGCAAGGCCGCACGCAATTTCGGGCCAGTGATGGCGATGGCCTCCGACCGCACCATCGCGACCGTGCATGAAGTCGTCGAGCTGGGCGAGATGGATCCCGAAGCCATCGTCACCCCGGGCATCTTCGTTCACCAGATCGTCAGGATCGACCGCGTCGCCACGCAGGCCGGCGGCTTCAAGAAGGCAGCATGACCATGAGCTACCAAAAACGTACCAAAGACCAGCTCGCCGCCCGCGTGGCGCAGGACATCTTCGATGGCGCGGTCGTGAACCTTGGCATCGGGCAACCGACGCTGGTCGCGAACCACCTGCCGGAAGGCCGCGAAGTCATCCTGCACAGCGAGAACGGCATCCTCGGCATGGGCCCCGCGCCGGCCGAAGGCGAGGAGGACTACGACCTGATCAACGCCGGCAAGCAGCCGGTCACGCTGCTCAAGGGCGGCGCATTCTTCCACCACGCCGACAGCTTCGCCATGATGCGCGGTGGCCATCTCGACATCTGCGTGCTCGGCGCCTTCCAGGTCTCGGCCACCGGCGACCTCGCGAACTGGAGCACGGGCGAAGCCGGGGCCATTCCCGCTGTCGGCGGCGCCATGGACCTGGCCATAGGCGCCAAGCAAACCTGGGTGATGATGGATTTGCTCACCAAAAAAGGCGAGAGCAAGGTGGTGGCGCAATGCAGCTACCCGCTCACCGGCATTGCCTGCGTCAAGCGCATTTACTCCGAACTGGCAACGCTGGAATGCACCCCGCAAGGCCTCAAGCTCATCGACAAGGTCGAGGGCCTGGAGCACGCCGAGCTCGAAAAACTCATCGGCTTGCCGATCGCCGTTTAACCCACCCTGCGTTCGGGCAGCGTTGGCGCAGGCCCGACATCCCACGAAAACTCTGGAGACATGTCATGAACCAAGCTTTTATTTGCGACGCTATTCGCACCCCCTTCGGCCGCTACGGCGGAGCCTTGAGCAGCGTGCGTGCCGACGATCTTGGCGCGATTCCGATCAAGGCCCTGATGGCGCGCAACGCCAAGGTCGATTGGCAAGCCGTCACCGACGTGATTTATGGTTGCGCCAACCAGGCCGGTGAAGACAACCGCAACGTGGCACGCATGTCCAGCCTGCTGGCCGGCCTGCCGATTGAAGTGCCGGGCTCCACCGTCAACCGCCTGTGCGGCTCCGGCCTGGATGCCGTCGGCACGGCCGCGCGCGCCATCAAGTCCGGCGAGGCCGGCCTGATGATTGCCGGCGGCGTTGAAAGCATGAGCCGCGCACCGTTTGTGATGCCCAAGGCCGAGTCGGCTTTCAGCCGCAACAATGCGGTGTACGACACCACCATCGGCTGGCGCTTTGTCAACAAGCTGATGAAGGCCCAGTACGGCGTGGATTCCATGCCCGAGACCGCCGAGAACGTCGCTACCGATTACAAGATCGAACGCGAAGCCCAGGACCGCATGGCGCTGGCCAGCCAGCTCAATGCCGTGGCCGCGCAAAAGGCCGGTCACCTGGCCCGCGAAATTGTCCCTGTGTCGGTGCCGCAGAAAAAGGGCGATGCCATCGTGGTGGACAAGGATGAGCACCCGCGCGAAACCAGTCTCGAAGCGCTGGCCAAGCTCAAGGGTGTGGTGCGCCCTGACGGCACCGTGACCGCCGGCAATGCCTCGGGTGTGAACGATGGCGCCTGCGCCTTGCTGCTGGCCGATGAAGCCAGTGCCGCCAAAAATGGCCTGACGCCGCGCGCCCGCGTGGTCGGCATGGCCACGGCCGGTGTGGCGCCGCGCATCATGGGCTTTGGCCCCACGCCCGCCACGCTGAAGGTGCTGGCGCAAACCGGCATCACGCTGGACCAGCTCGATGTGATTGAGCTCAACGAAGCCTTTGCGGCCCAGGGCCTGGCCGTGCTGCGCGCGCTGGGCCTGAAGGACGACGACGCCCGCGTCAACGCCTGGGGCGGTGCGATCGCGCTGGGCCATCCGCTGGGTGCCAGCGGTGCGCGCCTGGCCACCACGGCCGTCAACCGCCTGCACGCCACCGGCGGCCGCTACGCCCTGTGCACCATGTGCATTGGCGTGGGGCAGGGCATTGCGGTGATTCTCGAGCGGGTCTGATGGATTGGCCACCGGGCCGCAATTGATGTGCTATTTAATTGATAGCTGATTGCGCCCGTATAACGGGCGCTAGAGCCCTATTTCATTTGCAGAGTTGATATTTATAAGGAGACAGTCATGCTTTTTAAATCCCTTGCATCACGCCGCAACCTGGGCCTCGCCGCACTCGCACTGGCCGCCGCCGGTTTGCTGCCGGCCACGGCCGGTGCCCAGCAGTTCCCGACCAAGCCGGTGCGCATCATCACGCCGTTCCCGGTGGGCGGCGGTCCCGATGGCGTGGCGCGTCTGGTGGCCGACAAGCTGTCGCGCGCCTGGGGCCAGCCCGTGGTGGTCGAGAACAAGCCCGGCGGCAACGGCTTTATCGCGATTGACGCCTTCAAGCGCGGCGCCAAAGATGGGCACGACCTGATCGTGCTCGACAACGTGCACCTGGCGGCTTACCCGGCGCTGTTCAAGAAACTGCCCTACGACACGGCCAAGGACTTTGACGCGCTGCTGCCGCTGTTCAAGACCTACTTTTTCTTCACCGTCCCCACGACCAGCAAGTACAAGACGGTCGCCGACCTGATCGCCGACGCCAAGGCGAACCCCGGCAAGCTGAACTACGGCTCCTGGTCGGTCGGCAATCCGGTGCACCTGGGCTCGGAGCTGTTCACGTCCGCGACCGGCACGCAGATGGCGCATGTGATCTACAAGGAAACCACACAGCTCTACACCTCTGTTGCGACCGGTGAACTCGCTTTCGCGCTCGGCAGCAGCGCCACGGCCGGCCCCTTGCAGCGCGCGAACAAGCTGCGCTTCCTGGCGGTTGCGGCGCCCAAGCGCGTGGCGGCCTTCCCGGACGTGCCGACGGTCGGCGAATCCGGCGGTCCGCAGGGCTTTGAGGTGATTGGCTGGAATGCGATTGCGGTGCCCAAGGGCCTCCCCGATGCCGTGAGCGACAAGATCAAGCGCGACATCGAGAAGGCGCTGGCCGAGGCCGATGTACACGAGAAGTTCAAGAGCTTCGGCTATGAGCCGTTTCCGCAGACGCGCGAGCAGTTCAACCAGTTCGTGCAGAGCGAAACCAAGCGCTTCGGCGACGTGATCCGCAAGGCGAACGTGTCGCTGGACTGACACCGCCGGCGTCTTGCGCCCACCCTTGTTCCCCCGCCGGCGATTCGTGCCGACGGCTGAGAAAGTGCCCTCATGAACCGTCTTCGTCTTCCTTTCGCGCGCCGCACGCTGCTGCTGGCCTCGCTCGCAACGCTTGGCGTTCCGGCCTGGGCCCAGAACGCCAAGCCCATCAAGATCGTCGTGCCCTTCGCGCCCGGCGGGGGCAATGACGTGTTCGCCCGCCAGATGGCGAAAAGCCTGGGTGAGCTGCGCAAGCAGAGTGTCGTCGTCGAGAACAAGCCCGGCGCCGGCGGCAACCTGGGCACCGAACAGGTGGTGCGCAGCGCGGCGGATGGCACGACCTTGCTGCTGGGCCATTCCGGCACGGTGGCCATCAACCCGGCGCTGTACAAGGGTCTCAAGTACGACCCCCAAAAGGATCTGGCGCCGGTTGCCATGTTTGCCTCGTCGGCGCTAGTGCTGGTGGTTCCGGTCTCGTCGCCGGTGAAAACGGTGGCCGACCTGGTGGCCCTGGCCAAATCCCAGCCGGGCAGCCTCAATTACGCGTCCAGCGGCAGCGGCACCGGCGGCCACCTGACGGGTGAGCTGTTCGAGCAAAAGAGCGGCGTGAAAATCGGTCACATTCCGTACAAGGGCACCGCCCCCGGCCTGACGGACCTGGTGGGCGGC
>DASXRN010000191.1:0-11902 GCA_036506595.1 Polaromonas sp. | reverse complement strand
ACCATGTCCGACATCACGATTTACCACAACCCCCGCTGCGGCACGTCGCGCAATGTGCTGGCTTTGATCAAGAACACCGGCGCCGAGCCCGAGGTGATTGACTACCTCAAAACCCCGCCCACGCGCGAACAACTGCTGGCGTTGATCGCGCCGATGGGAATGCCGGTGCGGGACCTGATCAGGCAGAAGGAAAGCCTTTATGACGAGCTTCGGCTGGACGATGTGGCGCTCAGCGACGATGCGCTGATTGACGCGATGCTGGCGCATCCGATCTTGATGAACCGGCCGGTTGTGGTGACGCCGCTGGGCACGCGCCTGTGCCGACCGTCTGAGGCGGTGCTCGACATCCTGCCCCTGCCGCAACGCGGCGCCTTCGCCAAGGAAGATGGCGAGCCGGTCATCAATGAGCGGGGAGAGCGTGTTGCCGGCCGTTGATCCGCCTTTCGCAAACCTTCCGCATATCGAACCGTCGCTTTTTGTTCCACCTGCAGCTGACCGGCTGCGGGCTGCCGCGCCCAGCACGCACCCGCCGCGCATTTTGCTGCTGTATGGCTCGGTGCGCCCCACACAAGGCAAGACCCTGGCCGTGATGCAGGTCTCGGGCGGCTCGCAGTCGTTCAATGCCGTCAACCAGATGCGGATTCCGGGCCGCTGGATGCGCATGCTGACCATTCCCAACCAGTCTTCGGTAGCAGGGGATGCTCTGCATAACTCGCGCCGCGCATGGCGGGAGTTATGCAGAGCATCCCTTGGTTTTTCTGGAGTTTGACGAAGCCGGCCGCATGAAACCCTCGGCCTACTACGACCTGCTGGTGGACGTGATGGAAGAGCTGGTCAAATTCACCTTGCTGACCCGTGACGTGTCGCCCTGGCTGGTAGACCGTTACAGCGGGCGCAAGGAAAGCGCCGAGGCACTGTCCAAACGGGTGAACCAGCGCGCGTTGTAGCGCACGCTGTGGGCGCGGCAGCACGCGTTCAGTCCATCCCGGTCAGGCTCAGGCCGGTTTATTAAGCCTTTTAGGCCGCCAGCCCATGATTGACGGGCGCAATAAGCTCCTGATTTGATAGCGTAACATGGCCCCGCCTGGCCGGACGCTGGCTGGACGGTCAGGCTCGCGAGCGTTGTCACACAACTGCCATTGAATTGCCATCAACGCGTCACCCCCGGCTTTCAGAATCACGCCGTGACGGCATTGCTCTGCGGACCTCGATCCCCTGCGACGGGTTGCGGACTTGTGAAAAAGTTGAAACCAGACAGGAGAATTCCGTGAGCCAGACTCTTACGCGCAAATTTTTTCTCGCGTTGTGTGCCGTGGGCATCGCAACCCTCGGCTCTGTGGCGGCAGCCGCTGGTCCGGATTCCACCGTCAGTGAGCGCGTCAAGCAACTGACCCGGGGCACGCAATGGCGTCAGGTGGCTGCCATTGCGCTCAGTTTCGATACTCAACATCCGCAGGGAATGGTGAAGATCGGCGACTATTTCTACGTATCGTCCGTCGAAATCAAAACCGCCACCAAGCGCTACCCGCAGTTGCAGGACGGCTACGACCGCGATACCGGAGAAGGCGCCGGCCACTTGTTCAAATTCGACGCCACCGGCAAGCTGCTGGCGGACCTGCCGCTTGGCGAAGGATCGGTATATCACCCCGGTGGTATCGACTACGACGGGCGCTACATCTGGGTGCCGGTCGCCGAGTACCGTCCCAACAGCCGCGCCATTGTCTACCGCGTCGACCCCGAGGCCATGACGGCAACGGAAGCGTTTCGCTACGGCGATCACGTCGGCGGAATCGTGCACAACACCGACGACAAGACGCTGCACGGCGTTTCCTGGGGCTCGCGCCGTTTCTATCGCTTCACCCTTGATGACCAGGGGCGGGTCACCAACGCCGGCGTTGCGCCGGAGCAACTGCGCAAGCCGAACCGCGCGGGCTACATCGACTATCAGGACTGCAAGTACCTGGGACGGCGCGAGATGCTGTGTTCCGGACTTAACAACTATCTGATGAAGAAGGACGGCCCGCGCTTTTCTCTGGGCGGTTTCGAGATCGTCGATCTGCGCTCCGATCAGGCGATCAGCCAGATGCCGATCGAGCTCTGGACTGCGTCCGGCCTGCCCATGACGCAAAACCCGTTCTGGATCGAGGCCACGGCGACGGGCTTGCGTGCGTATTTCATGCCGGAGGACGGCAAGTCGACGCTCTACGTCTACGAAGCGGACCTCAAGTAGTTCGCCCCGCGGCGCTGTCACACAACTGCCATTGAATTGACATGAACGCGTCACCCCTGGCTTTCAGAATCACGCCATGACCAGCACAACGGAGTACGCAATGGCAGTGGATTTGAGCCCCGCCGGTGAGCAGCAGGCGCCAGAAAAAAGCGCCGGCCGACTTGGCCCTCACGACCTCGACACGCAGCGTCTGCGGATTTTGCGATGCACCGCCAAGGCCATGGCCAGCAGCCCGGGGGGCTTGCGTTTCAAGGCGGGTACCCGGCCCTGGCTGGAGGGCGTGCCGGGTGGCCGAAGCGAACGCGCGATGTTGGAGACCGCCGCTGATTAAGAGTCAAGCCCCCTTAAGTCGTCTTAAAGGGGCTTTTTTACAGCCAAATCAAAAGCAAAGCGATTTCAGTTTTTGAGACGTCAGGAAAACAAGGAGTTAGCCATGAAAGAACTGCCCAATCCCACCTTTGCATTGTCGCCAGTCGCAATGCCACGGGGGTCACTTCATCAAAGCGGTCATGTTGTCAGCCAGCCCTCTACTCATGGGGTTCAAGGGTCTCAAAGGCCTGCCGTGGGGAAAATCTCGGTCAGCTGGGCCCGGCACCAGGACGAGGTCAGGCAGGCGCAGCGCCTGAGGTACCAGGTGTTTGCGCTGGAGATGGGCGCCACCTTGTCCAACAGCCTGCCCGGCCACGACGTCGATTTGTTTGACGACTACTGCGAACACCTGCTGGTACGCGACGAGGCCAGCAACGAGGTGATAGGCACCTACCGGGTGCTGACGCCCACCCAGGCCAAGCGCGTGGGCAGCACCTACAGCGACACCGAGTTTGACCTGACCCGTTTGCGCAGCCTGCGTGAGCGCATGGTGGAACTGGGCCGCAGCTGCGTGCATGCAGAGCACCGGCATGGCGGCGTGATTCTGGCGCTGTGGGGCGCCTTGGCCGAGTTCATGGCGCGCAACCAGCTCGACACCATGATTGGCTGCGCCAGCATTCCGATGCAGCACAACGGTGCTTCCAGCGGCCAGGCGGCTGCCAGCATCTGGCGCCAGGTGCGGCAAACCCACCTCGCACCCATTGAATACCGCGTGACACCGCGCCTGGCCCTGCCGGTGGAGCAACTGGACGATTCACTCGATGTCGAGCCACCCGCGCTGATCAAGGGCTATCTGCGCCTGGGCGCCAAGGTGCTGGGCGCGCCGGCCTGGGACCCGGATTTCAACTCGGCCGACTTGCCCATGATGATGCGCATTGCCGACTTGCCGCCACGCTACCTGAAGCATTTTTCCGGCAAACCTGGGTCTGCAAGCTGACGGAGGCGTGATGCGAAACTTGTTTGACACGATGGGATCGCTGGCTTCGTCGGGTAATGGCTTGGTGCCAGCTCACCAGGGCAGCGACGAGGACGATGATGAATCGCTGCGCAAGCGTTACCGCACGATTTTCGTCTCCGACCTGCACCTGGGGACCCCCGGCTGCCAGGCGGCGGCCCTGCTGGATTTCCTGAAGGCCCACCCCAGCGACAACCTGTATTTGGTCGGCGACATCGTGGATGGCTGGCAGCTGCGCCGCAAGTGGTACTGGCCGCAGTCCCACAACGACGTGGTGCAAAAGCTGCTGCGGCGCGCCCGCAAAGGCTGCCGCATTATCTATGTGCCGGGCAACCACGATGAGTTTGCGCGTGAATTTATAGGCAACCAGTTCGGCGGCATTGAAGTGATTGAAGAAGCCGTTCACACCACCGCCGACGGCCGCCAGCTCTGGATCATCCACGGCGACTACTTCGATGCGGTGGTGCAATGCGCCAAATGGCTCGCCTATGTGGGCGACAACCTCTATGAATTCACACTCAAACTCAACCGCCATTTGAACAGTTTGCGCGCCCGTTTGGGGCTGCCCTACTGGTCGCTATCGGCCTACCTGAAGCAGAAAGTCAAGAGCGCACTCAACTACGTGACCGACTTTGAGGTGGCCGTGGCCAGCGAAGCGCGCCGCCGGGGTCATCAGGGCGTGGTCTGCGGCCATATTCACCGAGCCGAGATGCGCGAGATCAACGGCGTTTTGTACTGCAACGACGGCGATTGGGTGGAAAGCCGTACCGCGCTGGTGGAAAATTTCGACGGCACGCTGGAGCTGGTGCATTGGGCGCCCGCCCATGAAACCCAGGGTCGCGGCCATGTGGTGGCAACGCCAAATTCATCGGTGACCGCATGAAAATAGCCCTGATCACAGACGCCTGGCAGCCCCAGGTCAACGGTGTCGTCACGACGCTGGTAGAACTGGTGCGCGAGCTGGAGCAACTGGGGCACCGGGTCGAGGTGATCCACCCCCATCTCTTCAAGACCCGGCCTTGCCCCGGCTATGCGGGGATCGACCTGGCGGTTCGGCCCAAGCGTGGCCTCACCGAAAGGCTCAACGCTTTTGAACCCGAAGCCATCCATATTGCGACCGAGGGCCCGCTGGGCTGGGCGGCCCGCAGCTATTGCCTCAAATACGACTTGCGTTTCACCACGGCGTTTCACACCAAGTTTCCTGAAATCCTCAACGCCGCGGTCAAGATTCCGCTGTCTTGGGGTTATGCGCTGTTTCGGCATTTCCACAAACCGTCGTCGGGTGTGATGGTGCCTACCAACGGCGTGCTGCGCATGCTGGAGCAACGGGGCTTTCGCAACCTGCGCGACTGGACGCATGGCGTGGACACGCAGCTGTTTGAGTTTCAGCCCGAACCGCGTCTCTACTCACCCATGGGCACCCTGGCTCGCCCGGTCTCGCTGTTTGTGGGGCGCGTGTCCTATGAGAAAAACATAGAGGCATTCTTGAAGCTGGACATTCCCGGCACCAAGGTTGTGTGCGGGGTCGGGCCGCTAGAGGCCTCGCTCAGGCAGCGTTACCCGCAAGTGCGCTGGATGGGCGTGATGCCCCGCAACGAGCTGGCCAAGGTGTATGCCGCGGCCGATGTGTTCGTGTTTCCGAGCAAGTCGGAAACCTTCGGCCTGGTGATGCTGGAAGCCATGGCAACGGGCACGCCGGTGGCGGCTTATCCGGTGGACGGCCCGCTGGAAGTGTTGGGAAAAGACGACGGAAGCTGTCACGGCGGTGTCATGAATGCCGATTTGCGCCAAGCCAGTTACAGCGCGCTGGCGCTGCCGCGCCATGAGGCCCGTGCGCGTGCCTTGGACTTCAGCTGGGCGCATGCCACGCAGTTATTTGAAGGTTACTTGGTTGTGGCCCAACAAACCTGCACTTGCAAGCCTGCCAATGCGGGTGCAATATCAGTCAAAAGTACTGTCACACCTTTGTCATCAAGCCAGTAAATACTCAGGTTTACCTTTGATTACAAAGACCTGCGTTGTTGATGCCCCATTCGACCGTCTCGCCCGTTCCGCTGTCTGCTGCCGCACCACCTATTCTGTTTTTGGATCGCGACCACAGCATTCTTGCCTTCAATGAGCGCGTGCTGGACTGGGCCAAGCGCCCGGATGTGCCCTTGCTGGAGCGTTTGCGGTATTTGTGCATCGTGTCGTCCAATCTGGACGAGTTTTTTGAAGTCCGTGCCGCGCCCCACCTCACGGCCTTTCATGCCGACAACCAAAAAGACGTGGAGGCGGCCCAGTCCTTCAAGGCACTTTCAGCGGCCGCACATGACATGGTGGCGCGCCAGTATTCGCTTTACAACGACGAACTGCTGCCGGAGTTTGCGCGGCGGGGCATACGCATCGTCTCGCACGGCGAACGCAATGCCGCCCAGCGGCGCTGGGTCAAGGCCTATTTCGAGAGGGAAGTGCGGCCGCTGCTGATTCCGGTGGGGCTGGACCCGTCTCATCCGTTCCCCCAGGTCGCCAACAAGTCGCTGAACTTTATTGTCCGGCTCAGCGGGTATGACGCCTTTGGCCGTGAGAACGACATCGCCATCGTCAAGGTCCCGCGGGTGTTGCCACGCTTCATCCACATGCCCAGCCGCAGAAGTGAAAAAGGAGGCAGCAAGAAGGGCACGCTGTTTGTGTCACTGTCCAGCATCATTCGGGCGCATCTGCCCGAGCTGTTTCCGGGCCGGGTCGTCGGCCAGTTTTCGCAGTTCCGCGTGACGCGCCATTCCGATCTGGCGGTGGACGAAGACGATGTCAAGAACCTGCGCACCGCCTTGCGCCTGGGCCTGGAGCACCGCCACTACGGCCAAGCCGTTCGCCTTGAAGTGTCGGCCGACTGCTCGGACTACCTGTCGGGTTTTTTGCTCAAGCAGTTCAATTTGCCGCCGCTTGCGCTTTACCGCGTACGGGGCCCGGTCAACCTGGTGCGGTTGGCCCAACTGGTGGACCTGGTCAATGACCCCAAGCTTCTTTTTCCGCGCCATATCGGCTGCTATCCCACGCAGCTGCAGGCCGGGCAATCCTTTTTTGAACGGCTCAAGCAGGGCGATGTCTCCATCCACCAGCCGTTCGAGAGCTTCGACGGCGTGCTGGCTTTTTTGCGCGAGGCGGTCAACGACCCCCAGGTGCTGGCGATCAAGCAAACCATTTACCGCACCGGGTCGGATTCAGAGTTGATGCTGCTATTGCGCGAGGCGGTGCGCCTTGGCAAGGAAGTGACCGTGGTGGTGGAACTCAAGGCGCGCTTCGATGAAGAAGCCAATATCAACTGGGCGGAAATGCTGGAGTCGATAGGCGCGCAGGTGGTGTACGGCGTGGTGGGCCTGAAGACGCACGCCAAAATGCTGCTGGTGACGCGGCGCGAGGGCCGTCATCTGCGTCGCTATGCCCACCTGTCTACCGGCAACTACAACCCGCGCACGGCGCGCCTGTACACCGACCTGAGTTATTTGACGGCCGACCCCTTGCTCACGGCTGACATTGAAAATGTGTTTGTGCACCTGGCCAGCCAGAGCCGGCTGCCCAAGCTGCACCACTTGCTGCTGGCACCGTTCCAGCTGCAGCGCAAACTGGTGGAGCAAATCGATGCGCTGGCCGAGGCTGCCACCCAGGGTAAAGACACGCGCCTTGTGGCCAAGATGAATGCGCTGACCGACGAAGACCTGATGCTGGCTCTCGTGAAGGCCGGGCAGTGCGGTGTGAAAATTGACTTGATCGTGCGCGGCGCCTGCATGCTTTGGCCCCAAGTTCCGGGTGTGACGGACAACATCCGGGTACGCTCGGTGATAGGCCGTTTTCTGGAGCATTCGCGGGTGTTTTATTTCCGCTGCGCCGAGGAAGAAACGCTGTACCTTTCCAGTGCCGACTGGATGAACCGCAACATGCTGCGCCGGGTCGAACTGGCCTGGCCGGTCACCGACCCGCTCATCCGTCAGCGCATCATCGATGAATGCCTGGTGGCCTACCTGCACGATGGGGTTGACGCTTGGGACTTGCAGGCCGATGGTACCTATGCGCGCGTGAACTCGCGCAGCGAGCAACACGGCAACGCTCACGGGCATGGCGCGCAGGCGGCCCTGATGGCCCGTTATTCGGCCCCGCATTAAAGGGAGAAGCCAGCTATGGACCTGATCTTGTGGCGACATGCAGAGGCAGAAAACTGGCCGGAGGGTGATCCGCAGGCCGGCACTGACCTGGACCGCTCGCTGACCGCGCGTGGGGAAAAACAGGCCGCCCGCATGGCTGGCTGGCTGGATCGGCAATTGCCCGAAGGCGCGCGCATTTTGGTGAGCCCGGCGCGGCGTTGCGAGCAGACGGCGCTGGCCCTGGGACGCAAATTCAAAACGCGCGGCGAGCTGGCACCGGATGCCACGCCCGCGCAATTGCTTGAGCTGGTGCAATGGCCGCTGGGCAAGTCACCGATTCTGGTGGTGGGGCATCAACCCACGCTGGGGCAGACCATTGCGCAGCTGCTGGGGCTGCAGGAAAGCGATTGCCCGGTGAAAAAAGGCGCGGTCTGGTGGCTGCGCAGCCGGGATCGCGACGGCCATAACCAGACCGTCGTGGTCACGGTGCAGTCGCCCGAAGTACTCTAGGGGGCTTCCAGAAATTCAATTGTCGGGATGCAGGGCAAGGCGCACGGAGCGCAGGACACCGGAATGCACTTCGGTGCATGAGGATTCCGAGCACCGCGCAACGCGGCCATGCGCCCGAGAATTGAATTTCTGGAAGCCCCCGGCAAAACCTCTTCTGCTGTGGCTATTTTTTGAGGGCGGGCCGGCCGGTCTTGATGGCCGGAACCTGCTCCAGGGCCGTCAGGAAGGCGGCATCGCTCAGGGCGGCCAGCGCCTTGATGCCTGCGCGCAGCAGTTCACTTTTCTTGGCCGGGCGGGTCAGTTTGGCTGCGCGCTGTTTGAGCTCGTCCAGCACCAGGTATTCGGCTTTGGGGATGGTAAAGCTGTCGCGGACCAGTTTGGGTTTTTTGGGCTTGGCGGCTTTTTCAGCTTTTGCCGGAGCAAAGGCTTTGGACAGCGGGCGCTTGGTCGTGGCCTTTTTGACAGAAGCTTTCTTGGGTGCGGGGGCTTTGGCCGTGGGCGATTTTTTTGGCGCAGCTTTTTTCGAAGCGGGTTTCGTCACTTCGGCTTTTGCCGGAGCAGGTTTCGCCGCAACGGGCTTGGCGGCCTCTTGCACGGCGGGTGCGCTGGCGGCGTTGGAGGTTGCTGGTACGGTTGGTTTTTTTGCAGTTGCCATGAAAATGCTTTTTTAAATAAACGGTGTATATAGTTTATACCGTTTATAAAAAAAGACCAAAACTGCTAAATCACGAACCGGAAACGATCAGTGTCCACGGCGTTTTCTGCCAGGCCAGTACTTCTTCCTGCAGCAAATAGGCCGATTGGGGAAAGGCCTCGGCCCAGCCCGGCCGGCAGTTCAGCACAAAAATCCGCCCGGGTTCGGCGCCCGACTCCAGCTGCAGGCCCTTGAGGTCAGGCTCGCGCCGGGCATGGCACAAAATGACGGCCATGCGCAGGCACAGCAGTTGCTGGATAAACGCCCGGTCTTCAAAATCGATGTCCAGCTTGCGCAACTTGCCGCGGTGGCCCAGCACCAGTTGGCTCAGGCGGTGCAGCTCGGGCAGGGCGAAGCCGGGTGCGTCAGCATTGTCCAGAATGTAAGCGCCATGCTTGTGGTAGTCGCTGTGTGATATCAGGCTGCCGATCTCATGGAGTTGCGCCGCCCAGTCCAGCTTGCGCTGAAAGCGCTCCGAGGCTGCGGTTGGCAGGCCGGCGCGTGCCATCAGAAACAGCTGCCGTGCAACTTTGCCGACACGCTGGGCTTGCGCCGCATCGGTATCAAACTTGACGGCCAGGCGTTGCACGGTGGTGGAGCGCAAATCGGTCAATTCCTGCTCGCGGTCCAGCAGGTCATAGAGCAGGCCGTGGCGCAGGGCGCCTTGTGCGGCCTCCATCTGTTCAATGCCCAACAGGTCAAATACGGCGCGCAGCACGCTGACACCGCCGCCTATGACGGCGCGCCGGTCATCCTTCATGCCGTCGAGCCGCACGCGGTCGGCGCTTTGTGCTTTGAGCAAACGATCCACCAGCCAGCTCAGGCCTTCGCGCGTCACAAAGCCGGGTGGCCAGCCTGCGGCCGTCAGTACATCGCTGACGGCCCCAATGGTGCCGGAAGCGCCATAGGCGACATCCCAGGTGCCTGAGCGGTAGGTGTTGACGGCTTCGTCGAGCACCGCCTTGGCGGCGATTTCGGCCCTCTCGAAAGCGCGCGGGGTGAACTGGCCGTCGGGAAAGTATTTCATCGACCAGGCCACGCTGCCGACCCGGTAAGACTCCATGATGCGCGCATCAAGGCCCTGGCCCAGGATCATCTCGGTCGAGCGCCCGCCGATGTCCACCACCAGGCGGCGTTCGTTCGATTGCGGCAGCACATGGGCCACGCCCTGGTAAATCAGGCGGGCTTCTTCTCGGCCCGAAATGACATCAATGGGGAAGCCCAGGATTTTGTTGGCACGGTCCAGAAACTCGTCCCGGTTGCGCGCCTCGCGCAAGGTCTGGGTGGCAACAGCCCTGACCTGTGTTTTTTCAAAGCCCGCCAGCCGCTCACCGAAGCGGGCCAGGCAGTCCCAGCCCCGCTGCATGGCCTCGAGCGTCAAGTTACGGTCAGCGTCCAGTCCGTTGCCCTGGCGAACCGTTTCCTTCAGGTATTCGGTGCGGTGTATCTGGCTGTGGTCAAAGCGGCCAATTTCAAGACGAAAGCTGTTGGATCCCAAATCCACCGCAGCCAGTAGCGTTCCATTTTGCATGTCAGAGTTTCTTTTTCCGGGCTGAGCATAGCATTCGCGGGAAACTCTCATCAGCAATCCTTATGCCTAACCAATCAGCCTGCCGTCCATGGTCATCATGCTTTGCGTGACATAGGTGCTGCTTCTGCGCTGGGCATTGAAACTGATGCGAAAACCACCGACATCCAGGCTGGCACGCCGCTGAAAAGCGGCCAGGGCGCTTTGGCGCGTCAGCGGGCCTTCAATCTCATTGAGCACTTCATAGGTGTAGCGGGCCGCAATAAAGCCGGCCAGGCTCAAGGGGGTTGGCGGTTCGTCAAACAGGCGGGCCAGCGTTTCGCGGTAGTTCCTGACAATCGGCAGGCTGGCATTGACCAGCGGCACTGGTTGGGTCGCAATCACTGGCGTACTGCGCGCAGCACCCATTTGCAGCATGGTCTGCAGGTTGACATCGGCGAGTGCCACGATGTAGCGTTGGCGTGCCTGCTTTTGCAGGCCTTGCGTGAACTCGGCCAGCTCAGGCGTGCCGCCTACAAACAGCAGCACGGCAGGGGTGTCTGGCGTCAGCTTCTGGCCGAGCAGGCGCAACTGGCCACCGCCGTTGAACGACTGCAGTTTGAGCTGCATGTCTTTGGCAATGCGTTCAACTTCGACGTGGTAGGCCGTGTGGTCTCGTGCGGAGCCATAAACCGCGCCCAGCTCCTTCATGCCCATGACCGACAGGGTTTTCAGGGCATAGGCGATCTGCTCCTGGCGAGCGGCGAAGATGGGAAATGTCTTGTCATCCACTTCCAGGCTGGAGTTTTGCAGCCAGGGGGCCGCATGGGCCATGTTGAAACCATCCTGGCGCGAAAGCTTGATGACCTGGCTGGCAACTTCGTCGCCGACACTGCCGGACATCGCAACACACGAAGGATTGTCCTTGAACGAATCGAGTGCCGTGCGCAGGCTGGCCGGCGTGCCGTCGGTCTCCACCGCGAGGTGTTGCACCTGCCTGCCGCGAATGCCTCCGCGTGAGTTGATGTCCTGCCAGGCGGCACGTGAGCCGATCAGGAAGTCCTTGGACACGTCTTGCTGTGCCTGCGAAAAGTCAACCACTTGCGCAATGACCACGCTGCGTGATGAGACCGTGGGCTTGCCCGGCTGGGCCCAGCCCGGTATTGCGGCACTTGCGGTCAGCAGGCTGGCGCGCTGCAGCAGCTGGCGACGATCGAAGCTTGAGTCGGGTGAAGACATGACGGGATTCTCCGGCGACACAGGGCCGCGGGCGGGTTTTAATGCTATAAAATTAATAGCTGCTTGCGCCCGTCAATACGGGGCAAGAGCCGGAAATGATGCATCGGATTTGCGCTGCAAGGCTTGCAAGCCCTGCCGCGCATCCGTTTAGTGGGTCGCGGGGGGAATCAAAACGCCATCGACAGTGTGCACAACGCCGTTGGTGGCCGAAATATCGGCCTGTTGAACCAGGGCTTGCTCGACGATGACGTAGTTGCCTGCCTTGGAGAGGGCCACA
>DASXRN010000190.1:0-27727 GCA_036506595.1 Polaromonas sp. | reverse complement strand
ATGACTCCCTGAACCACGACGATTCAGGCAGTCATTTCCCCATCCTGTGGCAGGAAAATTCCTTTATCATGCCGCTGGACAGTCGCAAGAGCGAGCTGCGCTAGCACGGCAACCCCAACTCGCCAAATCTGTGCAGAGAGGGGGGCAGGTCAATTACGCTCGGTAAAACGGCAGAGTTGACGCACAAAATAAGGTCTGAAAGGCCCGCAGGCGGTTAAAAAAGGCTCTTTTAACTACAGTAAATGGCTGGAGACCTATAAATACAGGCGCAGCCAGCCTGCTAACTCAGCAGCTTGATCAGGTAAGTGGGGTGAAAGGCCCAACCCACCAGGCCCGAAAGCCCCATCAGCACACCAAAGCCAGCCGGCACCAGGCTCAAGCCGTAAAGCCACCATAGCTGCGTCAAAGAGGTGATGGCAAGAAGCGAAATCGCAATGGCGATCAGCGCGTCTGACAGATCAAACTGGTCGTCATGGAAGTTCAGGGCATCGTAGTTGGCCTGATCGGCCAGGGCCTGAAGCCTGAGTTCCTCTTTCTTTGCAGCCTGCTCCTTCGCCAGCTTTTCGTACTGGGCAATGGCTTCCTGATAATCCGCTTGTCTTTCTTTGGGTTTGTCGGCGGCCTGAAGGCGCAATTGCACCAGCGTGGACTTGGCCACCTCTTCGCGCAGGTTTCTCGCCTGGTAGAAGGCCCAGTGGTCTATCTTGTCGGCCTGCGCCTGCTGCATGGCCTGCACAATGTTGTCGTCCTTGACCTTGCAAATGCCCATAAAGGTCGCCAGCAGCGCCACGGCAATCGCTACTGCCGGGTTCAGTCGGGAGGGCTTGGCGACTTTAGTGGGCTCGTCAGGGGAAACTGCGATATCCAAGGGGTTGATGTCCATAAGGCGCTATTCTTAAAAGGAAGTGATGTCAAGACGAACTAACCCTTAGCAAAACACCAAAGCCAGCCACACGGGATCTTCAATGACATTCAGCAATAGATAGCCGCTGAATCGATAGACCCAAAACTGCCCGCTCAATACTGTTTGCGCCAAAGTCAGCGAACCGCTGCTGCCTGGTTGCGAATTTACGTCCGAAATCCGTGCGAATCGAACACCCACAGAAGACACTTTGAAGCGGTTTTAATGAATCAACGCCAATGAATTTTCATTGGCGTTGACCGTGTTGGGTGGTGGAGCTGGGGGGATTTGAACCCCCGTCCGCAAGCCTTCTTCGGGCAGATCTACATGTTTAGCGGTCTGATTTGAGTCTCGCCACCTGTGTCGCGCAGTCGCACGCTACACAGGACGCCAGCACCCTATTTTCTTGCCCCGGGTTAAGGTACCCAGCCCGGAGCCAGCCGATGAAATTATCTTTACAGCCGGGAGCCCCTAACTTTCGTTAAAAACCCCTTGCCCAGCCCATCGGCCTGCTGTTGTAAAGCTCACTGACAATTAAGCAGCGAGTGCGAAACGTTCGTCGTTTGCAGTTAGTTTGTTTTAGTCAGTTTTACGAGCACACTAAGCTCGACATGCACCACACCGCGTCCGAACCCACGTCGAAACCAATGCAGCCCCAGACAAAGTAGTTTAAGCCATTCTCAGCAAATTCAAGAGCGCAGAGGGTGTATTAATCGTTGCATCGGCTTTCCAGCTCTGTGTATCGGCGGTCGCGCCCAGATAACCGTATGCAGCCGCCACCGTAGGCATACCCGCGGCGCGACCCGCAATAATGTCGCGCTCGTCATCACCCACATACACACACCTCACGGGCGCCACATCGAGCTGCCTCGCCGCTTCAAGCAAAGGCGCGGGGTGCGGTTTGGCGTGTGGTGTGGTGTCGCCGCTGATAATGGTTTGCGCCGTGCCGAACAGCGGCATGGCTTGGGTCAGCGGCACGGTGAAGCGGGCAGATTTATTGGTCACGACACCCCATTTGAGACCGGTCTGTCCGATATGGGCAATCAGCTCGGCTACGCCATCGAACACGTAAGTGAGCGCTGTCATGCGGGCTTCGTAATTGCTGAAAAACTCTTCCTTGAGCGCAGCAAAACGGGCATCGTCAGGCGTCAATCCGAAAGCCACGGCAATCATGCCGCGAGCGCCTGCGCCAGCCATGGGACGATACTGCGACAGGGGAAGCGATGCCAGGCCCCGGTCCGTACGCATTTTGTCGGCGGCAGCCCCCAAGTCAGGGGCGCTGTCAATAAGGGTACCGTCGAGGTCGAACAGCACGGCATCAATGTTTTCGAACATGGCAGAAGTCAATGATTGGATGCTTTAGATTTTCTGTGTGGCCAGCATGTAGTTGACGCTGGTGTCGGCACTGAGCCAGTAATGACGGGTCAACGGGTTGTACTCCATGCCCTTGGCCTGTTGCAGCGTCAACCCTGCCGCCCTGCAGTAGCTAGCCAGCTCGCTGGGCTTGATCAATTTGGCGTATTCGTGGGTGCCACGGGGCAGCATGTTAAGCACATATTCCGCGCCTACGATGGCGAACAGAAAGGCCTTGGCGTTGCGATTGATCGTCGAAAAAAATACATGGCCATCCGGTTTGACCAACGCGGCGCAGGCTTTGACGACCGAGGACGGGTCGGGCACATGCTCCAGCATTTCCATGCAGGTGACGACGTCAAAGCTGCCGGGTTGCTCGGCGGCCAGCGCTTCGGCACTGATTTCACGGTACTGCACGCCCTCGGTTTGAGCCTCCAGCGCGTGGAGTTGTGCCACTTTCAGGGCCTTGGTCGCCAAATCGATGCCGAGCACGTCCGCGCCTTTGCGTGCCATGGAATCCGCCAGGATGCCGCCGCCGCAACCCACATCGAGAACACGCAGACCTTTTAAAGGCACCAGATTTTCAATCCAGCCTAATCGAAGCGGGTTGATTTGGTGCAAAGGGCGAAATTCGCTTTCGGTGTCCCACCAGCGGTGAGCCAGGTCAGAGAACTTGGCCAATTCGGCAGGGTCGAAGTTATTAATGGTCGGCATCAGGCGATTATCGTTGAGGCATAAAAAAACCGCGCCGTAGCGCGGTTTTTAAAGAGATCCCTGAGGATTACTTGTTGGCGCGGGTACCAACCACTTCGATTTCCACGCGGCGGTTCTTCGCACGGCCTTCAGCGGTCTTGTTGTCAGCAACGGGCTGTTTCTCGCCTTTGCCTTCGGTGTAAACGCGGTTTTTCTCAATGCCTTTGGACACCAAGTAAGCTTTCACGGCTTCCGAGCGGCGAACCGACAATTTCTGGTTGTAAGCATCGCTACCAACGGAGTCGGTGTGACCCACGGCAATGATGACTTCCAGGTTGATGTCTTTGATCTTGCCGACCAGATCATCCAGCTTGGCTTTGCCTTCTGGCTTGATCACGGACTTGTTGAAGTCAAAGAATGCGTCAGCAGCGTAAGTAACCTTGGTCGCAGCAGGAGGAGCAACTGGAGCAACTGGAGCAGGAGCAGGTGCTGGAGCCGGAGCTGCAACAGGAGCCGGAGCGGCTACTACAGGAACAATAGCACCATCGCAACCTTGAGCCGCAGTAGCAGGCGTCCAGTTGGCATCACGCCAGCACAGTTCGTTGGTACCGTTTTTCCAGACCAGCTCATTGCTGCCGTTCTTCCAGTTGTCGACGGTTTGCGCACCAGCGGCGGTAACAAGCGCTGCGGAAGCAAACAACATTGCCACTTTGTTGAGTTTCTTCATGGTTCTCCTCTAGAGAAAAGCCGCAGACTTGCTGCGATTATTAATTTACACGCCGTGAGTGACCATCACTCAAAGCGTTAAATTGATTGTGCCATAGCTACCCTAAGCTTCAAGCGCACTGTCGGCTTCGACTGACAGAGACGCCAGATTCTTTAGTATTTGTTGCAGCCTTGCCACAAAGAAGCCACTTTAAACTCAAGCCTTAAAATCCAAGGATTCCCTCAAGAATCTTGAAAACCCCCAACCAGGCCTCTCATGACCCAGTTTGCCAAAGAAACCCTGCCCATCAGTCTTGAAGAGGAAATGCGACGAAGCTATCTGGATTACGCGATGAGCGTGATCGTGGGTCGCGCATTGCCCGATGCGCGGGACGGCCTGAAGCCCGTGCACCGGCGCGTGCTGTTTGCCATGCATGAGCTGAACAACGACTGGAACCGGCCCTACAAAAAATCGGCCCGTATTGTCGGCGATGTGATTGGTAAATACCATCCGCACGGCGATCAGTCGGTCTACGACACCATCGTGCGCATGGCCCAGGACTTTTCGATGCGCCATATGCTGGTCGATGGCCAGGGCAACTTTGGCTCGGTCGACGGCGACAGTGCCGCCGCCATGCGGTATACGGAAATCCGCCTGGCCAAAATTGCCCACGAGTTGCTGGCTGACCTGGATAAGGAAACCGTCGACTTCGGCCCCAACTACGATGGCAGCGAGCAGGAACCTCTGGTCATGCCAACCCGGCTGCCCAACCTGTTGGTCAACGGCTCGGGTGGCATTGCCGTAGGCATGGCCACGAACATCCCGCCCCATAACCTTGGTGAAGTGGTCGATGCCTGCCTGCATTTGCTGAAGAAACCAGAGGCCTCAATCGATGAGCTGATGGAGATCATCCCGGCGCCGGACTTTCCCACGGGCGGCATCATTTACGGCATCAACGGTGTCAAGGACGGCTACCGCACCGGGCGCGGCAAGGTGGTCATGCGGGCCAAATGCCATTTCGAAGACATCGACAAAGGCCAGCGCCAGTCGATCATCGTTGACGAGCTGCCCTACCAGGTCAACAAAAAGACGCTCCAGGAACGGATGGCCGAGCTGGTTCATGAGAAAAAGATCGAGGGCATCAGCCACATCCAGGACGAAAGCGACAAGTCCGGCATGCGTCTGGTCATCGACCTCAAGCGCGGTGAAGTCCCGGAAGTCGTGCTGAATAATCTGTACAAACAGACGCAGTTGCAAGATACCTTTGGCATCAACATGGTGGCGCTGATCAATGGTCAGCCGAAACTGTGCAACCTGAAAGACCTGATTCAGGTTTTCCTGTCGCACCGCCGCGAAGTGGTGACACGCCGCACCGTGTTTACGCTGCGCAAGGCACGCGAGCGTGGCCATGTGCTGGAAGGCCTGGCCGTCGCACTGGCCAACATCGACGACTTCATTGCCATCATCCGCAATGCACCCACCCCGCCGGTGGCAAAGGCCGAGCTGATGCTACGTCCCTGGGACAGCAGCCTCGTGCGTGAAATGCTCACACGTACCCGCGCCGATGGCGGCGTGGTCAACGCCGACGATTACCGCCCCGATGGCCTGGAAAAAGCCTTTGGCATGGGCAACGATGGCCTGTACCGGCTGTCCGAAACGCAAGCCCAGGAAATTTTGCAGATGCGCCTGCAGCGCCTGACCGGCCTGGAGCAGGACAAGATCGTTGCCGAATACAAGGAAGTCATGGCCGAAATCGACGACCTGCTCGATATCCTGGCCAAACCGGAGCGGGTCTCCATCATCATTGGCGAAGAACTGTCGGCGATCAAACTCGAATTTGGCCAAACCAAGCTGGGCGCGCGGCGCAGCCAGATTGAACACAGCTCGTTTGATCTCAGCACCGAAGACCTGATCACGCCCACCGACATGGTGGTGACCCTGTCGCACACTGGCTATATCAAGAGTCAGCCGCTTTCCGAATACCGCGCACAAAAGCGCGGCGGCCGCGGCAAGCAGGCAACCGCCACCAAAGAAGACGACTGGGTCGACCAGCTGTTTATCGCCAACACGCACGACTACATCCTGTGCTTTTCCAACCGGGGCCGGCTCTACTGGCTCAAGGTCTGGGAAGTGCCTGCCGGCTCGCGAGGCTCACGGGGTCGGCCGATTGTCAACATGTTCCCCTTGCAGGAAGGTGAAAAAATCACTGTGGTTTTGCCGCTGACCGGTGAAAAGCGCAGCTTCCCGGCTGACCAGTATGTGTTCATGGCCACCTCCATGGGCACCGTCAAGAAAACCGCGCTGAACGAATTCAGCAACCCGCGCAAAGCCGGCATCATTGCGGTGGATCTGGATGAGGGCGACTACCTGATTGGCGCCTCACTGACCGATGGCAAGCACGACGTGATGCTGTTCAGCGACGGCGGCAAGGCCGTGCGCTTTGACGAGAACGATGTGCGACCCATGGGTCGCAACGCACGCGGTGTGCGCGGCATGACGCTGGAAGAAGGCCAGGGCGTCATCGCCATGCTGGTCGCGGAGGACGAGCAACAAAGCGTGCTGACGGCGACCCAGAACGGGTACGGCAAGCGCACTTCCATTACCGAGTACACCCGTCACGGCCGCGGTACCAAAGGCATGATCGCCATCCAGCAAAGCGAGCGCAACGGAAAAGTGGTTGCGGCGACACTGGTGCACGCTGACGACGAAATCATGCTGATCACCGACAAGGGCGTGCTGGTTCGCACGCGTGTCAGTGAAATCCGCGAGATGGGAAGGGCCACCCAGGGCGTCACCCTGATTGGCCTCGACGAAGGCTCACAATTGAGCGGACTGCAGAGAATCGTCGAAAACGATGCCTCGCTGGACGATAGTGACCTTGACAATGATGCAGGCAAAGATGCCTCTAACGCTGAAAGCAATTGATGAAAAAATCACTCCTCGCGCTGGCTCTGGCTGGCCTGACCCTTGCCACAACGACTCATGCGCAAACGACTGACCCCAAAACAGAATGGGCGGCCAAAGTCGTGTCGCTGCAACAGGGGCCAGAGCTGGATCGGCTGGTAGACCAGTTGGCCGAGAGTTCGGTGCAAGACCTGATCGCAAACTGGGGCCCGAAACTGGAAGCCAATGTCCCCAAGGCAAGACAGGCCAAAGCCACGGAAGAGTTGAATGCAGAGCTGAAAAAATATGCGGATGACGCCAAAAAAGTGATCAGCAGCAAAGTCAGCACCATCGGTACCAATGCCATGGTGCCGGTTTATGCCGAGCGCTTTAGCCTTGATGAATTGAAACAGTTGGCGGCATTCTTTGAATCGCCAGTCGTCAAGAAATACCAGGCGGCCACGCCTGAGTTGGGCAATATTTTTGTACAGAAGCTCCTGGAAGCCGCCCGCCCCGATGTCGCGGCGCGCGCCCAGCAGTTCAATGACGCAGCCACCAAGATTGTGGGTTCGGCACCACCGGCTGGGACGGGCAAGCCTGCCGCCAAGAAATGACCCGGCCTTTCAATTTTTCGGCAGGGCCTGCCATATTGCCCGAAGCGGTTCTGCAGCAGGCTGCGGCCGAGATGCTGGACTGGCATGGCAGCGGCATGAGCGTCATGGAGATGAGCCACCGCGGCAAGGAATTCATCTCCATTTACGAAAATGCGGAAGCCGATTTCCGTGAGTTGATGGCCATTCCGCCCAACTTCAAAATACTGTTCATGCAAGGCGGTGGACTCGCAGAAAACGCCATCGTGCCGCTGAATATTTCGCGCGGTGCCTCGGCCGATTTTGTCGTGACCGGCAGCTGGAGCGACAAGTCACAAAAAGAAGCACGTAAATACTGTGACGTGCACATTGCGGCCAGCAATGAAAGCAGTAGCCACACCAGCCTGCCACCACCCGCCAGCTGGAATTTGCGACGCAATGCCAGTTACGTTCATATTTGCAGCAACGAAACCATCCATGGCGTGGAGTTTCAAGAGCTGCCGGACTTGAAAGCCCTGGGCAGTGATGCGCCGCTAGTCATCGATTTTTCATCCCACGTGGCTTCCAGGCCCGTTGACTGGTCACGTGTCGGTCTGGCTTTTGGCGGCGCGCAAAAGAACCTCGGTCCGGCCGGGGTGACGCTGGTCGTCGTCCGTGAGGACTTGCTGGGCCATGCGTTGCCCGTCTGCCCCAGCGCCTTCAACTACAAAACCGTGGCTGACAACCAGTCGATGTACAACACGCCGCCGACCTATTCGATCTACATCGCCGGCCTGACTTTTGCCTGGCTCAAGCGCCAGACCGAAAACGGTTTGTCGGGCGTCGCCGCCATGGAGCGGCGCAACATGGCCAAAGCCAGCTTGCTGTACGACGCCATCGACAGTTCTGCGTTTTATTTCAACAAAGTGGCACCTCACTGCCGCTCACGCATGAATGTGCCTTTTTTCCTGCGCGATGAGTCGCGCAACGAAGCGTTCCTGACGGGTGCGAAAGCACACGGCCTGCTGCAGCTCAAAGGGCACAAGTCGGTGGGCGGCATGCGCGCCAGCATTTACAACGCCATGCCGGTCGAAGGCGTGCAGGCGCTGGTGGCATACATGCAGGAATTTGAGAGAACCCAAAGCTGAACATGGCCAAAACACTCCCGGAACTCCGCACCCTGATCGATGCCACGGACAGCGAACTCCTGATCCTGCTGAACCGGCGCGCCGCGCTGGCCAACGAAGTCGGCGAAATCAAACGCGCCGAAGGTTCAACCGTGTTCCGGCCCGAGCGCGAAGCGGAGGTCATCAATGGCCTGCAGTCCGCCAACCCCGGCCCCCTCAAAAGCGCCAATGTGGCCACCATCTGGCGCGAAATCATGTCGGCCTGCCGCGCGCTTGAAGCGCCGCAGCGCGTCGCCTACCTCGGGCCGGCGGGCACCTTCAGCGAAGAAGCGGCGGTGCGGTTTTTCGGCTCCAGCATCGAACATGTGCCCTGCGCCAGCTTTGATGAAGTGTTTCGTGCCGCCACGGCAGGCACGGCCGATTTCGGCGTGGTCCCGGTGGAAAACAACACGGAAGGCGTGGTCACCCGCTCACTGGACCTGTTCCTGAACTCCCCGCTTCACATCATCGGCGAAACCAGCCTGCTGGTGCGCCACAACCTGCTGCGCCTGTCCAACACGCTGGAAGGCATCACGGCGGTTTACGCCCATCCCCAGGCACTGGCCCAGTGCCAGAACTGGCTCAACACCCACCTTCCGCATGCCGAGCGGCATGCGGCCTCCAGCAATGCGGAAGGGGCGCGGCTGGCTTCGACCAACCCGGCCTGGGCCGGCATTGCCAGTGAACGCGCCGGTGCTGAGTTTGGCCTGCATGTCGCGGCGCATGCGATTCAGGACGACGCCTTCAACCGCACCCGCTTTGTCGTGGTCTGTCTGCCGCAGACCCTGCAGGCACCCCAGGCATCCGGCAAGGACTGCATCAGCCTGATTGTTTCCGTCCCCAACCGGCCCGGCGCGGTGCACGACCTGCTGGTTCCCCTGAAAACGCATGGCGTTTCCATGACCCGCTTCGAGTCACGCCCGGCCCGCTCGGGCCAGTGGGAATATTATTTTTATATCGACTTGCAAGGCCACCCATCGCAGGAGCATGTGAAAGCGGCGCTGGCTGATTTGCAGCAGCTTTGCGCGTTTTACAAAGTTCTGGGAACCTACCCGGTCAGCGATTGATGCCCGGACAAGGTCACGGGCAGGATCCTATGCAACGATTACAACAAAGACAACAAAGGCTGGTGCTGCGTCATGTTTGAACAATTAGGTCTCATTGGGTGCGGCCTGATGGGTGGCTCTTTTGCGCTCGCGCTCAAACGCGCCGGCCTGGTCAAACGCGTCGTTGGCTACAGCA
The DNA here is from genome assembly GCA_036506595.1 of Polaromonas sp. Lineage (GTDB taxonomy): Bacteria > Pseudomonadota > Gammaproteobacteria > Burkholderiales > Burkholderiaceae_C > Polaromonas. The sequence goes on along the minus strand of DASXRN010000190.1, from coordinate 18,214 downwards.
AATCCCCTTCCACCACCGAACGCGCGCGCCAGATGGGCGTCATTGACGTGGAAGCGCCCTCCGCCCTGCTGGCCGTTTCCGGCGCCGATATTGTGCTGCTGGCGGTTCCGGTGTCGGCCACCGAAGCCACCTTCAAAGCCATCCGGCATCTGGTGGGACCCAACACGCTGATCATGGACGTCGGCTCAACCAAGCGCGACGTGGTTGACGCGGCGCGACGCGTTTTGCGTGACAACGTGGGCTCTTTTGTGCCCTGCCATCCCATCACCGGCAAGGAGGTGTCAGGTGTCGAGCACGCCGACGCGGACCTGTACACCGGCAAGCAGGTCATCCTGACGCCCATCGAGCGCACCCTCACGGTTCAGTTGCAAAAGGCGGTTGATGTCTGGACCGCATTGGGTAGCCATGTCGTCAAGATGTCGCCGCAGTCTCATGATGCGGCTTATGCAGCGGTGAGCCATCTGCCCCACTTGATCGCTTTCGCCCTGATCAACGGCATTACCGGGCAGGAACACGGGCAAGAATACATGTCACTGGCGGGACCCGGCTTTCGCGACTTCTCACGCATAGCCGCCAGCGACCCCACCATGTGGCGAGACATCCTGATTGCCAACCGTGAAGAACTGCTGGAGCAATCCAAAATTTTCCAGCAAGCCCTGCGCTCACTGGAGCAGCTGATTGCCAGCAGCAGTGGTGACGCACTGGAAGCCCAGATTGAGCAAGCCAGCGAAACGCGCGCCAACTGGCGCATCTCTTCGAAAAACCCCCAAAAATAAGCCCTGGCCCATGTTCGATATTGAGTCCCTGGATATTCCGCCACTGGCCAGGGCGGGAGGCACGGTCCGCCTGCCCGGCTCCAAAAGCATTTCCAACCGCGTCTTGCTGCTGGCCGCGTTGAGCCGTGGGCAAACCACGGTGCACGACCTGCTGGCGTCTGACGACACCGCCGTCATGCTGACGGCGCTCGAGCGGCTGGGTTGCACCGTGCAACAAAACGGAGATACCGCCGTGATCGGTGGACTGGGTGGCCAGCTCGTCCAGACCAAGGCAAAGCTTTTCATGGGCAATGCCGGCACGGCCATGCGCCCCCTGACGGCGGCGCTCGCGCTGCTGGGCGGGGAGTTTGAGCTGTCGGGGGTTGCGCGCATGCACGAGCGGCCGATTGGCGATCTGGTCGACGCGCTCAGGCAGCTCGGCTGCTCGATTGACTACCTCGGCAATGAAGGCTTTCCGCCACTGCGCCTGCGCCCCGGCCATTTGAAACTGGACGAGCCCATCCGTGTGCGCGGCGATGTTTCCAGCCAGTTCCTGACGGCGCTGCTGATGGCGCTGCCGCTCGTGGCCAGCCGCGATATCTGCATTGAGGTAGTGGGCGAGCTGATTTCCAGGCCTTATATCGAAATCACGCTCAACCTGCTTCAGCGTTTCGGCATTCACGTCCAGCGCCCGCTGGGTGCTGACAACTGGCAGCGCTTCATCATTCCGGCCGGTAGCCAATACCAGTCGCCGGGTGAAATCCATGTCGAAGGCGACGCCTCTTCCGCTAGCTATTTCATAGCACTTGGCGCTCTTGCCGAAAGGGCTGGGGGCCAAAATGGCATAGAAATTCTGGGTGTGGGTGCCGATTCGATCCAGGGCGATATTCGCTTTGTGGAAGCCGCCCGGATGATGGGCGCGGAGATTGAAAGCACGCCCAACTCGCTGCGCATCTCGCGCGGTAAGCCAGGCGAAGGGTGGCCGCTCAAGGCCATTGACCTGGACTGCAACCACATCCCCGACGCCGCCATGACGCTGGCCGTGATGGCGCTGTATGCCGACGGCACCACCACACTGCGCAACATCGCCAGCTGGCGCGTCAAGGAAACCGACCGCATCGCCGCCATGGCCTGCGAGCTGCAAAAGCTCGGCGCTACGGTCGAAGAAGGGGCTGATTACCTCAAGATCACCCCGCCAGCACAAGCTGCCCAATGGAAAGCCGCCGCCATTCACACCTACGACGACCATCGCGTCGCCATGTGTTTTTCGCTGGCAGCTTTCAATCCGGCGCAGTTGCCCGTCCGCATTCTCGACCCCAAGTGCGTCGCCAAGACCTTCCCGGACTATTTCGAAGCCTTGTTTGCCGTGACCGAGGCCGAAACCGCCCAGATTCCCGTCATTTGCATCGACGGCCCGACGGCTTCCGGCAAGGGCAGCCTGGCCGCCTTGACCGCTCAACGACTCGGCTACCACTTTCTCGATTCGGGCGCCCTGTACCGCGTAAGCGCCTTTGCCGCCACGCGGGCCGGCGTTTCGCTGGACGACGCTGCCGGTGTGGCGCGGATTGCACGCGCCCTGCCTGTCCGCTTTCAGGATGATCGCGTTTTCCTGGAGGCCGAAGACGTTTCAGAGGCCATCCGTAGCGAAGCGGCCGGCATGGCCGCCTCGAAAGTGTCGGCACACCCCCAGGTTCGGGAGGCCTTGCTGGACCTCCAGCACGGTTTCCGCCGGCTGCCCGGCCTGGTGGCCGATGGCCGGGACATGGGAACCGTCGTATTTCCCGATGCACCGCTCAAAATCTACCTGACAGCAAGCGCCCTGCACCGGGCGGAACGCCGCCATAAGCAATTGATTTCAAAGGGAAATTCGACTACAATCGCTGAGATTCAGCAAGATCTTGAGGCGCGCGACGCACGTGACATGTCACGCCAGGCCGCCCCTTTGAAACCTGCTGATGACGCCCGGCTGCTGGACAATTCTGATCTGTCGATTGAAAAGTCGGTTGATCAGGTGATTGACTGGTGGCATGGCACCCGGCCCTTCTGACCCCCGTCGCGCGCGCCTCCCATAGCGCGCCGGTCAGCTGGTTCTTTAACGTAACCCGCGGATACCCGCACAAAACCGCCGCAATCAGCTATAAAAACAATAGCAATTTCGCTATTGGAACCCTGCTTTGTGGATTAGGAAAATCATGTCTGAATCTTTTGCCGACCTGTTTAACGAATCGCTGCAACGCTCCGAAATGCGTTCCGGTGAAGTCATCACTGCTGAAGTAGTGCGCATCGATCACAACCACGTGGTTGTGAACGCCGGACTCAAATCCGAGGCTTATGTCCCCCTCGAAGAATTCAAAAACGACCAGGGCGAACTCGAAGTCCAGGTCGGCGACTTTGTTTCCGTGGCCATCGACTCCGTTGAAAACGGCTACGGCGACACCCTGCTGAGCCGCGACAAGGCCAAGCGCCTGGCTTCGTGGATGAGCCTGGAAAAAGCCCTGGAATCCGGCGAATTCGTCACCGGCCAGACCAGCGGCAAGGTCAAGGGCGGCCTGACCGTTCTGGTCAACGGCATCCGCGCTTTCCTGCCCGGCTCGCTCATCGACACCCGCCCCATCAAGGACTTGTCTCCCTACGAGAACAAGACCATGGAATTCAAGGTCATCAAGCTCGACCGCAAGCGCAACAACGTGGTGTTGAGCCGCCGCGCCGTGGTGGAAGCCAGCATGGGCGAAGAGCGCGCCAAGCTGATGGAAACCCTGAAAGAAGGCAGTGCCGTCAAGGGCGTTGTCAAGAACATCACCGAATACGGTGCCTTCGTTGATCTGGGCGGCATTGACGGCCTGCTGCACATCACCGACATGGCATGGCGCCGCGTGCGTCACCCAAGCGAAGTGGTGACGGCTGGCCAGGAAATCGTGGCCAAGATCCTGAAGTTCGACACCGAGAAAAACCGCGTGTCCCTGGGCCTGAAACAGATGGGCGACGACCCATGGATGGGCGTGAACCGCCGCTACCCGCAAGGCACGCGCCTGTTCGGCAAGATCACCAACATCGCCGACTACGGCGCGTTTGTGGAACTCGAGCCAGGCATCGAAGGCCTGGTGCACGTGTCTGAAATGGACTGGACCAACAAGAACGTCGCGCCAAGCAAGCTCGTGGCACTCGGCGATGAAGTCGAAGTCATGGTTCTGGAAATCGACGAAGACAAGCGCCGTATCAGCCTGGGCATGAAGCAGTGCAAGGCCAACCCATGGCAAGAATTCGCGCAAGACACCAAGCGCGGCGACCGCGTCAAGGGCCCCATCAAGTCGATCACCGACTTCGGCGTCTTTGTGGGCCTGGCGGCCGGCATCGACGGCCTGGTTCACCTGTCTGACCTCTCGTGGAACGAGCCCGGCGAAGCCGCCGTTCGCAACTACAAAAAGGGCCAGGAAGTTGAAGCGATTGTGCTGGCTGTCGACGTCGACCGCGAGCGTATCTCCCTGGGCATCAAGCAGCTGGATTCCGACCCATTCACCACCTTTGTGTCGATCAACGACAAGGGCGCGATTGTGACCGGCAAGGTCAAGACGGTTGATGCCAAGGGCGCCGAAATCGATCTGGGCGAAGACATCATTGGCTACCTGCGCGCCAGCGAAATCAGCCGTGACCGCGTTGAAGACGCGCGCAACGTGCTGAAAGAAGGCGACGAAGTGTCTGCAGTCGTGGTGAACGTGGATCGCAAGACCCGCAACATCCAGCTGTCGGTGAAAGCCAAGGACAACGCTGACCAGCAGGAAGCCATGGCCAACCTGAGCCAGCAGTCCTCGCGTGAAAACGCTGGCTTGACCAACCTGGGCGCCCTGCTGCGCGCCAAGATGGAAAACAGCGAAAAGTAATAGCTTTGCGGGACAGGCCAGGCGACGCAGCAAAGCTGCCCACCTGCTCTGTCCCCAAGTAGCTAGCCGAAGATGACCCGAAGCGATCTTGTCGAAGAACTGGCAGCCCGATTCAGCCAGCTGACGCACCGCGATGCCGAATATGCCGTCAAGACCATTCTTGATGCCATGAGCGACGCGCTGGTGCGCGGCCACCGGATTGAAATCAGGGGGTTTGGCAGTTTCTCCATCAACCGGCGTCCGCCCCGCATGGGCCGGAATCCCCGCTCTGGAGAAAGTGTGGCCATCCCTGAAAAGCGGGTGCCCCATTTCAAACCGGGGAAGGCATTGCGGGAAGCCGTGGATGCGCGAACCCAGGAGTTGCTTGCGGTCACTGAGGCCAAATAAGGTCTTCAGGTTTCCCACGGTGGGCTGGCTACAATCGCCAGACCACTAGGAGGATTGCCAAGTGAAATACCTGATGTGGCTGCTTAAGGCAGCCATTTTTTTTACACTGTTTGCCTTTGCACTGAATAACCAGCAGACGGTTGCGGTGCATTTCTTTTTTGGCACCTTGTGGCAAGCGCCATTGGTGCTGGTTGTTCTGGCGGCCTTCGCCTGCGGGCTGGCGCTGGGCGTTTTTGTGATGATGCCGCGCTGGTGGAAAAAACGCAAAGCTGCGCAACGCCATCCTTTCAGCAGCACCACAAGTGCGACGGACGACCCCTCCTCGTTTCACCATGGAATTTGATTTCACCTGGATTTTGCTCGGCTTGCCGATCGCCTTCACGCTGGGCTGGCTGGCCTCGCGGCTGGACCTGAGGCAGCTGCGCATTGAGAACCGCCAGGCACCCAAGGCCTACTTCAAAGGCCTGAACTTCCTGCTCAACGAGCAGCAGGACCAGGCAATTGACGCTTTCATTGAAGCAGTACAGAACGACCCCGACACCTCGGAGCTGCACTTCGCCCTGGGCAACCTGTTTCGCCGCCGCGGCGAGTACGAGCGCGCCGTGCGCGTGCATGAACACCTGATGTCACGCGGTGACCTGACCCAGCCCGAACGCGACCGTGCCCAGCATGCGCTGGCGCTGGATTTCCTGAAGGCCGGCCTGCTGGACCGCGCCGAGATCGCCCTGCGCAAACTCGAAGGCACACCGTTTGAAGAAGAGGCCCGGCTCGCCTTGCTGTCGATCTATGAACGCTCGCGCGACTGGGCCAATGCCACGGAAATTGCCGCCCGCTTGGGGCATTCCAGCCATGGCAGTTTCAGCACCCGGCAGGCGCACTACCTGTGCGAGCAGGCCAGCGCCTCTGCCGCTGCAGGCGACACCGCCAAGGCCCTGGCCACCCTGCATGAAGCCGCAGCCATGGCCCCCGCCTCGGCCAGGCCGCTGATTGACCTGGCCAAGCTGCAACACCAGCTGGGCCAGCCGCAGGAGGCTTTGCAAACGCTGTTGAAGCTGGAGAAAACCGCCCCCCAGGGCCTGCCCCTGGCCGCCAGCCTGCTGACCAACATCGCGCAGGCCAGCGCTCAGCAGCCCGCGGCCATGGCGCTCTTGCAGGCCAGCTATGCACGCATGCCTTCCATCGATGCGATGGAGGCCATCGTCAAACTTGAAGAAGACCCGGCCCAGGCCCGCCAGTGGTATGTGCAGCACCTGGAGCGGGAAGCCTCGCTGGTGGCTGCGGGCAAATGGATTGCCGGCGAAAAGCTGGAAAATGAACACCACCACGCGCTGGTGCAGCGCGCACTCGACCAGGCCACCAAACCCCTGATGCGCTACCGCTGCGCCGCCTGCGGCTTTGAGGCGAGCCAGCATTTCTGGCACTGCCCCGGCTGCCAGGCCTGGGACAGCTACCCGACGCGCCGCATTGAAGAGCTGTAACCCTACAAGATGACCATGCCATAGCCCGCAATGAAATTAACAGCAATGAAATTGACAGCAGAAAAAATTTCTTCGGCCCGCGTTCTGGTGGTGGGTGATGCCATGCTGGACCGCTACTGGTACGGCGCGGTGGACCGCATCTCGCCCGAGGCGCCGGTCCCCGTGGTTCGCGTCACACGTACCGAGGAGCGCATTGGAGCCGCAGCCAACGTGGCCTACAACATTGTGACCCTCGGTGCGCAGGCCTCGCTGCTGAGCGTGGTCGGCGATGACGAAGCCAGCCATCAGCTGGAAGCCCTGGTGGCCAAGACCGGCATCACGCCCTATTTTGGCCGCGACGCACAGCTCAAGACCACGGTCAAGCTGCGCGTGATTGGCCGGCAACAGCAACTGATTCGCCTTGATTTTGAAAACACGCCCGAAAACGAGGTGCTGGCTTCCCAGTCCGCCACGTTTGAAAAGCTGCACCTGCAGCATGATGCGGTGCTGTTTTCCGACTACGGCAAGGGCGGCCTGGCCCACATCGTGCTGATGATTGCCCTGGCACGTGCCGCCGGCAAGGTGGTACTGGTGGACCCCAAAGGCTCGGACTATGAACGCTACAAAAACGCCAGCGTCATCACCCCCAACCGCGCCGAACTGGAGCATGTGATTGGCCCCTGGCGCGATGAGGCGGATCTGCGCACCAAAGCCCATAATCTACGTACCGCTCTCAACTTCGAAGCCCTGTTGCTGACCCGCAGCGAGGAAGGCATGACACTTTTTGACGAGCAAGGCGAGCTGCATGTACCCGCAGTGGCCAGAGAGGTGTTTGACGTGACGGGCGCGGGTGACACCGTGATTGCCACGCTCGCCGCCATGCTGGCTGCCGGCCTGAGCCTGCGTGAAGCGGTGCCGATTGCCAACCGCGCTGGCGGCATCGTGGTGGGCAAGTTCGGTACCGCGACCGTGAACTACAACGAGCTCTTCGGCGAGTAGCCTGGCAACCGTTTCGCCGCGCATTGAGACCAAGGAATTCATCATGAAAATCGTAGTCACCGGCGCCGCCGGCTTTAGCTCCGACATAACTTGCCAGGGCAAGTTAGTCTCCTCTGAAACCCGCAGGAGCCAATTATGAAAATCGTTGTTACCGGAGCTGCGGGTTTTATCGGCAGCAACCTTGTCAAAGGGCTCAACGCCCGCGGCATCGACGACATCATTGCCGTTGACGACCTGACCGAAGGCGACAAATTCCGCAACCTGGCCGACCTGAAGATTGCCGACTATGTGGATGCGGATGACTTTTATGACCTGTTTGCCGAGGGTGCGTTCGGCCAGGTCGAGGCAGTGTTCCATGAGGGCGCTTGCAGCGACACCATGGAGCTGGACGGCAAGTACATGATGGACAACAACTACACGCTGTCCTGCGAGTTGTTCCATGCCTGCCAGGAGCAGGACACGCGCCTGCTGTATGCCTCGTCGGCGGCCACCTACGGCGGCTCCGACACGTTCAAGGAATCACCCGAGTTTGAGCGGCCGCTCAATGTTTACGGTTACTCCAAGCTGCTGTTTGACCAGCGGATGCGACGCGAACTCGGCGCCAAACTGGAAAACGCCGCCACACAGGTGACCGGGTTCAGGTATTTCAACGTCTACGGCCCGCGCGAGCAGCACAAGGGCCGCATGGCCAGCGTGGCCTTTCACCAGTTCAACCAGTTCCAGGCCGAGGGCAAGGTCAAGCTGTTTGGCGAATACGGCGGCTACGGCGCCGGTGGCCAGATGCGCGACTTCGTCTTCATCGACGACGTGGTGGCCGTCAACCTCTGGTTTCTCGACCATCCTGAAAAATCCGGCATTTTCAACCTCGGCACCGGCCGGGCGCAGCCCTTCAACGATGTGGCCACGGCCGTCGTCAACACCTTGCGCAAGGAGCAAAACGCCGGGACATTGAGCCCGGAAGACGCCGCACGCGCTGGCCTGATTGACTACATCACCTTTCCCGCAGCGCTGGTTGGCAAGTACCAGAGCTACACCCAGGCCGACCTGAGCGCCCTGCGCGCGGCCGGCTGCGACCATGTGTTTGCCGACGTGCAGACCGGTGTGACGGCTTACATGCAGTGGCTGAGCGGCGCCAAAACCTGAAGCCCTAGGGTTTTCCTGCGCAAAAACTCCAGCGGGCTGGTCAACCCCGCTTGAAACCCGGCCGTTACAGCTTAGGACATCCTATTCACAGGGATGTATCACGTGTTTCAAGTTCAATCCCATCTTTGAGGAGTTTTCTCATGATCAAGAAATTGCTGGCATTTTTCGCCGCTATGTACATGGCCGTGTCTTTTGCTGCTGTGGACGTCAATAAAGCCACGGCCGCCGAACTCGACGGCATCAAAGGCATCGGCCCCGGCATCTCGGCCAAGATCATCGACGAGCGCAAAAAAGGCGACTTCAAGGACTGGAACAACTTTATCGAGCGCGTCAAAGGCATTGGTGAAACCAACGCTGCCAAGTTTTCCGCCGAAGGCATGACCGTGGGTGGCGCCAGCTTTAAAGGCGCTGCCGCCGCACCTGCTGCCGCCGCCAAAAAAGACGAAAAACCTGCTGCCAAGGCCGACGAGAAAAAAGCCGACGCCAAGCCAGCCGCTGCTGTAGCCGCCGCACCTGCCGCCGCCGCGAAAGAAGAGAAAAAAGCCAAAGCTGAAGAAAAAATGAAAAAGGCCGAAGCCGATAAAACCGCAAAAGCCGACGCCAAGAAGGCTAACGATGCCAAGCCTGCCGCCAAGGATGAAAAGAAAGACGAGAAGAAAGACGCCAAGGCTGAGGCCGCCAAACCTGCTGCCAGCGCAGCCAAGAAATAATCTTCAAGGGCTCGCACAACCGGCCCCAAAAACCCGCCACCTGGCGGGTTTTTTTATTTCATGCTGACTCCAGCACCGAATTTGGCTGATCTGCTGGTCTATGACCGTTGGAATCTACCGGTCAATGCCATCACAGTGGTTAGCTGTGGCCGGAACGGTGGTCAACGGGTACCAGCATACGCATATTGGTTGAGTCAACATCCTCCCCCAGCAATCTGTCACGCAGGAACTGCCAGCAGCTCGGCTACATCTCGCCTAGGTGGTGCGCCGAACATACGAGCGTATTCACGGCTGAACTGCGAAGCGTTTTCGTACCAGTTCGCCAATCTGAACAGCCACGAGCCGACGACGATCGTCAACAACGTGATCGGCATCGCCAAGACGGCGAAAGTCTTCAACGTGCCAACCATCCTGACCACGGTGATTGAAGAACGCGGCGGCTATTTGATCAAGGGGCTGCAGGATGTATTCCCCGAACAAAAACCGATCGACCGCACCTTCATCAACACTTGGCAAGACTCGCGGGTGGTTGACATCGTGAAGAAAAGCGGGCGCAAGCAACTCGTGCTGGCCGCGCTCTGGACCGAGATCTGTCTCGCCATGCCGGCCATTCAGGCATTGGGCGAGGGCTACGACGTATTTATCGTTACCGACGCTTCGGGCGGCGTCTCGGCCGAGGCTCATGACATGGCCGTGCGCCGCATGGTCGCCGCCGGTGCGGTGCCGATCACCTGGCTTGCCGTGATGGGTGAATGGCAGCGCGATTGGGCGAGGGAGGAGACAGCGGCCGGACTCGCGAACGTCCTTGTCGAGCATGGCGGTGCCAGCGGTGTCGCCTTGGCCTGGGAACTGCAGCTTCTCGCTGGCCGCGCGGGCGCGGGGGTTTAATGATGTCCGCCGCCCTCATCGACTATGACGGCTTGATGCAGGCCAACCTTGAGCTTGTGTTTGGCGAACACGACGCGGGGCGGCGTATCGAGGCGATTCGAGAACTCTATGCCGAAGATGCCGTGCTAAACGAGCCGCATGCCTCCGCCAAAGGGCATGCCGCGATATCTGAAGCCGTTACCGCGCTACTCGCCAGCCTGCCGCCGAGTTTCGTTTTTCGCGCAGTTGGTCCGGCTATCGGTCACCATGGTATTGGGCGTCTGAAATGGTGCTCCGGCCCGAAGGATGGTCCTGTTGCCGTCACAGGTATGGATATAGCGCATTTTGAGAATGGCCTCATCCACTCTTTGTTTGTCTTTCTCGATCCCGCCGGTGCCTAGCATGTCCAAGATGCAAACCTCCATCCGTATCGGGTACTGCCTGTCATTGACAGGTCCCGTCGCGGGCAATACCCAGTCGGCTCGACTCGCCCACGACATTTGGCAAGAGGACATCAACCGCCGTGGCGGGCTGCTCGGACGTCCGGTCGAACTTATTTGCTATGACGATCAGGCGGACGCGTCGCTCGTTCCCGGCATCTACGAACGATTGATCGACGAAGACAAGGTCGATCTCGTCATTGGCGGTTATGGCACCAACACCCTGTTGCCAGCGATGCCGCTGATAGTGGAGCGGCAGCGCTTTTTCGTGGGATTGATGGGCCTTGGTGTCAACAACGCACTGGCCTATCCGAACTACTTCGCCATGATTCCAACCGGACCAGATCCAAATGCCGCCCTGACCGAGGGTTTTTTTGAGCTTGCCGCTGCGCAGATGCCTCGGCCTTTGACCGTGGCGCTGGTCTCGGCGGATGCTGAATTCTCGCGCAATCCCATACGTGGCGCGAAGGCCAATGCCGAGAAGTACGGCTTTCAGATCGTCCACGAGGCTACCTATCCACTGGCGACCGAAGACTTCGCGCCTGTCATCGACGCTGTCGCCGAAAGTGGTTGCGAGCTGCTGTTTCTCTGCTCCTATCTCGCTGACTCCATCGGCCTCGTGCGAGCTATTCATACACACGCCTTCCGTCCAAAGATGGTCGGCGGTGCCATGATCGGACCTCAAAACACAGCGGTGAAAACCACGCTTGGCCCGCTGCTCAATGGCTTCGTGAACTACGAGTATTGGGCACCAGTCCCCAGGATGATGTTCCATGGGGTTCAGGAGTTTCTGGATACCTACCAGGCACGCGCCAGCGACGCAGGCATCGACCTGCTAGGACACTACATGGCGCCGCTCGCCTATGCGCAATTGCAGGTGGTTGCCCAGGCTGTAGAAGCCACCGGTGGCTTCGACGATGCAAGCCTCTCGGCTTACGCACGAAGCGCAACCTTTGACACGGTTATGGGACCTATCAGGTTTGGTGTGAACGGCGAATGGATAGAGCCACGGGTCTTGCAAGTCCAATTCCAGGGAATCTCCGGCCATGAGCTTGGTCAATTCCGGAATGGATCAAGGCAAGTCGTGGTGTCTCCGCCAAATTTCGCTTCAGGAGAGCTTGGTTTTCCTTATGCACAGGCTCTCCCTGTCGACGTAGGTTGATACCACGGCCCATCATCTCTTGGCACCTACTGCGACGCGACAAATAGATCTAGCTCGTAGCACCGAAAAGGGGGAAGGTCATGGCGCTACGCCACCTGCGTTACTACATTGCCGTCGCCGACGAACTGCACTTCGCACGCGTAGCAGAACGGCTCCACATCGAGCAATCTCCGCTCTCACGCGCGATCAAAGACTTGGAGCACGACCTGGACGCGCAACTGCTTGAACGCACTACGCGCGGCACGCGCTTGACGTGGGCTGGGCAAGTAATATCCAACCGACGCTGACCGAGCGACCCGGCCTGCCGGTGCGCATCAACGCCGGCGTCGCAAAAGCCCCCCCAGCGACAGGCTACAAATCCGTAGTGCAGCTATCGAATACATAGTAAAAAGGTTGCTAAAAAGCTAGACCAGCGCAATGAGGTCGGTCACGCCAACATCGATACCGGCTTGCATCAGCAGCGTGCTGACCTGCCCGCGGTGATGCGTCTGGTGGTTGAAAAAATGCGTCATCGCCTGCCAGGCCGGGTGCGCACGCTGAACACCCTTGCTATTGCTGTAGCGCATGGTGAACTGCGGGTAGCCGTCGGGCATCTCGACCACCCAGGATTCGATCGCGGCATCGAGCTGCTCGCGCTTGCTGCGCAGCGCCTGCCAGTCATCGAACAAAACCGTGTCCAGCCGGCTGCCATCGGGCAGGTCCAGCACGCTTGCATTCAGGCTCATCAGCGTGATGCCGTTACCCTGACCGCACTGGACAAAGCGCCGCAGCCAGATCTGGTCGCCGACGATCAGATGGTTCAGCGTCCGGTGGATGGAGCCAAAAAATGCACCGCGTTCGCGCTTGCGCTCTTCATCGCTCAGCGCCTCGCAGGCTTCGTACAAGCGCTGGTTGATCCAGCGGTTGTACTCCGCCAAAAAACGGTAATTGTCGGAAAAGGCGTTGGCCATGATTCGCTCCTGAATTAATAGCTGCTTGCGCCCATTTTTATTGGGCTACAGCCTATTTTCATTCAGAATGCCGGCCGGCACGCGCTTTCCAGCCGCTGGCCTCAAACGCTGCCAAACCCGCCACCGCCCGGCGTGTGGATCTCAAACACGTCACCGGGCTGCATGTCGGCCTGGCCTATATGGTCCAGCGCCTCCACCCCGCCATCTGCGCGCACCACGACATTCCGCCCAAGCTGCCCCGGCTCGCCGCCGGCCATGCCAAAGGCGCCGTGCTTGCGGCCGTTGGACAAGATGCTGGCCGTCATGGCCTCCAGGAAACGCACGCGGCGCACGCCGCCATTGCCGCCCTGCCAGCGCCCCGCGCCGCCAGAGTCGGGGCGAATCTCGTAACTCTCCAGCCGCACCGGAAAGCGGAACTCCAGCACTTCGGGGTCGGTCAGCCGCGAGTTGGTCATGTGGGTCTGAACCACGGAGGTTCCATTGAAGCCCTCGCCCGCCCCGGAGCCACCGCTGATGGTTTCGTAGTACTGGTGCCGCGCATTGCCAAAGGTGAAGTTGTTCATGGTGCACTGGCTGGCCGCCATCACGCCCAGCGCGCCATAGAGCGCGTTGGTGATGCAAGTGGAGGTTTCCACATTGCCGGCCACCACGGAAGCCGGTGGATTCGGATTGAGCATGGAGCCGGCAGGAATGATGACCTTGAGCGGCTTCAGGCAGCCCGCATTGAGCGGAATGTCATCGTCCACCAGCGTGCGGAACACATACAGCACGGCGGCCATGCACACCGCGGTCGGCGCATTGAAGTTGTTGCTTTGCTGGGGCGAAGTGCCGGTGAAGTCAATCTCGGCGCTCCGGCTCTGCGCATCTACCCGAATACCCACCCTGATCTGTGCGCCGTTGTCCAGCGGCAAGGTGAACTCGCCATCCTTCAGGCGCGTGATCACGCGGCGCACCGACTCCTCGGCGTTGTCCTGCACATGGCGCATGTAGGCCAGCACCACCTCCAGGCTGAACTGCTCGACCATCTTGCGCAGCTCCTGCACGCCTTTTTCGTTGGCGGCAATCTGGGCCTTCAAATCGGCCATGTTCTGCTGCGGATTGCGGCTCGGGTATTTGCCGCTTTTCAGCAAGGCAATCATCTCGGCCTCGCGCAGCACGCCGCGCTCAACCAGCAGGAAGTTGTTGATCTGCACGCCCTCTTCTTCGATCAGCGTGGAGAACGGCGGCATCGAGCCCGGCGTGATGCCGCCGATGTCGGCGTGGTGGCCGCGCGAGCCGACGTAGAACGTCGGCCTGTCATGTGCTGCAGCGCCCAGGTAGACCGGCGTGATCACGGTGATGTCGGGCAGATGCGTGCCGCCATGGTAAGGGTCGTTCAGCGCATACACGTCACCAGGCTGCATCTTGCCGGCGTTCTCGCGGATCACGGTCTTGATGCTCTCGCCCATGGAGCCCAGGTGCACCGGCATGTGCGGTGCGTTGGCGATCAGGTTGCCCTCCGTATCAAACAGCGCGCAGCTGAAGTCCAGGCGCTCCTTGATGTTGACCGAGTAAGCGGTGTTTTGCAGCTGCAGGCCCATCTGCTCGGCAATGTTCATGAAGAGGTTGTTGAACACTTCGAGCAGCACCGGGTCCACCGTCGTGCCTGCTGCAAATGTGATGGCGCGCTCGGCCCGCCGGTCCAGCACCAGATGGTCCAGAGCCGTTAAAGCAGCCTCCCAGCCGGGCTCCACCACCGTGGTGGCATTTTTCTCGGCGATGATGGCCGGGCCCGAAATAATGTCGCCCGGCCGCAGGTCTTCACGCACGACCAGGGCCGCGTCGTGCCACTGGCCACCGGAGTACATGCGCACGGTTTCGCGGCGCGGCACTTCGCGCGGCTCATGCGTCGCGTGGCGCGCCTCGGCCGGCGCATCGCCCGCCACCACGGCTTCGACCGACACCGCCTCGACCACCAGCGCCTTGCCCTGCATCAGGAAGGAATAACGCTGGCGGTAGGCGGCTTCGAACCCAGCCTCAATCTCATCCAGCGTGCCAAAGGGCACGATCAACGCCGAGTCGCTGCCCTCATAGCGCACATGCACGCGGTGGTGCGTGGTGATGGGCCCTAGGCTGACCTGCTGGCGCTGCAACTCGGCTTCAGCGGTGGCGGCCAGGCCCTTGAGCTTGTCGGCAATTTCGGGGAGCGCGGCCGCCGAGAGCTTGAGCTCGACCGCTTGTTCGCGAATCACGTTCTGGTCGGCCAGGCCCATGCCGTAGGCGCTCAAAACACCGGCCAACGGATGCACAAACACCCGCGTCATGCCCAGCGCGTCCGCCACCAGGCAGGCGTGTTGCCCACCGGCACCCCCAAAGCACTGCAAGGTGTAGCGCGTCACGTCATAGCCGCGCGCCACTGAAATCTTCTTGATGGCATTGGCCATCTGCTGCACGGCAATGCTGATGAAGCCCTCAGCCACCACCTCGACAGGCCGGCCGGTCTGGGCGGCCAGTTCGGCGAACCTGGCCTGCACCGCCTCGGCATCGAGCGGCTCATTGGCCTGGTGACCGAACACTTTCGGAAAGTAACGCGGCTGGATCTTGCCCACCATCACATTGGCATCGGTCACGGCCAGCGGCCCGCCGCGCCGGTAACTGGCGGGCCCCGGGTTGGCGCCTGCACTTTGCGGCCCGACGCGAAAACGCTCGCCGTCAAATTTCAGGATGGAGCCGCCGCCGGCCGCCACGGTGTGAATGCTCATCATGGGCGCACGCATGCGCACACCGGCCACCTGGGTTTCAAACTCGCGCTCAAACTCGCCCGCGTAATGCGACACATCGGTCGAGGTGCCGCCCATGTCAAAGCCGATCACCTTGGCATGGCCGGCGATGGCCGCCGTGCGGGCCATGCCCACAATACCGCCGGCCGGGCCGCTCAGGATCGCGTCCTTGCCCTGGAACACATGGGCATCGGTCAAGCCGCCCGACGACTGCATGAAAAAGAGTCTGACGCCCGGCATCTCGCTGGCCACCTGCTCCACATAGCGGCGCAGGATGGGCGAGAGGTAAGCATCAACCACAGTGGTGTCGCCGCGGCTGACGAACTTCATCATCGGGCTGGTTTCGTGCGAGGTGCTGATTTGCGTGAAGCCAACTTCCTGGGCGATGCGCTTGGCTGCTTTTTCGTGATCGGTATAGCGGTAGCCGTGCATGAAGACGATGGAAACACTGCGCAGCCCTTGCTGGTATTGCACAAGCAGCTCCTTTTTCAATAGCGATTCGTCCAGCGCCTGGAGCACCTCACCCTGCGCACCGACGCGCTCATGGGCTTCGACGACGGCGCTGTAGAGCAGCTCGGGCAGCACGATATTGCGGTCAAACAAGCGGGGGCGGTTCTGGTAGGCAATGCGCAGCGCATCCCGAAAGCCCTGCGTCGTCACCAGCAGCGTTGGCTCGCCTTTGCGCTCGAGCAGCGCATTGGTGGCGACCGTGGTGCCCATCTTCACGCACTCCACCACGTCGGATCGAATAGGTTCTCCTGCTTTCAGGCCCAGCAGGTGCCGAATGCCGGCCACCGCCGCATCGCGGTATTGCTCCGGGTTTTCGGACAAGAGCTTGTGCGTAATCAGCGAACCGTCGGGCTTCTTGGCCACGACGTCGGTGAATGTGCCGCCGCGATCGATCCAGAACTGCCAGCGTCCACTGCCTGTGTTTGAGGTGTTTTCTTGGGTCATTTTTGAAACTGCTTTCTAAAGAATACGGGAAATATTGAATCGGCTGCGGCCTGTTCTACGGGTTGGCCTATTGCTGGATGTAGTAAGGCACAAAAATATCATTGGCCTCATTGCCAACAGATCGTACCCACTCGCGCGAAAACTGCAGGATGTTTTGCGTATGGAAAGACTCGGCCTGGTAACCCGTGGCGAGCTTCCAGGTGGTCTGGGCCTGCAGTGCAGGGACGTGACTGGCCAGGACTGCACAAAGTGCAATCATCCAAAGTGGCTTCATGTGAACTCCTTGGCGCTGTTGAGTTGGCTGGAACAGGCTAGAAAACCGGCGTCGACATGGTGCTCAGTCTTTCAGGTCGGTAACGAACATCTTGCCGGGCGCATGCGTGATGCACAGCGGCAGCCGGCTCGATTGCGCGATCCACTGCGGCGTCACGCCGCAGGCCCAGAACACCGGGACTTCGTCATCCATGATGCTGACCGCATCACCATAGTCGGGCTTGGCGAGGTCGGCGATGCCGATCGCAGCCGGATTGCCGATATGCACCGGCGCGCCATGCGCCCGGGGAAACCGACCAGAGATCTCCACCACCCTGGCCACGTCGCGGCTTTTAATGGGGCGCATGCTCACCACCATCTCGCCGCTGAACGGACCCGAGGGCACGCAAGCCAGGTTGGTGCGGTACATGGCGACATTGCGCCCCTGCACGACGTGGCGCAAGGGAATGCCGGCTTCGGCCACGGCCGCCTCAAACGAGAAACTGCAGCCAATGAGAAAGCTCACGAAATCGGCCTGCCACAAACCCGCAATCTCGTCGCGTTCCTCGGCAAGCTGGCCGTCGCGATAGACGCGGTAGCCGGGGATATCGGTCGCAATGTCCGCGCCTTTCGCGCAGGCCGGCTCCCGCTGGCCCGGCTCCAACACTTCGATGAGCGGGCAGGGTTTGGGGTTGCGCTGGCAGAACATCAGGAAGTCGAAGGCCTGCGCCTGCGGGATGATCATCAGGTTGGCCTGCAAATAACCCGGCGCGTAACCGGCCGTGGGCAAGGTGAAATCACCTGTCCTGGCTTGCTGCCTCAGGTCTGCGGGTTGCTGGATGACTGAATTCATGGTCTGTTCTCTAAAAATGTGTGGGACTGATTGGATGGTGAAAGCGCGGGCCTACAGGCCCAGATACGCCTTCTTGATGCGCTCGTCATGCAGCAGCGTTTGGCCCGCGCCTTCCATGACAATGCGCCCGGTCTGGATGACGTAACCGTAGTGGGCAATATTCAGGGCCTTCTGCAGGTTTTGTTCGACCAGCAGGATGGAGACACCGGTGGCATTGACCTGCTGGATCACGTCCAGCACCTTGGTCACGAACTTGGGCGCAATGCCCCAGGACGGCTCGTCCAGCATCAAGAGCTTGGGGCGGGCCATCAGGCCACGGGCAATCGCCAGCATTTGCTGCTCGCCACCGCTCATGGTGCCGGCGAGCTGGGTGGCACGCTCCTTCAGGATCGGAAACAAACCCAGCATTTCGTCAATGCCAGCGGCCACCTCATGCTTGTCACTGCGGGTGAAAGCACCCAGCTGCAGATTGCGCAGAACTGTCAGCTTCGGAAACAGGCGCCGCCCTTCTGGCACCAGCGACAGGCCCAGCGGCACCCGCTTGTGGGCAGGCATGCGGTGGATGGCCTCGCCGTTGAAGGTGATGCTGCCGGCCGCAGCCGCATTCAGGCCCGCCACGGCACGCAAGGTGGTTGATTTGCCGTTGCC
>DASXRN010000189.1:0-4298 GCA_036506595.1 Polaromonas sp. | reverse complement strand
CTGACCGGCCGCACGCTGGCCCATGAGCTGTCCAAGCGGCTGGGCGTGCCGGTGGTGATCGAAAACGTGGGCGGTGCCGGCGGTGCCATTGGCGCCCAGAAAGTGGTCAATGCCGCGCCCGACGGCTACACGCTGCTGGTGGGGGCCAACAACGAAATCGCGATCAGCCGCCTGGTTTCCCCTGCCGTGAAATACCAGATCCAGGACTTCACGCCGATTGGCCTGGTTGCCTCGCAGCCCTTGGTGCTGGTGGCCTCGCAGAAGTCCGGCGTCAAGACCCTGGGGCAGTTTCTCAGCCTGGTCAAGCAGAACCCCGGCAAGTTCAGCTACGGCAGCTCCGGCGTGGGCACATCCCTGCATCTGGCCGGCGAGATGGTCAAGCAGCAGGGCGGCCTGTTCATGACCCACATCCCTTACCGCGGTGTGGCGCCGCTGACCAATGACCTGCTGGGCAACAACATCGACTTTGGCGTGTTCGTGCTGTCCAGCGGACTGCCGCATATCCGCAGCGGCAAGCTGGTTGCGCTGGGCACCACGGAAGCCAAGGCTTCGCCCCAGATGCCCGAAGTGGCGCCCATGGCGGCCAACCACAAGCTCCAGGGCATTGATATCAGCGTGTGGTTTGCGCTGATGGGCCCGGCCAAGCTGCCCGAGCCCGTGCTGGCCAAGCTCAAGAAGGCGTTCGGCGAGGCGATGCAGTCGCCCGAGCTGCGCAAGAAGCTGGAGGAAAGCGGCTCCACGCTGGCCGCGCCCAATGTGGACCTGGCGAAGTTTCTGGAGACGGAAACCGCCAAATACAAAAAAATTGTCGACTACGCCAAGATCACGGAATGAGCGGCCTTCTGACGTTTGAACTGGAGCGGCCGGACATCGCGGCCTGGCGCGCCGGCAACACCGGGGTGGAGGGCGTCTGGCATTTTGACTCCGGGCTCAGCGGCCCCGCCGTGATGATCAGCGCGCTGGTGCACGGCAACGAGCTGTGCGGCGCCTGGGCGCTCAAGGGCTTGCTGGAGGCGGCTATCCGCCCGCAGCGCGGCCAGCTGACGCTGGCGTTTTGCAACCTGGCGGCGTTTGACCGCTTTGACCCGGCCAATCACGACGCCTCGCGCTTTGTCGATGAAGACCTGAACCGCCAGTGGCTGGCAGAGCGCATCGAAAGCGGCAGCACGCTGGAACGCCGCCGCGCCGCCGAGTTGCGGCCGTTTGTCGAGCGCGCCGACTGGCTGCTCGATCTGCATTCGATGCACGAACGCGCTGCCCCCCTGCTGCTGGCCGGCATGCAGCCACGCAACCTCGAGCTGGCCAAGCGCCTGCGCGCGCCGGAACACATCGTCGTCGATGCCGGCCACAAGGACGGCGTGCGCATGCGCGACTTTGGCCGTTTTGGCGAGTTGAACCCTGAGGGCGCTGATGCGGATACCCGCTCGCTGCTGCTGGAATGCGGCTTTCATGGCGACTTGTCCAGCCGCACGGTGGCCCAGGACATGTGCGCGCGTTTCCTGCTGGCCGCCGGCACGCTGGAGGCCGGGGCTCTGCAGCGCGCCTTGCCCAACTGGCTGCAGGACGATGCGCCGCGCCAGTGGGTGCTGGAAGTCACCGGCCCGGTGGTGGCCCGCAGCGAGCGCTTTCGCTTCATCCAGCCCTTTCAGGGGCTGGAGCTGATTGAGAAAGCCGGTACCGTGATCGGCTGGAACGAGGCCGAGCCGGTCACGACGCCCTATGACGATTGCGTGTTGGTGATGCCTTCGGTGCGCCAGGCGCGCGCCGGCGTCACCGTGGTGCGCTTCGCGCGTCGCCGCCCCTTGTAGCGCGGGCTGCTCACAAAGGGTTTTTAGCTATCGTTTTAATAGCTTCTTGCGCCCATGTTGATTGGGCTGGAGGTCGATTTTCTTTAGTTGGCCACCGTGAAACGGCGCTGCAGATGGCGCGGCTGCTCGATCTCATCGACGATGGCCACGGCCAGGTCGGGCACTGAAATACCGGCCGGCTGCTCGCCCTGGCCGGCCAGCAGCTCGTCGGCGCCTAGCCGGTATTTTCCGGTGCGCTCGCCCGGCGCCAGGCCGATCGGGGGCGAGACAAAGCTCCAGTCCAGCGTGGTTTCCCGCTTGATCCGGTTCAGTGCCTCGCGCGCCGCCAGCGCGCCCTGCTTGTACTGGGCCGGAAACTCCGGCGTGTCGACCAGCTGCAGGCCGGGCGCCACAAATAGGCTGCCGGCGCCGCCGACGACCAGCAGTCGCTTGACGTTGGCCCGTTTGACGCCATCCACGATGGCCTGGCTGGCCTCAAGGTGCAGGTCATGGATTTTCGGCTCGCTCCAGCCGGGGTTGTAGGCGCTGATCACGGCGTCGTGGCCGGCCACGGCTTGGGCCACCTGTTGGGCGTCCAGCGCATCGGCGGCCACCACCGTCAGGCCGGGTTGCGGCGCCAGCTTGGACGGGTTGCGGGCCAGCACGGTCACCTGGTGGCCGCGGCTCAGCAGTTCGGAAAGGATGGGTGCGCCGATAAAACCGGTGGCGCCAATCAGTGCGATGTTCATCAAAGACTCCTGGTGGATCGAAAATAAAGTAAAAGAGCCTCTAGTTTGATTACTTCACAAGTTCTTGAATAGATGGCTTAATTCGCTAATACTGTGAAGTAGCGCTAATCAATAAAGTCAAAATCATGGATCAACTCAAGCGCATGGCCATCTTTGCCGAGGTCGTGGCGGCGGGCTCTTTAACCGCGGCAGCGCGGCGGTTGGGCATGACCCCCTCAGCCGTGAGCCAGCATTTGCGCCAGCTGGAACAGGCACTGGGGCTGGCCCTGCTGCACCGCTCAACCCGGCGCCTCACGCTGACCGAGGCCGGCGAGCGTTACCACGTGGGCTGCGCCGCCATGCTGGCGGCGGCGCGCTCGGCCGAGCAGGTGCTGGCGCGCTTGCGTGATGAGCCCGAGGGCGAGCTGCGGCTGGCCGCGCCCGCCGGCTTTGGCGGCCTGCTGGCCACCGCGCTGGCACCGCTGCGTCGCTACCCCAAACTCAGCCTGCAGCTGCTGCTGGATGACGCGGTGATTGATTTGATCGAGGCGCGGGTCGATGTTGCGTTGCGCGTCGGGGCGCTGGCCGACTCGGCGCTGGTGGCACGCAAGCTGGGCCGCATGACGCGGCAGTTGTGCGCCGCGCCCGCCTACCTGGCCGAGCGCGGCTGGCCGGCGCAGCCGCAAGACTTGTTGCAGCACGACTGGCTGGGCAGCAAACCGCGAAACGGCGGCGTCGAGATGCTGGAACTGCAAGGGCCAAACGGCGAACACCAGACCTTGCGGCTGGAAGGCCGGGTGCAGGCCTCGCAGGTGACGGCGCTGCACGCGCTGGCCGTGGCCGGCTGGGGCATCAGCCTGGGCGTCAGCGAGGACGACCGCCAGGCGCTGGCCGACGGCCGCCTGCTGCCGGTGCTGCCCGGCTGGCAACTGGCCGATCTGCCGGTGTATGCCGTGACGCCGCGGCGCGGCGAGCAGCCCGCCAAGGTGCGCCATGCGCTGGACCTGCTGGCTCAGTACTTCGGCAATGTGAATGGTACGGATGTGACGCACACTTCTTTGACTTCTTTGGCATGACGCGGCCCCGCGCCGCGGTAGCGCGACGCCGGCAAACGTCGTCCTTCTCGTGCGGCCGGTGTCGGGTTTTCCGGCGGCTTCCCCGTGTTTGCGCGGTGCCGACGCGGCTGTAAGATGGGTGATCTGCCGCACGCAGGGACAGCCGCGCAATGGTGTCGGCAGCACGGAGGCGCAGATGGAACCCAGGGCCCATGGCAAGACCGCCTTTGTATTTGCCGGCGGCGGCAGTTTTGGCGCGATTCAGGTCGGCATGCTGCATGCGCTGGTCGCCCACGGCGTGCGGCCCGATCTGGTGGTGGGCGCTTCGGTCGGCGCGATCAATTGTGCGTATTTCGCGGGCAATCCGACGCTGGCCGGTGTCAGCCAGCTCGAGCGCATCTGGTGCGAGCTCAAGCGCAGCACGATCTTCCCGATGACCTTGGGTCGCATCGCCGGCCTGTTTTCGCGCTCGCCCTCGCTGGTCGATTCCAGCGGGCTGCGCCAGCTGATCGAGCAGAATTTATCCTATAGCTTGCTGGAGCAGGCGGCGCTGCCGCTCCATGTGGTTGCCACCGAGCAGCTACACGGCAACTCGGTCTGCCTGTCGTCCGGACCGGCCGTGGAAGCGATCCTGGCCAGTTGTGCGATCCCGGCGATCTTTCCACCGGTGCTAGTGGGCAAGGAGTACCTGATCGACGGCGCGATTGCCAGCAACACCCCGGTGACGA
>DASXRN010000188.1:0-3384 GCA_036506595.1 Polaromonas sp. | reverse complement strand
CGGAAGGCTCCTGGAAGCACTTTGCCAAGATCTGGGGCGTTGACTTTGACTGGATCAAGGGGCGTTATGCCTCGCCCGCCATGATGGGCAAGCCCGGCATCACCGTCTCGCGCTGGATTGATGGCGTGATGGAGAAAAACGAACTCATTGACCAGGACTCCAATCTGCGCGCTGTGTTCTTCTGGGGCCATGCGCCCAACTCCCAGACCCGTGGCCTGGAGATGAAGCGCGCCATGGACAAGCTGGATTTGCTGGTGGTCATTGACCCCTATCCTTCGGCCACCGCCGCCATGGCGGCGATGCCGGGCAAGGCCGAAGACCTCAACCCCAACCGTGCGGTGTACCTGCTGCCGGCAGCGACCCAGTTTGAGACCAGCGGCTCCGTGACGGCCTCGAATCGCTCGCTACAGTGGCGTGAAAAGGTGATTGAGCCGCTGTGGGAAAGCCGCAGCGACCAAATGATCATGCACCAGTTCGCCGAGAAGCTGGGCTTTGCCAAAGAGTTGTCCAAGAACTTCAAGATGCAAAAGGTCAAGGGCCTGGACGAGCCCATGCCCGAAGAAATCCTGCGCGAAATCAACAAGACCTGCTGGACCATTGGCTACACCGGCCAGAGCCCCGAGCGCCTGAAGGCGCACATGCGCAACATGCATTTGTTCGACGTCAAGACCCTCAAGTCCAGAGGTGGCAAGGACAAGGAAACCGGTTACGACATGACCGGCGACTACTTCGGCCTGCCATGGCCTTGCTACGGCACGCCTGAACTCAAGCACCCGGGCTCGCCCAATCTCTATGACACGTCCAAGCATGTCATGGAGGGCGGCGGCAACTTCCGCGCCAATTTTGGCGTGGAGCGCGAGGGCAAGAACCTGCTGGCAGAAGACGGCTCGTACTCCAAGGGGGCCGACATCACGACCGGCTATCCCGAGTTTGATCACCTGCTCATGAAGAAGCTGGGCTGGTGGGACGAGCTGACCGAGGCCGAAAAAACCGCAGCCGAAGGCAAAAACTGGAAAACCGATTCATCCGGCGGCATCATTCGCGTGGTCATGAAAAACCATGGTTGCCATCCGTTTGGCAATGCCAAGGCGCGTGCCGTCGTATGGAATTTCCCCGATGCCATTCCGCAGCACCGTGAGCCGCTGTACGGCATTCGCCCCGATCTGGTGGCCAAGTACCCGACCCACGACGACAAGAAAGCCTTCTGGCGCTTGCCCACCTTGTACAAAACCATCCAGCAGAAAAACATCGCCGACAAGGTGCATGAGAAATTCCCGCTGATCATGACCTCCGGCCGGCTGGTTGAATTTGAGGGTGGCGGCGAGGAAACCCGCTCCAACCCCTGGCTGGCCGAGTTGCAGCAGGAGATGTTCATCGAGATCAATCCAAAAATCGCTGCGGACCGGGGCATTCGCAATGGCGAGCGCGCTTGGGTCAGCACGCCGACCGGTGCTCGCCTGAATGTGCAGGCCCTGGTGACGGAGCGTGTGGGGCCGGACACCGTGTTCATGCCCTTCCATTTCTCGGGGCGCTGGCAGGGTGCCGACATGCTGGCCTATTACCCGGCCGGTGCGCATCCGGTGGTGCGTGGCGAAGCCATCAACACCTCTACAACCTATGGCTACGACAGCGTGACGATGATGCAGGAAACCAAGACGACGATCTGCAACGTCGAAAGAGCTTGAGGAGATTGATATGGCACGCATGAAATTTGTCTGTGACGCGGAGCGCTGCATTGAATGCAACGGCTGCGTCACCGCCTGCAAAAACGAAAACGAAGTCCCGTGGGGTGTCAACCGACGCCGCGTGGTCACGCTCAATGACGGTGTTCCGGGCGAAAAATCCATTTCAGTCGCCTGCATGCATTGCAGCGACGCGCCCTGCATGGCCGTCTGCCCGGTCAACTGCTTTTACCGCACCGACGAAGGCGTGGTGCTGCACGACAAGGACGTTTGCATTGGCTGCGGTTACTGCTCCTATGCTTGCCCGTTTGGCGCGCCGCAGTTCCCGTCGCAAGGCACGTTTGGGGTGCGCGGCAAGATGGACAAATGCACCTTCTGTGCCGGTGGCCCCGAAGCCAACGGCAGCCAGGCTGAATTCGAGAAATATGGCCGCAACCGGCTGGCCGAAGGCAAGCTGCCGGCCTGTGCCGAGCAGTGCTCGACCAAGGCCTTGTTGGCCGGTGACGGCGATGTGGTGGCCGACATCTTCCGCAACCGTGTCGTGCAGCGCGGCAAGGGCGCCGAGGTCTGGGGCTGGGGAACGGCTTACGGCTCCAGGCAGGCAGGTCAACCTCCTGCAGGAGCCAAATCATGATGCGCCTTCTGCTGCTCACCATTGCCCTGGCGGGTTTGTCTGCCTGCGGTGAAAAGCCGCAAACCCTGGGCGGTGCGAAGAGCGATGCGGCGGCGTACCAGGGCGTTGACAACCAGTTTGCGGCACCGGGCTGGACGAAGGGCGACAAGAGCAGCTGGGAGCAAGGCCTCAAGGCCCGTGCGCAGAACACCCAGAACGAGTACTCCAAGACGAATGCTGCGAAATAAGTGGCTGGAGGCCTTATGAAACGTGCGCAATTAGCTATGTTTTTAATAGCAATTGGCCTGACGGGCCTGGCTGCAGCGCAGGTGCCTGCGGCCCAGCCCGCGCAAGCATCGGGCGTGGTCACGCCAGCGCCATTACCGGCCGCCGTTGCCCCTGCTGACCCTGCAGCCACGGGTGGCATTCAGGGCCAGAATATTTTTGAGGTCAAGCCTGACGCCAGTGCCGACCCCAACTATGCCAAGCAGACCAACGGCGAACGCGCCAAAGTCCAGCCTGGCAACAATGCGCCCATGTGGCGGCAGGTGGGCCAGGGCGTCACCGGTTACAGCAGCCTGCCCAAAAGTCAGGCACCGGAAGCCGGCAACCTGATTCAGCCTTTTGTGCAATACCCCGGCTCACGCCTGACCAATGCCGGTGAAGCCTGGCGCCAGGTGCGCAACAACTGGATCATTCCCTACGGCGGTTCGCTGTTCCTGATCGTGTTGCTGGCGATTGCGATGTTCTATTTCAGCAAGGGCGCCATCAAGACGCATGGTGCAGACACAGGCCGCAAGATCGAGCGCTTTACCCCGTTTGAACGCGCGGCGCACTGGTCCAACGCGATTGCTTTTTCCATCCTGGCCATCTCCGGCCTGGTCATGGCCTTTGGCAAATTCTTCTTGCAACCGGTCATTGGCAACACGCTGTTCGGCTGGCTGACCTGGGCGCTCAAGACCCTGCACAACTTTGCCGGCCCCTTGTTTGCCGTGTCGCTGGTGATTGTGTTTGTGACCTTTGTGCGCGACAACTGGCCGCAAAAAGGCGACATGAACTGGCTGCTCAAGGGCGGCGGCCTGATTGCCG
>DASXRN010000187.1:0-20038 GCA_036506595.1 Polaromonas sp. | reverse complement strand
GCGATTGACTCCGATGTGATCAAAACCTATGTGCGCCTGGGGCTGGGCGTGGGCATTGTGGCAGAAATGGCAATCAAGGACGACGGCACCAACAGCGACCTGATGGCCATACCCGCCGGCCCGCTGTTTGGCGTGAACGTGGCTCGCGTGGCCTTCAAACGCAGTGCCTACCTGCGCAATTTTGTCTACAAATTTGCCGAGCTGCTCAGCGACAAGCTGGACCGCACCCTGATCACCAAGGCCATGGCCGGCCGCGTTAACGACTACGAAGTTTGAAGATGACCGCCGCAGAATACACCCCATCCCTTGAAAGCAAGCTGCCTGCCGTCGGCACCACCATTTTTACCGTCATGTCCACGTTGGCCCATGAAAAAGGGGCCGTCAACCTGGGCCAGGGCTTTCCGGACTTTGAGTGCGACCCCAAGCTGGTGAATGCCGTGACCGATGCCATGGTCAAGGGTTTGAACCAGTACCCGCCCATGACCGGCGTGCCCGTGCTGCGCGAGGCGATTGCCGCCAAAGTCGCCAGGCTGCACGGCCACCGCTACAACGCCAACACCGAGATCACCATCACGGCCGGTGCCACACAAGCCATCATCACGGTCATTCTGGCCGTGGTGCATCCCGGCGACGAGGTGATCGTGCTGGAGCCCTGCTACGACAGCTATGTGCCGAATATCGAGCTGGCCGGCGGCAAAGTGGTGCGCGTGCCCTTGACGCCCGGCAGCTTTCGCCCCGACTTTGACAAGATTGCGGCGGCCATCACCCCCAAGACCCGCGCCATCATCATCAACTCGCCGCACAACCCGAGCGCCACGGTCTGGACCCAGGCCGACATGCTCAAGCTGCAGGAGCTGCTGGCCCCCACCGACATATTGCTGATCAGCGACGAGGTCTACGAACACATGGTGTTTGACGCGGCCAAGGGCCGGATTCACCAAAGCGCCGCCCGCTTCCCGGCTTTGGCGGCACGTGCCTTCATCGTCAGCAGTTTCGGCAAGACCTACCATGTGACCGGCTGGAAAGTCGGCTACGTCGCCGCGCCTGCCGCCCTGACGGCCGAGTTCCGCAAGGTGCACCAGTTCAATGTGTTCACCGTCAACACCCCGGTGCAGTACGGCCTGGCCGCCTACATGGCCGATGACCGCCCCTACCTCGATTTGCCGGCGTTTTACCAGCGCAAACGCGACCTGTTCCGCGCCGGCCTGGCCAAGACCCGCTTCAAGCTGCTGCCCAGCGAGGGCAGTTACTTTCAGTGCGTGGACATTTCAGAGGTCAGCGACCTGGGCGAAGCTGATTTTTGCAAATGGCTGACCACCGAGATCGGCGTGGCAGCGATTCCGCTGTCGGCGTTTTACGGTGACGGTTTCGATCAGCGCGTGGTGCGCTTTTGCTTTGCCAAGAAGGATGAGACGCTGCATGCGGCGCTGGGGCGGCTGGCCAAACTGTAAAAAAACTGCAGGCGCATCCTGACGGTTGAACCCGACTCTCTGCTGCTTTTCAGTCAAAAAGGGCCTTGCATCGCAAGGTCCTTTTTGTTGACTTCAGCTATTAATCTGCGCCCAGGCCTTGTCCAGCCGCTTCACACTGACCGGCTGCGGCGTGCGCAATTCCTGCGCGAAGAAGCTCACCCGCAGCTCTTCCAGCAGCCAGCGAAACTCCTGCATGCGCGCATCGGTCGCGCCCTTGCGTTCTGCTACCAGACGCCAGTAGCGCTGCTCCTGCGGGCGCAGCTCGGCCATGCGGGCGGCATCACGGGCCGGGTCGGCGCGCCACTTTTCCAGCCGTGCCGTAATCGCCTTGAGGTAGCGCGCAAAGTGCTGCAGTTGCGTATACGGTGTGGCGGTCAAAAACCGCTTGGGTACCAGGCGCTGCAATTGCTGGGCCGCGTCGAGCGCAGCCTCGGTGGCGTTTTTGCTGTCCTTGATCTTGCGCTGGGCCACGGCGAACTCGGCCAGAATGCCGGCGGCCAGGCGCGCCACTTCGCTGGCAATCAAGGTCAGGCGGCCACGGCCGTCGTCCACCCGTTTTTTGAACTCGGCTTCATTCGTGGGCAAGGGGTCAAGCAAAAAGGCGCGGTCCAGCGCCACCTCGATGATTTGCGTGCGCAGCTCTTCCAGTGTGCCGCCGCCCGAGTTGTCGGCGGCGCGGCCGACCAGCATGTAGGCGGTGGCCATCTTTTGCAGGTCGGGCAGGTTTTTTTCGAGGTATTTGAGCGCGTCCTTGATTTGCAGCGAAAACAGCCGCCGCAAACCGGCGCGGTGCTTGGCGGCTGCCGCATCGGGCTCGTCGAACACCTCGATCGTGACGGCATCGCCCAGGTCAATCAGTGCGGGGAATCCAATCAGCGTTTGCGCGCCCTTGCGGATTTCCATCAGCTCGGGCAGCTCGCCAAAACTCCAGCTGGTGTAGCGTTCTGGCGCTTTGGGCGCCTTTTGCGCTATATTTTCAGGAGCTGCTTGCGCCCGTCCTGCCTGAGCTAGAGGCCTATTTGGTGCTGAATCCGGGGCGGAACCGGCATTTTTACCGGTGCTCGGCTGAACCGACACCGCCAGGTTCTTGAGACCGGCCAGCGCCTGAAAAGCGCCGCGCGCCTGCGAGCCCAGCTCGCCCTTGAGCGCGCCCAGGTTGCGCCCCGTGCCCAGCTGGCGGCCATGCTCGTCCACCACGCGAAAGTTCATGAACAGGTGCGCGGGCAGCATGTCCAGCTTCATATCGCCGCGCTTGACGTCTAACGAAGTCGCATCGCGCACCAGTTTGAGCACCGCATCCGTCAATGAGCCGCTGCCAAACAGCTGCGGCTCGTTGAGCTGCTCGGCCATGCGCGTGGCGGTGTCGGGCAGCGGCACCAGGCGCGAACGCGGGCGCTGGTGCAGGGTTTTGATGAGCGCCTGAATCTTGTCCTTGAGCATGCCGGGCACCAGCCATTCGCAGCGCTCCTCGTTGACCTGGTTGAGCGCAAACAAGGGCACGTCCACCGTCACGCCATCCTTGGCATCACCGGGCTCATGCAAATAAGTCGCCAGGCAGTCCACACCGCCCAGCCGCAGGGTCTTGGGAAAGGCCTGCGTGGTGATGCCGGCGGCTTCGTGGCGCATCAGCTCTTCGCGGCTTAGCGTCAGCAACCTGGGCTGCTTTTTAACTTCGTCCTTGTACCAGCTCTCGCAGCTGGCGCCGCTGCACACATCGGCGGGCAGCTGCTGGTCATAAAACGCGTAAATTAGCTCCTCATCGACCAGCACGTCCTGGCGGCGTGCCTTGTGCTCGATGTCTTGCACCTGCTGGATCAACTTCTGGTTGGCCGCCAAAAAAGGCAGTTTGGTGTCCCAGTTGCCCGCGACCAGTGCTTCACGGATGAAGATTTCGCGCGCTGTGACGGGGTCAACGCGACCAAAATTCACGCGCCTGCCGTTGTAAACGACCAGTCCGTAGAGCGTGGCGCGCTCCAGCGCCGTGACCTGCGCGGCTTTTTTCTCCCAGTGTGGGTCCAGCAACTGCTTTTTGAGCAGATGGCCGGCCACCTGCTCTATCCATTGCGGCTCGATGTTGGCAATGCCGCGGCCAAACAGGCGCGTGGTCTCGACCAGCTCGGCCGCCACGATCCAGCGGCCCGGTTTCTTGCTGAGCTTGGCACCGGGGTGGCGGTAAAACCTGATGCCGCGCGCACCCAAATACCAGTCGTCTTCGTCACTTTTGCAGCCCATGTTGCCCAGCAGGCCGCACAGCATGGACAGGTGCAGCTGCTCGTAGCTGGCCGGCCTGTCGTTCAGGTGCCAGCTCTGCTCGCCGATCACGCTGTGCAGTTGCGAATGAATGTCGCGCCACTCGCGCACGCGGCGAACGTTGACGAAGTTTTCGCGCAGCAGGGTTTCGTATTGCCGGTTGGAGAGCTTGTGGGCAGCATCATGGCCACCGCGCGAGTCGCCTAGCCACTTCCATAGCTTCAAATACCCCACAAACTCGCTTTTTTCATCGTCAAACTTCGCATGGGCCTGGTCGGCCTGCGCCTGCTTGTCCATGGGTCGGTCGCGCACGTCCTGCACGCTCAGGGCACTGGCAATTACCAGCACTTCGTCCAGTGCCTGCCGGTCTTTGGCCTCCAGAATCATGCGGCCCACGCGCGGGTCCAGCGGCAGCTTGGCCAGCGTGCGGCCCACCGGGGTCAGCTCATTGTCGTCATCCACCGCGCCCAGCTCGGCCAGCAACTGGTAGCCGTCGGCAATCGCGCGGCGCTGCGGTGGCTCGATAAAGGCAAAGTCTTCCACCGCGCCCAGGTGCAGCGCCTTCATGCGCAAAATCACGGCGGCCAGCGAGCTGCGCAGGATTTCGGGGTCGGTAAAGCGGCTGCGGCCTGAAAAGTCCTGCTCGTCATAGAGGCGTATGCAAATGCCGTCGGCCACCCGGCCGCAACGCCCGGCGCGCTGGTTGGCGGCCGCCTGCGACACCGGCTCGACCATGAGCTGCTCGACCTTGCTCCTGAAACTGTAGCGCTTAACCCTTGCCGTGCCTGCGTCAACGACGTACCGGATGCCCGGCACCGTGAGCGAGGTTTCGGCCACGTTGGTGGCCAGCACGATGCGGCGGCCTGTGTGGCCGTCAAAAATGCGGTCCTGCTCGGCCTGGCTCAGGCGCGCAAACAGGGGCAGCACTTCGGCGTTGCGGTTCAACGGCTGGTGCGCCAGGTGCTTGCGCAAATGGTCGGCGGCTTCGCGAATCTCGCGCTCGCCGGGCAGAAAAATCAGAATGTCGCCGGCGCTGTGCGGGCTTTGCCAAAGCTCATCCACCGCATCGGCAATCGCGTCGTTCAAGTCGTAATCGCGTGACTCCTCAAAAGGCCGCCAGCGCTGCTCGACCGGAAACATGCGGCCCGACACCATGATGACCGGGGCGGGACCTTTGACAGACGCGAAATAGTCGGCAAAGCGCTGCGCATCAATCGTGGCCGAGGTGATGACCACTTTGAGGTCGGGCCGGCGCGGCAGCAACTGGCGCAGGTAACCGAGCAAAAAGTCGATGTTCAGGCTGCGCTCGTGCGCCTCGTCAATGATGATCGTGTCATAGGCTTTGAGCAGCGGGTCGGTCTGCGTCTCGGCCAGCAAAATGCCGTCGGTCATCAGCTTGACGGACGCATCGCGGCTCAACCGATCCTGAAAACGCACCTTGTAACCAACCACCTCGCCCAGCGGGGTTTTGAGCTCGTCGGCAATGCGCTTGGCCACGCTGGAGGCGGCAATGCGGCGCGGCTGGGTGTGGCCTATGAGCTTGCCGTGCTGCCCGGCCGGGTAGTTGAGCTTGCCCCGGCCCATGGCCAGCGCAATCTTGGGCAACTGCGTGGTTTTGCCCGAACCGGTTTCACCACAGACGATGACCACCTGGTGCGCCTGTATGGCAGCCGTGATCTCCTCACGCTTGCCGGATACGGGCAGGGATTCGGGAAAGGTGATGGTGAGCGATGGCGAGGAAGAAGACAAGGACGGATCAGCAGTCAAAGCTGTGAATTATCGGTGTTCCCGCCTGCACCGGCAGCTGCATGCTTATCTGCGGCCCCGGGGCCGCTTCTTTTCTTTATAGCCCGCGTTGCAACACCCTCGTCAGCGCACAAACTCAGGCATGCCCACAATTTCGCCACTGGTCTCGTCATACCAGGCCACCCGGCTCGGGTAGCTCCAGGCCGTGCGCGAGATGCCCCGCCCCATGGCCACCGCCCTCGACGCGCGTGCATCGGTCCTGGACACCCGCTGCACCCCGACCCCGACCTCTGCCGCCCAGTGGGTGCGTTGCTTGCCCAGAAAGGCGGATTCAATGCTGGTATTGAGCACCACGGATTTGGCCAGGTGCGCCTGAACGGTGTGTGCCAGCCGAAGCAGCGCGCCACTGTCCCTGCAGTTATGCATCAGCAGCAAAAAACCATCGCCAGCCAGCCGGCCCATTTCCACATGCGCAGGCACTACACGCCGCAAGCGCCCCGCACAAATAAAAAGTGCGTGGTTCACAGCCGCCGGGCCGTACAGCTTTTCAAGCACGGGCAAATTGGCAATCGACACCACGATGACGCCCAGTGGCACCGGCTCGTCGCGGTAGTGCTTGAACGCCGCGCCCACCATATTGGCTGTCTCACTGTGCGAACGCATGCGCGTCACCGGGTCATAGCCGGGCCCGTAGGCCATCACCTGGTGCAGCTCGATGAGATAGGCGTAACGCATCCACAACACCGACGCCATGGTGGCCATATAGGCGGTGCCGGCGATGGCGCTTGCCGCATGAACCTGCCAGGGCACATGCGCCCGGTCCAGCGCAATCCAGCCAAGACCGGCCAGCGCCACCAGCATGAAGAGAACCCCGGATACCGCCATCCAGGCCAGCCTGTCGCCCCGCAAGGCACTGCGCAAGCTCAGAATCAATGCCACCAGGCCCAGCAGGTAAACCATCGCCAAACTCAGCCTCAGTGCCTGTTGCGGCTGTGTCAGCCAGCCGGACATCATGACCACGGCGGCCAGCGCTGCCAGCGTCAGCATGGTTCGGCGACGGACCTCGCGTTGCCGCAGAAGGCCAAGCATGGAAAACAGCAAATACGCCAATAGCGCAGACACCACGCTG
This sequence comes from Polaromonas sp., assembly GCA_036506595.1. GTDB lineage: Bacteria > Pseudomonadota > Gammaproteobacteria > Burkholderiales > Burkholderiaceae_C > Polaromonas. The sequence continues at coordinate 13,441 of DASXRN010000187.1, read as the reverse complement.
GCCACATGGGCCAGAAAGCGGGACAACATGTCGGCATCCTCGATGGGCAGCGCGCCCAGAAAGGCCAGCACAAAAAAGGCTGACACCACTGCCGACAAGGCGGCATTGAGCGCAACCCGCCGCAGCGAACGAATGAAAACAAAGACCGAACCCGCCAGCATCAAAGCCGTTGTTCCAAAATAGCAGCCCCAAAACCCTATCGCTAATTGAGTCATGGACGTGAACCATACCCGTCTCGCCGGCTTAAAGCAAACTTGCAGGGGGTTGCACACCCGCTGGAAACCTGACGTCCTCCCTTACACTCACAGCACTTTTTCCGTTTTGCGGCGCAAGCCAGCCGCTCGTTGTACGGCTGCTGTTGTTCACACCCTCCTGAACCTGAAATCGAGCCCATGTCCACCGTATTCAATTTCACCTTTGTCCCCTGGTTTCGCTCGGTGGCACCCTATATCCACATGCACCGCGGCAAAACCTTTGTGGTGGGCATTGCCGGTGAGGCGATTGCCGCCGGCAAACTGCAGCACATTGCGCAAGACCTGGCGCTGATCCAGAGCATGGGCGTGAAGATCGTGCTGGTGCACGGCTTTCGCCCGCAGGTCAACGAGCAGCTCAAGGCCAAGGGCCATGCGGCCAAATACTCGCACGGCATGCGGATTACCGACGAAGTCGCGCTGGACTGCGCGCAAGAGGCCGCCGGCCAGTTGCGCTACGAAATTGAGGCCGCTTTCAGCCAGGGCCTGCCCAATACGCCGATGGCCGGCTCCACGGTGCGGGTGATTTCCGGCAATTTCATCACCGCGCGGCCCGTGGGCATTCTGGACGGCGTGGACTTCATGCACTCCGGCGTGGTGCGCAAGGTGGACGTAGCCGGTATCACGCGCACGCTGGACTTTGGCGCCATGGTGCTGCTGTCACCATTTGGCTTTTCACCGACCGGCGAGGCCTTTAACCTGACCATGGAAGAAGTCGCCACCTCGGTGGCCATTGCCATGCAGGCCGACAAGCTGATCTTTTTGAGCGAAATCCCGGGCATTCGCATTCACCCCGACCAGCCTGAGAGTGAAGACAACCCGATTGACACCGAGCTGCCGCTGGCCGCCGCTGAAAAGCTGCTGGCCACCCTGCCGAACGCGCAAAACCCGACCGACACCGGCTTTTACCTGCAGCACTGCGTCAAGGCCTGCAAGGCGGGCGTGGAACGCAGCCACATCCTGTCCTTTGCGGTGGATGGCTCCTTGCTGCTGGAGATTTATGTGCATGACGGCATAGGCACCATGGTGATCGATGAAAAGCTGGAGAACCTGCGCGAAGCCACCGGTGATGACGTGGGCGGTATTTTGCAGCTGATCGAACCCTTTGAGAACGACGGCACGCTGGTCAAACGCAGCCGCACCGAGATTGAGCGCGATGCCGATCACTACACCATCATTGAACACGACGGCGTGATCTTTGCCTGCGCAGCGCTCTACCCCTACCCCGAAGCCAAAACCGCCGAGATGGCCGCGTTGACCGTGTCACCCCATAGCCAGGGCCAGGGCGACGGCGAAAAAGTGCTCAAACGCATCGAGCAGCGCGCCCGGGCTGCAGGCCTGCAAAGCATCTTCGTGCTGACCACGCGCACCATGCACTGGTTCATCAAGCGCGGTTTTGTGCAGGTTGACCCGGACTGGCTGCCCGAAGCCCGCAAGCGCAAGTACAACTGGGATCGCAAGAGCCAGGTGCTGGTGAAAAAGCTGGGGTGACTGGCGTTCAAGCCGGGCGCCGTCGAGCCTGCAGCAGCATGGCCGCCCCCGGCAGCATGGCGCCCAGGAACTGCCACCCTGTCAATGGTTCGGCGAACAGCCATGCCGCCACCGGCGTCCCCACCACCGTCGCTGTGGGCGACAGATGGTGCGCCCCACCAACTCATATAGCATGCATGCAAAGGGCAATCGCTTCCGCCAGGGAAGCCACATGATCCATCGGCAAACTGGTGCCGACGCGAATGTGTGAATGCGGCTTGATGCTGAACCTGGAACCGGGGAACACCGCGAATCCACGGACTGCCAGTGTGACCATAGCGAACTGCTCCGAAGGCACCGCAATCCAGGCACTCAGTCCGTCCCGACCGGGCACCCTGATTCCCTCTTGCTTCAAGGCTTCAATCAATCGATTGCGACGAGCGGCATACACCTCTTTGGCGCTGGCCACCGCAGCCATACTGCCTGGATCATTCAGCATCCAGGCGACCGCATCCTGCTGAATGCGGCTGGTCCAGCTGGCCCCAAAATTCCGGTAAGCCTGAATCTGCTCCACCGTTTCCCTCGAACCCGAAAGGACCGCCAAACGCAGGTCCGGCCCCAGCGATTTGGAATACGACACGATGTGGACCGTGCGATCTGGATAGTGCACACCCAAGCTGACTGCGGCTTGGGATGAAACATCCCCGATACCGTCATCCTCGATGATCAAGGTTTCGCTGTTTTTCAAGACCTTGGCCAGCTCCTGCATGCGTTGCGCGCTCACGCTATGGCTGCATATCGCGTGCGTGCGGGGCTGGTAGATAAAGGCGGCTGGTTTTTTCTGGAGTGCTGCTGCCAGTGAATCGGCCTTCGGCCCGTCTTCGTCACAGGCCACAGGAATCACGTCCGCACCGATATGATCCAGAATATCGAGCAGGCGCGCCGTGGTGGGGTCTTCAATGGCGACCGCCGATCCTGGCATCAGCAGCGCCTGCAAGGTCATCAATACGCCATCAAACCCGCCATTCGTGGCCATAAATGCCTCTGCCGGATACGCCCAGCGTGACGCAACCGCTTCACGCAGCGCCTGCGTAATGGGCTCGCGTCGGTAGCTGTTCAATTGCGGAGTTTTCGCCCCCTGCAACAAGGCCTGGGACAAATCAGGCAGGAGCGCAGGATCAGGCGAGGCGTAGGTGAGATCGGCAACGATGTGTTGGCCAAAATTACCGACGCTTTCAAAGCGGGCGGGTCTTGGTGACGGTTTGTTGCCGCAAACCCATACCCCGTTGCGCCCCATACCCGCAACGACTTTATGCCGTCGCAACTCTTGCCAGACGGCCGAAACCGTTGCCGGGCTGACGCCCATGGCCTCGGCAAGATCCCGAACGGAGGGCAATTGGGACCCGATTGGAATCGCACCAGAACGGATCAAAGCGGCCATTTTGACGGCCATCTCGCGGGTTGCAAGGCCTTTTAATGACTCGCCAAGGTGCGCCGCCGTAATGTTTTGGTGCATAGGGAAAATACTTTGTTCAGTAACAAAAATTATATAGTACGGATAATTTTAAACATTTAATATTCGTCTCAAGAAGTCATCCCCCATGACTTTGTCAGCCCAAACTAATCACCTCTTTCAGACAAGGATTGCAGTGGAAATCAGCATCAAACTCGCGGTACGTGACTGGGATTTCATCACCCCACTGGTGCTTGGCGATGTGCGCTCAAACCGGTTTAACCTGGAACTCCATCGTGTCAACGCCCTGGAAAACAATCTGGCGACGGATCCGCGTTATGACGGTGGCGAAATGTCGCTTAGCCGCTATGCACAAAGCCGGGCCCGCGGCGATACCTCCATAGTGGGGATTCCGTACTTCATCATGCGGGGATTTCGCCAGCACTGCATCATCACCACAGAGGCGAGCCCGCTCACCGAGCTGCGTGCGCTAGCCGGCAAGCGCATCGGAATGACGGGGTGGCAAGACTCCGGCAATACCTGGACACGTGCCCTGCTGCGCCGGGAGGGGGTGGAAATCGCGGATGCCGAATGGTTCGTCGGACGCCTGTCTGATGACCATCCCATCCAGGAGCGTCTCAACGGTTTCGGCCGCCCCGGGCGTATCAGCACCGCGCCGGGTGAACGCCCGCTCGTCGATCTGTTGCGCGAGGGTACGCTGGATGCCGTTTTTACGCCGTTTATGCCAGTAGGCTTTTTCGAGCCCGGCTCCGGCCTGCGCACGCTGCAGTCCGACTGCCGTGCGGCGGAGGTGGCCTACTTCAAGGAAGTAGGTTACATGCCGGGCATTCACCTGCTGGGACTCAAGCCCGCCATCGTGGCCAAACACCCCTGGATACCGCAGGCCTTGGGCGAACTTTTTGCGGAGTCCAGCCGTGTATGGATGGAAAAACGCATGAAATATGCGGATACCACGCCCTGGATACTGGACGAAATCCGGCAAAGTGCACGCGATCTGCCAGGCAACTGGAACGCGAGCGGCTTCAAGGCCAATGAACGCATGCTGACGGACTTTTGCCAGGAGCTGCATGCGCAGGAAATCACGCCAGGTTTGTTGAATCCGGCCGATCTGTTCCCTGGCGAAGCCACTTAAACCAATGCCAGTTAAACCAATCATTGAAGGAAACCAAGCATGCTGAAAGTCGCACTGGGCCAATTTGCCGTAAGCCGGGACTGGCCAGAAAATCTGAAAACCTGCCTGAGCCTGATGGCGCAATCCCTGTCGAAGGGCGCAGATCTTCTCGTCCTGCCAGAAGGCATCCTTGCCCGGGACATTGCGGACCCCGATCTGGTCCGCAAGGCCGCGCAACCACTCGACGGCCCCTTCGTCAGTCAACTGTTAAACGCAAGCCGTGGCAATCCGCTCACCACGATGATGAGCGTGCATGTCCCGTCGAATGTCGAAGGTCGGGTCTGGAACGTGCTTATTGCCATCCGCAATGGGGAGATCCTGGCCCAATATCGCAAGCTCCATCTCTATGACGCGTTCTCAGCCAAGGAGTCCGCCAACGTCACGCCGGGCCTGGACGTTCCGCCGCTGGTGGAAGTTGCCGGCATGAAAGTCGGCCTCATGACCTGTTACGACGTGCGGTTTCCTGAACTGGCCCGCCGGCTCGCGCTGGATGGCGCCGATGTGTTGGTCTTGCCAGCGGCCTGGGTGAAAGGGCCGCTCAAGGAAATGCACTGGGAGGTGCTGGTGACCGCACGTGCGCTGGAAAACACCTGCTATATGGTGGCGGTGGGCGAGTGCGGGGAGCGCAATATCGGCAACAGCCGGGTGATCGATCCGCTAGGGGTCACCATTGCGGGTGCAGCCGAAGCCCCGGCACTGGTATTTGCCGAGCTGGACCCCGCACGCATCGCACATGCCAAGGCCGTGTTGCCGGTGCTGGAAAACCGGCGCTTCGACAAGCCGGTGCTCCAAAACAGGGCCGACTGATTGCCATCATTGCCACTACAAAGGATATTCGCCATGTTCACCCGCCACCTGTTTTGCACTGCATTCGTCGCCGCCGCACTTGCCGGCTCCACGGTTTACGCTGAGGAAGTCAAGATCCCGGCCCAGCCCCTGGATGCCAAGCTGCGTGCCAAACTGCCGGCCGAGATTCTTGCCGCCGGAGAGATGACCGCGGCCAACAATGGCTCTTTCCCTCCGTACACCATCGTGACCGGCAACCAGTCCATGACTGGCGCCAGCGCGGATTTCATTAGGGCCTTGGGCGAAATACTGGGCGTCAAGATCAACCTCGCACCTGTCAATGGCCTGTCCGGCCTGCTGCTGGGGATCAAGTCCGGTCGCTACCAGTTTTCCATGGGGCCCATAGGGGATTTTGTCGACCGTGAAGCGTCTGTAGACTTCATCGACTTTGTGCAGGAATACGTGGTCTTCGCCGTACCCAAAGGAAATCCCAAGGGCATCAATGGACTGGAAGACACCTGTGGCAGCAAAGTGGCCGTGATGGCCGGAGGGTCCGCAGAAAAGGTCATCCGGCAGCAATCCATTGCCTGCACCACCGCCAACAAGCCTGCCGTCGAAGTCCAGGCGTATGCAGATCAGCCGACATCCATCCTGGCCGTGAACGCCAAGCGGGCCGACACCTTCTTTTCCTCCCATGCCCCGCTGACTTACTTTGTTCAGCAAGCCAACGGCACTTTGGAGTTGACGGGCCTTGGCAAGAAAAATGGCTTTGATGATCTCTACCAGGGCGCGGTGGTTCAGAAGGGTTCGGTCCTGGGTGAGGTCGTCCTGGAAGCCATGCGAAAGCTCAACGGCAACGGCACCTACGCCATCATCATGAAAAAATGGGGCTTAAGCGACAACATGCTCAAGACGCCGGGCGCCAACCTGGCAGGGAAGCTGGCTAAATGAGCAAGGCCGTCCAGGCTCTGCGCCAGGGAGTCGCTGATCCCGCAGCGGAGGCCCGGCAACGCAATGTGGCCCATGCGCATGTCTCGCGTAACTATGGCCGCCTGTTGGGTGTCAGTGTCATTTGCCTGTTGGCGCTCCAGCTCATCTGGGTTCTTGTCACCAACAAGAATTTCGAATGGGAGGTTGTCGGTAAATTCCTCACCGAAAAAACCGTGATAAACGGGCTTTTGGTGACACTCGGGCTGACGCTTGTGGCCATGGTCATAGGGGTTGCTATCGGGCTGGTCCTGGCCATTGCCCGCATCTCGGACAACCCGTTCCTGCGAGGCTTTGCCGGGCTCTATGTCTGGCTCTTTCGGGGCCTGCCACTGCTGGTGCAGCTGCTATTTTGGTACAACCTCTCCACGCTGTTTCCCACTCTGTCGCTGGGGATTCCGTGGGGCCCGACGTTCGCAACGTGGAACACCAATGACCTGATCACGCCACTGACCGCCGCCATCATCGGACTGGCGCTCAATGAGGCGGCCTACATGGCGGAAATCATCCGGGCCGGTCTGATCTCGGTGGATTCGCGCCAGATGGAAACGGCCCTGGCTTTCGGCATGACACGCAACCGCGTCCTGCGCAGAATTGTGATTCCGCAGGCGATGCGCTCCATCGTGCCGCCCACCGGCAACCAGCTCATCAGCATGGTCAAGGCCACATCCATCGTCAGCGTGATTGCCATGGGCGACCTGTTGCATTCCGTTCAAAACATCTACAACGCCACGTTCCAGGTGATCCCATTGCTGATGGTTGCCGTGGTCTGGTATCTGCTGATCACAACCGTCCTGAATGTGGGCCAGAGCGCCATCGAGCGCTATTACGCCAAGGGCGAACTGGAGGCCAAGGTATGACCACGCCAATCACGCAAGCCGCGGAAACGGGCAAGCCCCTGGTACGGGCACGCAATGTCCACAAGCGCTTTGGCGACAACGAAGTGCTCAAGGGCATCGACATGGATGTCCAGGCGGGCGAAGTGGTCGTCATTCTGGGCCCCTCCGGCTCAGGGAAATCCACCTTCCTGCGCTGCATCAACCACCTGGAGACGATGGATCAGGGCTCCATCACCGTCGGCGACCAACAGATAGGTTACGAGCTTCGCGGCGAACGGTTGCACCGCCTGTCCCCGCGAGCGATTGCGCACCAACGCCGCGATATCGGCATGGTCTTCCAGCAGTTCAACCTGTACCCACATATGACAGTGCTGGAGAACATCATGGAAGCCCCTGTTGGCGTGCATGGCCGCAGCAAAACCGAATCCCGTGCACGGGCTCTTGAATTGCTGGAAAAGGTCGGCCTCAGCGAGAAGACACAGGCCTACCCACGCCAGCTTTCGGGCGGCCAGCAACAGCGGGTGGCGATCGCCCGGGCGCTGGCCATCCAGCCCACATTGATTCTGTTTGACGAGCCGACCTCGGCACTCGACCCGGAACTGGTCGGAGAGGTGTTGGCCACCATGCGCGACCTGGCCGACCAAGGCCTGACCATGATTGTCGTCACACATGAGATTGGATTTGCCAAGGAGGCGGCCGATCGCGTCGTCTTCATGGACGGAGGCGTCGTCATTGAGGAAGGCCGGCCGGCAGAGGTGCTCTGCAATCCCCAGCATCCACGGACAAGAGCATTTCTCAGCCGGTTTATCTAACCGCTTGCCCGGCGCGGGGGATGGGGCCCGTTTCGTGGCTGGGGCTCCACCGCACGGGCACGGCATGCAAGATCACGCGCTCCACCTTCGATGCGGGTGGTGTGCAGCAGCAGGCTGCGGTCTCGTGGCATGGCCTCGCAGTAAAACGAGGTTCACTTTCAGCGATGCAGAGATGGATGCCCGAGCCAGAGGCGCTACTTTTTTGATAGCTGCTGGCGCCAGCAGGATAAGGGCTGCAGGCCAATTTTTCTTGAGAAAAGGCGGCAAAGCAGTTCAACCCCGGATTTGATCCGGGGCCACCAAGACAGTCAGCGTCAGATCAGCGCGCCTTGCGCACCGGTGGCTTACCGCCGGCCTTGCCCGAACCGTTGTCGCGCGGCGGCAGACCGGTGTGCTGCGTCAGGATGCGACCCTTGACCGGCGTGGCGGTCTTCAGCGCCACGGTGGTTGAATTTTTACGCCGCGCACTCTGGTAACTGCCATCGGTCAACGGCTGGAAGGTCGGGATCAAATGATGTTTGCCGTTGCCGATCAAATCGGCCCGGCCCATGGCCTTGAGGGCCTCGCGGAGTACCGGCCAGTTGTTGGGGTCGTGGTAGCGCAAAAAGGCCTTGTGCAGACGGCGTCGGCGCTCGCCGCGCACGATGTCCACCGTTTCGCTGTCGCGCGTGATCTTGCGCAGCGCCTTCTTGTTGGTGTGGTACATCGTCGTCGCCGTGGCCATAGGTGACGGGTAAAAGGTCTGCACCTGGTCGGCCCGAAAGCCGTTTTTCTTGAGCCAGATCGCCAGGTTCATCATGTCTTCGTCGCTGGTGCCCGGATGGGCGGCGATAAAGTAGGGAATCAAGAACTGCTTTTTGCCCGCCTCAGCGCTGAACTTCTCGAACAGCTGCTTGAACTTGTCATAGCTGCCGATGCCGGGCTTCATCATCTTGGTGAGAGGCCCCTGCTCGGTGTGCTCGGGCGCAATCTTGAGGTAGCCGCCCACGTGGTGCGTGACCAGTTCTTTGACGTACTCGGGCGACTGCACGGCCAGGTCGTAACGCAGGCCGCTGCTGATGAGAATCTTCTTCACGCCCTTGAGTGCCCGCGCGCGGCGGTACATCTGGATGAGCGGGTTGTGGTTGGTGTTCAGGTTGGAGCAAATGCCGGGGTACACGCAAGACGGCTTGCGGCAGGCCGATTCAATCTCGGGCGACTTGCAGCCTATGCGGTACATATTGGCGGTCGGGCCGCCCAGGTCGGAAATCGCGCCGGTAAAACCTTTGACGGTGTCACGAATCGCTTCAATCTCGCGAATCACCGAATCCTCGGACCGGCTCTGGATGATGCGGCCTTCGTGCTCGGTGATGGAGCAAAAGGTGCAGCCGCCAAAGCAGCCGCGCATGATGTTCACGCTAAAGCGGATCATCTCCCATGCCGGGATCTTGGTGGCGTGGTCATGGCTGCCGTTTTCATCCTGATAGCGCGGGTGCGGCGAGCGCGCGTACGGCAGGTCAAACACATAGTCCATCTCGGCCGTGGTCAGCGGAATCGGCGGTGGCGTGATCCACACATCACGCGCCGTCGCGCCTTCACCATGGGCCTGCACCAGCGCCCGGGCATTGCCGGGATTGGTTTCAAGATGCAGCACGCGGTTGGCATGGGCATACAGCACGGCATCGCTTTTGACCTGCTCATACGATGGCAGGCGAATTACTGAACGGTCACGTGGCGGAACCCTGATCTTGCCCTGCATGGACGGCAGGCTGGGGTTGGGCACAAAGGTCAGGGGCTTGATGGCCGGGTTGGCTTTTGCCACCGTAGCAAGCGCGGGTGAACCAGCCGCCTCGGCTTTCACGGCCACACCGGCTGCCTCGTCTTCGCGGGCGCAGGTAGCGCCCTGCTCTTTGGCCTGCTCCGAAATCATCATGTAAGGGTTGACATGGGCCTCAACGCGGCCCGGGGTGTCGACGCTGGTGGAGTCGATCTCGAACCAGCCCCGCGCGGTCTCGTCACCGCTGCGGCGAATGAAAGCCGTGCCGCGGATGTCCGTCATGCTGGCCACGGGCTCTTTAGCCGCCAGCCGATGTGCGATCTCGACAATCGCGCGCTCGGCATTGCCATACAGCAGCAAATCACATTTGGCATCCACCACCACACTGCGGCGCACCTTGTCAGACCAGTAGTCGTAGTGCGCAATGCGGCGCAGCGAGCCTTCAATGCCGCCCAGAATGATGGGCACTTCCTTGTAGGCCTCGCGGCAGCGCTGCGAATACACCAGCGCCGCGCGGTCGGGCCGCTTGCCGCCTATGTCACCCGGCGTGTAGGCATCGTCGCTGCGGATTTTGTGATCGGCCGTGTAGCGGTTGATCATCGAGTCCATGTTGCCGGCTGTTACGCCAAAAAACAGGTTGGGCTTGCCCAGCACCCTGAACGGCTCGGCACTCTGCCACTCGGGCTGCGCAATGATGCCGACGCGAAAGCCCTGTGCCTCCAGCATGCGGCCAATCACCGCCATGCCAAAGCTGGGGTGGTCTACATACGCATCACCGGTAACGATGATGATGTCGCAGCTGTCCCAGCCCAGCACCTCCATCTCGGCCCGGCTGGTGGGCAGAAATTTGGCCGTGCCAAAGCGGGCCGCCCAGTACTTGCGGTAGCTGGTCAGCGGCTTGGCGGCGCGCGTAAAAAAGGAGACGTCAACGGGGGCGTTCATGGGAGCGATCGGTAGAAATCGACAGGGCTGGCTTTGTGGCATTGCCTGAATGCGTGAGCCTGCGATTTGAGGTTAACCCGTGATTTTAAGGTTTTAAGCCCATTTGCGCGCACCCTGAAAACATTTGAAGCGCTTGGCTGGCCAATTTCCCGGCCCAAAACACCCGGCGATCTGTTCCTTAGCCTGTTTATGACCTCCTGATCAATAGCCCAAGGAGCATGCCAAGAGCACGCTACCGAGATCTCACTCAATGCGCGTTACGCAGCAACTGCTTGAGTTTTCCGGGATGCAGGGGCTTGCGCAGGCAGGCACGGGCACCGGCGAACCAGCCGCGCATCCCGTCCACCCATGACACCCGGCTTCCGGTGAGCAGCAGGAAATCGACAGCCGGACGTGACTCGCCCACCTGCCTGACCAACTGCCAGCTGTCCGTGTCGGGCAGGTCCAGGTCGAGAATGACCAGTTTGTAACGCCGGGTATCAAGCAGCTGCAGCGCTTGTGCGCCGGTGCTGGCCTCGTCAACCTGCATCAGCCCTTCCCTGGCCAGCTTGGCGCGCAAATAAAGGCGTGCACCGCTGTCGGCATCCGCCACCAGCACGGCAAACGCGTCGGGCTCGGGCGGCCGCAACTCCAGCGGAGCGGGCTCGATGACGGCATCTGAATCAACGTCCAGACCCCTGTCGGCGCCCGGCTCAGCATCAGCGACCGCCAGCAGGCATCCATGCCGCCAATCACAGTCGCCCACTGCAGGGGGCGTGCAACAACCAGGCTGGCCCTGGCCGGTGCTCGATCGCCAACCCAGATCAGCTTGGGGCTGTCATGGGCGGGGTTGGCCAGCTCCAGCGCAGCTTCCCAGCTGTCGCCATCAATCAGGGCTATTTCAGCGGCATCGGGCGCGCTGTCTACCCAAAGCGCATAGACCGTGCGCCGGGCTTCGGAAAGGCGGAACACCGTGTTCAGGGCGTGACGTTCCACGTCACTGAACCCGAACACTTTAACAAAAACCCGCTTGACAGCTCCGTCATCCGTTTTAGTCATTTGGAGGGGGATTATGCGGGGATTTTCCAGCCCTGCAGCGCTCACCACCCGTAAAGTTTTACTTCATCGCTTCTGCGGGACGGCGCGCCTTCACATAAGCATCGCCAGGCAGATAGGCCTTGCCATCGGCATAACGCCACTGCGCCATCGTGCCCTTGTTGCCGCGCAGGTCCAGCTTGCCCACATAAGCACCCATGGTCGACTGGTGGTCTATCGCCCGGAATTCGGCCGGACCAAACGGTGTGGAGAATTTCAGGCCGCGCAGCGCCACCACCAGCTTTTCATTGTCGGTGGAGTTGGCTTTTTTGATGGCAGCAAAAATAGCCTGCATGGTGGCATAACCGACCACCGAGCCGACCTTGGGGTATTCGTTGAAACGGCGGTAATAGTTGGCCGCGAAACTGGCGTGCTCGCGCGAATCGATCTGGTCCCAGGGGTAGCCGGTGACTATCCAGCCCTTGGGTGTTTCATCCTTCAGCACATCGAGGTATTCCGGCTCGCCCGAGAGCAACGACACCACGGGCGTCTTGGGGAAAATGCCGCGCTGGTTGCCTTCGCGCACCAGTTTGGCCAAATCAGCACCAAAGGTCACGTTGAAGATCGCGTCGGGCTTTGCTTGCATGGTGGCCTGCAAGGTGGTGCCGGCCTCCAGCTTGCCCAGCGCGGGCCATTGCTCGCCAACAAACTCCACATCCGGGCGCCTGGCCTTGAGCAGCTCCTTGAAGCTGGCAACCGCGCTCTGGCCATACTCGTAGTTGGGTGCAATCGTGGCCCAGCGCCTGGCCGGCAGCTTGGCCGCCTCTTCCACCAGCATGGCGGCCTGCATATAGGTACTGGGGCGCAAACGGAAGGTGTAGCGGTTGCCTTTGTCCCAGACGATGGCATCGGTCAGCGGCTCGCTGGCAATAAAAACCCGTTTGTTTTTCAGCGCATGGTCGGCCAGTGCCAGGCCCACGTTGGACAAGAAGCCGCCGGCCAGCACATCCACTTTTTCCTTGGAAGTCAGCTCGATGGCGTGCCGCAGCGCTTCTTCAGGCTTGCCGGCATCATCGCGCGCAATGACCTCTACCTTGCGACCCAGCAGGCCACCGGTCACGTTGATTTCTTCGACGGCGAGTTGCCAGCCCTGGCGGTAGGGCTGCGTGAATTGCGGAATGGTCGAATAGCTGTTGATTTCGCCGATTTTGACTGGGGCTTTTGAGGAGGCCTGCGCTAAAGCCACGCTCGTCACGGATAGCGCGCAAGTCAGCAACAAACCGCCCAACAAGGCTAATTTCGTAAATTTCACTGGGGTTTCTCCAGAAGTAGGCGGTTCGGTCTATCAAGGGGTCAGGATGTCAGGCTGGCCCCCGTACAGGCGGCTTAACAAGAATTGCAAGGACTGTACCAGCGCAAGCGCCATCAAGGCAGGGGCGGCCGCCTGCACACCGCGCGCTATTGCCGCAAACTCATTGCCGAAACCGCGGCAACCCCGCATGAACACTGGCAAATAAGCTTATCCGCATAAAGGCAGAACAAATCTGTAGTTTGCCTCCATAAGCGGCGCTGTTACATTCTTCGGCTTATGCATGAATTTGCCTTTGTATTTGCCGGATTTGCCGTGGGCCTGGTGGTGGGTTTGACGGGCGTTGGCGGCGGCTCGCTGATGACGCCGCTGCTGATTTTCGTTTTTGGCATCAAACCCCACCTGGCGATTGGGACCGACCTGCTGTTTGCCGCTTTCACCAAAATGGGCGGCACCGTCAGCCTGGCGCGCGCCCGCGTGGTGGACTGGCGCATTGTGGGCCAGGTCGCAGCGGGCAGCATCCCGGCCACTCTGGCCACACTGCATCTATTGCAGCGGCTCGGCCCGGCCAACCCCGCCACGCAGACGCTCATGACCACCACCCTGGGTCTGGCGCTGCTGCTGACGGCC
>DASXRN010000186.1:0-2975 GCA_036506595.1 Polaromonas sp. | reverse complement strand
GGCCTGAGGTAATGCAGGGTGATGCCATCGGTTTCAAAATAAGGTTGCATGGCCGCCAGCAGGGCGCGGGATTCGTCCTCACGCAGGGCCAGCGCGGCCGGGTCGGTCAGGGTCGCGTGTTCGCGGCCCATGGCCCAGTGGCAGGGCGTGATCCAGGCCCAGGCCTTGTTGCCTTGGGCTTGCAATTGCTCGGCGGCATCGCGGGCAGCCCACGGAATCAGGCCATCGGGTGTGTCGGTGGTCATCAGGCCCTGCGCCCGCGCCAGCACCCGCTCATGGGGCGGCGACAGCGTGTGCAAATCGTGCGAATTGCCCGCGTCCGTGTGCAGCAGTTTCATGCCGCGCAGCAGCTGGCTGAGGTGGCGTGTGCTGCCCGGTGGCAGTGCTTTCATGGTCGGCAGCCACGCGTCGGCGCTGCAGACCGCAAACGGGATCAGCAGGTGATGGGGCGCGGATGGCTGGGGTGCAGATGGAGGTGGCGACACGGCTGGCATGGGGCCATTGTCCCGCAAGCGCTTACGGCGCACCCGGGATGCCACAATCTGCGCTATGCAAATTCCTTACGAGCTGATCCTGGGCTGGCGCTACACCCGCGCCGGCCGCGCCACCCGGCGCAACGGCTTTATCTCCTTTATTTCGGGCGTGTCCATGCTGGGCATTGCGCTGGGTGTGGCCGCGCTGATCATTGTGCTGAGCGTGATGAACGGCTTTCAAAAAGAAGTCCGCGACCGCATGCTGGGCGTGATCTCGCACATCGAGGTGTTTGCCCCCAACGGCACGGCCTTGCCTGACCCGCAAAAAACCCTGGCCGAGATCAAGGCCAACCCGCAAGTGGTGGGCGCCGCCACCTTTATTGCCGCGCAGGCCCTGCTGGCGCGCGGCGAGGACATGAAGGGCACGCTGGTGCGCGGCATTGATCCGGCGCAGGAAGGCGAGGTGACCGACCTTGCGGTACAACTGAAAGACACGGCCTTTCCCAAGCTGGTGAGCGGCGGCTTTGGCGTGGTGCTGGGCGGCGAGCTGGCCAGGACCATGGGCGTGCGTGAGGGTGACACCGTCACGCTGATCGCGCCCAGCGGCCAGGTCACGCCGGCCGGTGTGGTGCCGCGCCTCAAGCAGATGACGGTGGTCGGCACCTTTGACTCCGGCCATTTTGAATACGATTCGGCGCTGGCCATGCTGCACCAGGACGATGCCGCCAGGATCTTCCGGCTTGAAGGCCCTACCGGCATCCGCATCAAGCTGAAAGACTTGCACCAGGCGCGCGAAGTGGCGCTGGAGCTGTCCAGAAGCCTGAGTGGCGACTTGCTGATTCGCGACTGGACGCGGCAAAACAAGACCTGGTTTGCCGCCGTGCAGCTGGAAAAACGCATGATGTTCATCATCCTCACGCTCATCGTGGCGGTGGCGGCCTTCAACCTGGTCAGCACCCTGGTCATGACGGTGACCGACAAGCGCGCCGACATCGCTATTTTGCGCACCCTGGGTGCCAGCCCGAAAAGCATCATGAAGATTTTTATGGTGCAAGGTGCCCTGGTTGGCGTGATCGGCACGCTGTCGGGCCTGCTGCTGGGCCTGGGCATCGCCTTCAACATTGACGTGATCGTGCCCGCGCTGGAGCGGCTGCTCAACGCCAGCTTTTTGCCCAAAGACATTTACCTCATCAGCCGCATGCCCAGCGAACCGCAGTACAGCGACATCATGCCGATTGCCGTCATCTCGCTGGTGCTGGCTTTTCTGGCCACCATCTACCCCAGCTGGCGCGCCAGCCGCGTGAACCCGGCGGAGGCCCTGCGTTATGAGTAAATTGAAAACTGCTGTGATGACCAACACCCTTCAAAACGGCAATGCGAGTGGCGAGGTGGTTTTGCGGGCCTTGGGTTTGACCAAGCGCTTCCACGAAGGCCTGATCGACCTGACCGTGCTGCACGGCGTTGACCTGCAGGTGCACCGCGGTGAAACGCTGGCCATCGTCGGCGCCTCGGGTTCCGGCAAAAGCACCTTGCTGCACCTCATGGGCGGGCTGGACGCACCGACCAGCGGGCAAGTGGAGTTGAAGGGCCAGACCCTATCAGCGCTGTCACCCGCCCAGCAGGGCGAGTTGCGCAACCAGCACCTCGGCTTTGTCTACCAGTTTCACCATTTGCTGCCCGAGTTCAGTGCACTCGACAACGTCGCCATGCCCTTGTGGATTCGGCGCCTGGCCCCCGCAGAATGTGCACGGATAGCTACCAAAATGCTAGCAAACGTGGGCCTGCAAGACCGCATTCACCACCGCCCCGCCGAACTCTCGGGCGGTGAGCGCCAGCGTGTGGCGATTGCCCGCGCGCTGGTGACGCAGCCCGCCTGCGTGCTGGCCGATGAGCCCACCGGCAACCTGGACAGGTCAA
Organism: Polaromonas sp.; assembly: GCA_036506595.1. GTDB lineage: Bacteria > Pseudomonadota > Gammaproteobacteria > Burkholderiales > Burkholderiaceae_C > Polaromonas. The sequence continues at coordinate 585 of DASXRN010000186.1, read as the reverse complement.
CTGCAGACGGCGTGTTCGAGCTGATGCTGCAACTGGCGCGCGATCAGGGCACGGCATTCGTGCTGGTCACGCATGACGAGACACTGGCGGCGCGCTGCGGACGGCCTCTGAGGCTGGTGGAGGGGCGGCTATCGGCGTGGGTGTGAGCGCCGCCTGCCAACGCCGGGGTGAGTAGGCCATTTATAATCGTGCGGCTACGCGCTTCGGTGCGACCTCTCTGTCAAACGAAATCCCTCTGCCTCTTGTATGAGCCAACAGCTTTTGGTTCCACGGAAAAGCTTGCGCTCACATGACTGACCACTACACCACCCTTGGGCTCAACAGCGCTGCAACGCTGGCCGATATTAAAAAAGCGTTTCGTCAGAAAGCGTCTTTCTTGCATCCCGACAAAAACGCCGCCGCTGATGCGGCAGCGCGTTTTCGGGCGGTGCAAGAGGCTTACGAGGTGCTCTCAGATGCCGACAAACGCCAAGCCTACGACGAAAACCGGCGCCGCAACCTGCTCGACAGTCCCATCGATACGGCGCGGGAGATCTGGAAAAACTATTTCAACCCATTGCTTTGATACGTGCATGACACGAAGGA
>DASXRN010000185.1:0-9499 GCA_036506595.1 Polaromonas sp. | reverse complement strand
ACTGCTGGCGGCCGGGGCGCTGGCGTTTGTGCTGTTGCCCGGCCCCGCCCACCAGGGCTGAAGGCGGCCCAGGCGCTTAATTCCAATTCGCATTAGAAGCGAGAACAAGGCGCGACGCCGCAGACAGTGCTACAGCACGGCAAGGCTAAGCAACGCAGTTATCGTTTTTAATGCGAATTGGAATCACACGGAATCTGCGCGCACCGGTCGCTTGAACAGCTTGTGCACCAGCGCACGCATCCACTGGTGCGCCGGGTCCTTGTCGGTGCTGCTGTGCCATACCAGGCGGACCTCATAGGCCGGGACGCTGGGAATGCCCCAGACCCTGAAGTCATAACGCTGGCGCAGATTGCGCGCATACATTTCCGGCACGATGGACAGCAAATCGGACGTCAGCGCCAGGTCGGGCAAGGCGCCGAAGTGGCGTGCCCTGAGCACGATGCGGTCTTCCAGCTTCATGCGCACCAGCATCTGCTCCACGCTGCCGTGAAACGTCGCCGTGGGCGATGCCACGACGAAGGAGGCCTCGGCCAGCTGCTGCGGGGTCAGGGTGCGGCCGCTGCGGCCAGAGGCGGGCCGCCACTGCGGTGCAGCCACGGCCACGTAGTGCTCGCGAAATAGCAGCTCGGTGCGTATGCCCCGGTGCCGGGGCTGCAGAATGCCGATGGCAAAATCAATCTCGCGCGCTTCCAGCGCGGCCGCCACATCGGTCGCCGCCACCGAAATATTGGACAGCCGCGCGCCTGGCGCCTGGCTGCGCAGGGCGCCCGCCAACTCCGGCAAAAACAGCATTTCCCCCAGATCGGACAGCAACAGGCGCCAATGCATGTCGCTGTGGGCCGGATCGAACTCTTCGTGGCCGGTGACCAGCGTTTCCAGCGCCAGCAACTGGGCCAGCACCGCAGGCGCCAGCTGCTCGCACAGGCGTGTGGGCTTCAGGCCGGAGGGCGCACGCACAAAAAGCTCATCTTCAAAAAAGTCGCGCAGCCGCGCCAGTGCATTGCTGGTGGCCGGCTGGGAGAGCGACAAGGCCTTGCCGGCCTGGGTGACCGAGCCGGTGCGGTGAATGGCCGCCAGCACGCGCAGCAGGTTGAGGTCGAGCTGACGGAAGTTCATCGCCGCATCTTTCGCAAATAGGGTTTAGCGCCTGTTCATGATCTACAGGCTCTCAGGGTTCTCCCGAATTATTCACCAGATGGATGTGCTCCATTCAAACAATCCATTTGCTTGATGAATTCAAGCTGCGTAAATTCGCCTGAAACAAGGACGCAGCCATGCCGCAGAACCCCTGCCGGCGCCTGCCCCCACGGACCCCACGGTGACATTGATGCAGCAACGACAGATTCTTCAGGCCACTGGCGCAGACGCAGGTGCAGGCACCGCACAAGGGGTCCGTCATGGCTGAGCGTTCGTTCGTCGAGGAAGTCAAGAAACTGAGGTTTGGCGCCGGCGAGGTGTTCAGCGGGGAGGGCATCCTAGCGGTGACCAAGGCGCTGCTCGAATCCGGTGTGGCCTACGTGGCTGGTTACCAGGGTGCGCCGATTTCGCACCTCATGGACGTGTTGGCGGACGCCCAGGACATCCTGTCCGAACATGGCATCCGATTCGAGAACAGCGCCAGCGAGGCGACCGCCGCAGCCACGCTCGCGGCATCAGTCAACTACCCGTTGCGCGGCGCCGTGACGTTCAAGTCCACCGTCGGCACCAACGTCGCGTCGGACGCCCTCGCCAACCTGGCGTCTGGCGGCGTGACCGGCGGCGCGCTGATCATCGTCGGCGAGGACTACGGCGAAGGCTCTTCGATCATGCAGGAACGCAGCCACGCCTTCGCGATGAAGTCGCAGATCTGGCTGCTCGACCCGCGACCGAATCTTCCGTGCATCGTCGATGCGGTCAAGCAGGGCTTCGAACTCTCGGAGGCCAGCAACACGCCGGTGATGCTGCAACTGCGCATCCGCGCCTGTCACGTGCACGGCCAGTTCGTCGCGAGCGACAACCGGCGTTCGGCGTTCACCATCCGCGACGCCCTCGAGAACCCGGTGCGTGATGTCAGCCGCATCGTGCTGCCGCCGGCAAGCTTCGTCCACGAGCAGGAGAAGGTGAAGGAGCGCTGGCCCGCGGCGGTGCGATTCATTCAGGAACGCGGGCTCAACGAGTTCTTCTCCGAGGGTTCGGACGACATCGGCATCGTCGTCCAGGGCGGCAGCTACAACACGTTGCTGCGCGCGCTCGAGCGGTTGGGCGTCGCCGACGTGTACGGCAATTCACGCATCCCGCTGTACGTGATGAACGTTGCCTATCCGGTGATCGACAGCGAGGTTCTGCGCTTTTGCGAAGGCAAGCGCGCAGTGCTGATGGTCGAAGAAGGGCAACCGAATTTCATCGAGCAGAACATCGCGACGATCCTTCGCCATGCGGGATCCACCGCCGCGTTGCATGGCAAGGACATGCTGCCGATGGCCGGCGAGTACACCGCCGCCGAGATGATGAAGGGCGCACGCGCGTTTCTCGAGCACTACGGCCGTATCAGACCGGCGCCGGAGCAGATCGTCGTGCCGGCCGCGCGCAAGGTCATCCCTATCCAACCGCTGGAAGCCAACGTGCAAGCGCGGCCGCCCGGCTTTTGCACCGGCTGCCCCGAGCGCCCGATCTTCACCGCGATGAAGCTGGTCGAGCGCGAGCTGGGCGCGCACCATATCAGCGCCGACATCGGCTGCCACCTGTTCTCGATCCTGCCGCCGTTTAACCTGGGCAACACGACGATGGGCTACGGCCTTGGCGGCGCAGGGGCTGCGGCGCTCAACGCACCTGACGGCAAACGCGCGATCTCGGTGATGGGTGACGGCGGCTTTTGGCACAACGGGCTCACGAGCGGGATCGCGAACGCGGTGTTCAACCGCAGCGACAACCTGACGATCATCGTCGACAACAACTACACCGCCGCGACCGGCGGCCAGGACGTCCTGTCGTCGAATGCGATCAACCGCACGCGCAGCACCGGCCACGAGATCGAGAAGGCGGCGCGCGGCGTCGGCGTCAAGTGGGTCAAGACCATGCGTCGCACCTACGATGTGGCCGGCATGATGGCCGCTTTGAAGGAGGCGCTGACCACCGGCGAAAAGGGCCCGAAGGTGCTGATCGCGCAGTCCGAGTGCATGCTGAACAAGCAACGGCGCGAAAAGCCGCTGGTGCGCAAGGCATTGGCGGCCGGCGAGCGTGTCGTGCGCGAGCGTTACGGCATCGACTCCGACACCTGTACCGGCGATCACTCGTGCATCCGGCTGAACGGCTGTCCGTCGCTGTCAATCAAGCCGAACCCCGATCCGCTGCGCACCGACCCGGTCGCAACGGTGCTCGACAGTTGCGTGGGCTGCGGCCTGTGCGGCGAGGTCGCGCATGCCGCGGTGCTGTGCCCATCGTTCTACCGGGCGCAGATCGTCAGCAATCCGACTCGGTGGGACCGTTTGCGCGAGCGAATGCGCAGCGCCGTGATCGGTCGGTTGCAGCGCCGCGAGGCGCGTGCGCGTGAGCGCTATGCGTTCTGAAGGAAGGCGAGAAATGACTGCAACCCAACCCATCAAGATTGCGATCCTCGCCATGGGCGGCGAAGGCGGCGGCGTGCTCGCCGACTGGATCGTCGACCTCGGCGAACACAACGGCTACCTCGCGCAAACGACTTCGGTGCCCGGCGTCGCGCAGCGCACCGGTGCGACGATTTACTACGTCGAGCTCTACCCGATGAAACAAGCCGAACAGGATGGCGGAAGTCCGGTGCTCGCGCTGATGCCCTTGCCCGGCGACGTCGACGTCGTTCTCGCCTCCGAGCTGATGGAAGCCGGCCGCGCGGTCTACCGCGGTCTGGTGACGGCCGATCGCACGACGCTGATCGCATCGACGCACCGCGTCTACGCGATCTCCGAGAAGAGCGCGATGGGCGACGGCCGTGTCGACGACGCCGAATTGCTGAAGCACGCCGAAGCGGCCGCGAAGCGCTTCGTCCGCTTCGACATGGCGGCGGCCGCCGAGGCATCCGGCAGCGTGATCAGTGCGGTGCTGTTCGGCGCGCTGGCTGGCACCGGCGTGTTGCCGTTCAGCCGGATCCAGTTCGAGGCGACGATCGAGCGCGGCGGCGTCGGCGTCAAGCCGAGCCTGAAGGCGTTTTCCGCGGCTTACGCCCACGCTGCCGGCACTGGCGATGAAGGGCTGGCCGGTCCGCCGGCGGTCGTGAAGCCGGCATCGACGCCGCGCGATCCGAAGGTTCGTTCACTGCTCGACCGCGTGCGCGACGCTTTTCCGGCCGAGGCGCACGCGATGCTGATCGAGGGCGTGCGCCGCACGATCGACTTCCAGGATCCGGCCTACGCCGAGCGCTACCTCGACCGCATGGCGCATGTGTGTGCAATGCCCGGCGATCGCGACATCAAGCTGGTCAACGAGACCGCACGCCATCTCGCGTTGTGGATGACCTACGAAGACACGATCCGCGTCGCTCAACTGAAGACACGCGCGTCGCGATTCGATCGGGTTCGTGGCGAGGTGCGCGTGCGGGACGACCAGACGCTTGCCATCAACGAGTACATGCACCCGCGCCTGCAGGAAATCTGCGAGACGCTGCCGGCGGTGTTCGGTCGCTGGCTGCTCGCATCCGGCTGGCCGCGGCGCCTCGTCGAGCGCTTCACGCAGCGCGGGCGTGTCATCACGACCAGTTCGCTGCGCGGCTTCCTGATGCTCTACGCGGTGGCCGGCATGAAGCGCTGGCGGCGTTCGACGCTGCGCTTCGAGCGGGAGAACGCGCTCATCGAGCACTGGTTGCGCCTGATCGAGAGCACGGCCGCGACGAACCCGCAACTGGCGATCGAAGTGGCGCAGTGCCAGCGCCTCGTCAAGGGCTACAGCGACACCCACGAGCGCGGCCTGCGCAACTACGAAACGTTGATCGGCGTCGTGCAAACCGCGGGCGTCACGCTGGCGCCGGCGACGCTGCGCGAGCTGCGCGATGCGGCACTGGCCGACGAGCGAGGCGATAAACTACGCGCCACCCTGACTCGGCACGCCCTGGTCTGACGAAGGGACACAGCCATGTCGGAGAACCTCCCCACATTGACGCTTCGGGTCGCCGAGGCGCGCCAGCTCAACCCGCTGATCCACCAGTTCCGGCTGCGCATGCGTGTCGAACAGTTGCCGCCCACGGGTGCCCTGGTGGTTTCGGCGCCGCTCAAGATCAAGGGCGGCTCGGGCAGCCCGCTGCGTGTGCTGGCGCTCGTGCCGGCCTGACCGTTTTTCGCCCCCCAGTCCCGCCCCCGGTCCATCTCCCCACGAAAGAAAGCAACCCATGAACACGACTTTTGCCCGCCTGACCCGTCGATCCCTGGCCGTGCTGGCGCTGGGCCTGTTGGGCGCCAGTGGCGCCAGCGTCCTGGCGCAACCCGCGGCCTGGCCCACCAAGCCAGTGCGTCTGGTGGTGGCGTTCCCGCCCGGTGGCCTGGCCGATGTGCTGGCCCGCATGCTGCAGCCGCAGCTCAGCGAGGCGCTGGGCCAGCCGGTGGTCATCGACAACCGGAGCGGCGCGAGCGGCAACGTGGCCGGCGCCGAGGTGGCGCGCAACGGCGGTGACGGCCACACTTTCATGATCAACGTCACCACCATCGAGTCGGTCAACCCGCTGATGTTCGACCGCATGCCCTATGACCCAGTCAAGGACTTGCAGTATGTGGCGCTGCTGGCCAACACACAGTTGTTCCTCATCACCCGTCCCACGCTGGCGCCCAACAACCTCAAGGAGCTGGTGGCCTACGCCAAGGCGAACCCGGGCAAGCTCAGCTACGGCTCGGCCGGCAACGGCACCACGCCGCATATCGCGGGCGAGTTGTTCAAGCAGAACACGGGTGTGTTCGCCACGCACATTCCCTACCGCGGTGCGGCGCCTGCCATTCAGGACGTGATGGCCGGACAGATCGACTTCGCATTCGCGCCGGGCACGGTGCTCCAGAGCGTCAAGGCCGGCAAGCTCAAGCTGCTGGGCGTGGCCAGCCGCCAGCGCACCAGCAACTACCCCAGCGCGCCCACGGTGGCCGAGGAAGGCTTTGGCAACGTGTTTGTCGATACCCCGTTCGCCGTTTACGCACCTGCGGTCATGCCCGCCGCCCATGTCGCCCGCATGAACCGCGAAATCAACCGCCTGCTGGCCCTGCCGGCCATCAAGGCGCGCTTTTCTGAAGTGAGCGCCGACGCCATGCCCATGAGCCCGGCCGAGGTCAAATCGCTGGTCCAGGCCGAAATTGCCTTGTTCGGCCCGGTCGTCAAGGCCCGCGGCATCAGGGCCGACTGAGCCTTTCTCTCATCCCGCCCCGCCTCGTTGTACCGCGCCGCCACGATGCAGCTCGAGCGCAACCTCGCGGCGCAGGGGGCGAGGGTCTCGGCGGAGGAGCGCGCGCGTGCCCGGCCGCCTGGCCATGGTGGCGGTGGTGGCAGGCACGGTGTTCTCGGCCATCTCGGGCTCCACCATTGCCACCACAGCCATGCTCGGCTCGCTGATGCTGCCGGTGATGCTCTCGCGCGGCTACCACCCGACCATTGCCGCCGGGCCCATCATGGCGATTGGCGCGGTCGACATGTTGATTCCACCCTCGGCGCTGACCGTGCTGCTGGGTTCGCTCTCGTGCATGACTCTTTTCATCATTCTGGGCGCCACGACGTTTGCACAGATCCTGTCATTCTCGGGCGCCAGCAGCGGCCTGGTGCAGTACATCACCGGCCAGGGCCTGTCGACCAGTTTGATCGTCGTGGGCATGATGCTGATGCTGATTTTTCTGGGCATCTTTGTCGACCAGGTCAGCATGATGATGATCACGCTGCCCATTTTCATGCCCGTGGTGCAGGCGCCGGGCATAGACCCGATCTGGTTTGGCGTGATGTTCCTGATCTGCATGCAGCTGGGCCTGCTGCTGCCGCCCCACGGCCTGCTGCTGATGACCATGCGCGGCGTGGCCCCGCCTTCGGTCACCATGGGCCACATCTTCATCGCGGTGGTGCCCTATGTGGTGATGAGCCTGGTGCTGCTCGCGGCGGTGTTCTGGATACCGCAGATCGCGACCTGGCTGCCCCAGCTGATTGGGTAAGAAGCAGCCGGGCTCCGCAGGCCCGGCGCGTTGCGGCCCACCGGGAGGGGCCGCAATTATTGATGTTTTCGTAATTCATGACACTACACCGTTCGGGCTAAGCCTGTCGAAGCCCTTCGACAAGCTCAGGGCGAACGGTAGTAAGTTGGCTGTCATGATTTATGGAAGTCTCAATAGCTACATTTTTTATAGCTGCTTGCGCCCATCCTGATGTGGCGAATGTCCACTGCCGCTCACCAACCGCCTGCGGCGACGGAAATAAAAAAGGCAGGACCAGCCTGCCTTTTTTGAGAGGTCTAAAAGCGATTACTTGCCGGTAGCCGCTTTGACGTCGGCCTTGCCTTCGGCTTTGACCGCAGTGACTTCGGTTTTTGCATTGGCTTTGTCGGCCTTGGCGCTGGCGTGGACGACAGCCTTGTCGGCCTTGGCATCGGCCTTGATATCCACCTTGTCGGCTTTGGTTTCGGCCTTCACCTTGTCTTCAGCACCGGCTTTTGCAGCTTTGGCGTGCGCTTTGGATTTCTTTTCGCTGGCAGTCATCTCAGTTTTTTCCACTTTGGCATCGGCCTTCGCATCCACTTTGACTTCGGTCTTGACGGCTGCGACTGTGGACTTGTCGGCTTTGACTTCTGCTTTCGCAACTGCGGGGGTTGCAGGCGCGGCGACGGGAGCGGGCGCTTGGGCAAATGCGGCGCTGGCGAAAAGGCCTGCAATCAGGGTAGCGATCAATTTGTTCATTTCAATTCCTTTGGTTGAGTTTCGTTTGCACGAGGGTCTCGTTGCAAGCTGCTTCTCAACGGCGGCCAGGCCCCTGCTGTTGACCCTGCTTACATGACGTTTCAATTGCACCCGGGCGCGGCAACACGTCAACAGCGGATTCCGTCATGCATTGAGTTGCCCCGCCGCGCAGGGGCCAACCGATTGCGGCCGCTACTTAATCAATAGCTACCAATGCGGGTATTACCTCCGCCGAACCGGACACGTTTATTTTGCGTCGCTGTACACCGTGGCGCGAGACACGCCCATGTGCGCGGCGGCGATCTCGGCACCACGGCGAATTTCGAGGTAGCCCGCCCGCTTGAGGTCTTGCACCAGCTGTTTGCGATCCGACGGTTTGAGTGAGCGCGACGTGGTCGCGCGCGTGGCCGCAAACTCGTCAATGCATTGGCGTATGCGGTCGGCATTCGCGGCATCCAGCGTTTCCGTCACGGCGCTGGATTCAATGGCGGTGAACTGCGACATCGCGGCCTGGAAACCCCCGAACAGCGTGAGGTCCACATTCAGGCAGAGGGCCGCCACATAGTCGCCGGCCTCATTCCTGATGCCGATGGACGTGCTCTTGACCTTGCGCCCGTCGGCAAACTGGTTCGCGTAATTGGAAATGACCGCCGGGTAGTCCGGGTCCTGGATGCGCGCCAGGCCCAGCTCGGTGGCCGGCTGGCCGATGCGGCGGCCGCTGAGGTTGTTTTCAATTGCCAGGATGGCGTTTTTGGGGTGCGTCAGGTCATGCAGCACCACCTCACAAAACGGCGCAAAGGTTTTGCCCAGGCCTTCAGCAATGTTCTTCAGCTCCGCGAGCAAATGCTTGTTCGATGTTGTCTTCATGGGTTGGACGCTCCGGGTGGGTCTGAACAGATCCTGAATTTAGACAAATTGTCTGGCTGCTGATCGTATCCCACCGGTCTGACGCCCACTCGGCCACCTCGATTGACCTGCATGCGGCAACGCCGGGATTGACCTTCTTTTCAACGTTCCCCTCTGAAGATGGCTTGCCAGCCGCGGCTGGCAAGCAACACAGAGCGTCAAACATTGAAAAATGACGGAAAATCAAAACTTTGACAATCTGTCTGATGTTGGATATATTTTCCAGAATAATTGGACAACACAGTCAAAAACCCGCCAGCCCAACCCGCAGAAATCCCTTATCCATGCCAAGCCAAAACGACATCCTGCTTCTCGATTGCCATGACGTGCAGGCACTGCTCACGCACGAGGACTCGCTCAGCTGTGTGCGACATGCCTTTGAAGCCCACAGCGCCCAGGCCGCGCGGGCCTTTCCGCTGGTTCGCGAGTTCGTGGGCGACAACGCCGTGTTCGGCATCAAGTCGGGCGATATCGCCGGTGAAAAAGTACTGGGGCTGAAGGTGGCCGGCTTCTGGCCCGGCAACCGCCGGCACGGCAAGGACGCCCATCAGGCGACCATCCTCTTGGTCGACCCCGACACGGGCCGCCCCAAGGGCTTGTTTGACGGTAACCATGTGACCTCCATGCGAACCGGCGCAGCCGGCGGCATCGGCATCCAGATGCTGGCCAGGGAAGACAGCACGCGGTTGTGCGTGTTTGGTGCCGGTGTTCAAGCCCAGATCCAGCTCGACTACGCA
>DASXRN010000184.1:0-8707 GCA_036506595.1 Polaromonas sp. | reverse complement strand
GGATTTTCCGTGTTCACAAAAAGCAAGCTGCGACCCTGCGCGGTCAATGAGTTGCTCTGTTTTTGATAGCTTCTTGCACCCATGAATACTGGGCAGAAAGGCAAAAAGGCCTGAAATCTTCGCCGAAGGCAGATTTCAAGCCGGTTTGCAAACAGCTCGATTATTGCAGGCCGGCCAGCTCCACCAGCCTTCCCTGCCCCGTCAAAAAAGCGGCCTTGACGGTGCTGCCGGGATAAATCTGCTGCACGGCCGCCCGGTAGGCCTGCATCTGCGCCATCAGCGCGGCCTGCTGTTGCGGCGCACCGGCTGATTTGTAGTCCAGCACCCACCAATGGCCGTCATGCCCGGCATCCTTGCGCTGCACCAGGCGGTCCAGCCGCAAGGCTTTGCCTTCAAACACCAGGTCCACCTCGTTACCCTGCCAGGCCAGCAGCTCGGACTGCCAGGCCCAGGCGCCCTCGCCCGCCACAATGTGCTGCGCCAGCTCGGTGGCCCGGCGGGTTTGCGCCGGGTTGAGGCGAAACTCGCGCGCCACCGCCGCCACTTGCTGCGCAGAACACAGACCGCCCCATTCCAGCAGCCGGTGCATGGCCTTGCCGATGCGGGCGCTGGCAGAGTCTTCGTCTTCGAGCGCTGCGGCTGCCGCCTTGACGGGCAGATGGGCAGACGAAGCAGGCAAGACTGGCAGTTCGGGCAGATTGAAAACGCCGCTGTCCTGGGCGGCAGCATTCAGCCGCGTCGTGTCTTCAGCCAGCGGTACCGCAACCTCATCCACCAGGCCCTGCAGGCGTTGCCACCAGCTCTCGGTCGTGGCGCGGTGCGGCTCTATCGACGAGATCACCAGGGTATGGCGGGCGCGGGTCAGGGCCACATACAGCGCGTTCAGCTCTTCGCGTTTGCGGGCGGCCTGCTCACTGGCCAGCGCGGCTTCGGCACAAGCCGGGGGGCGGCTTTCGCTGACCAGAAACACAAATTTTTCAGGGGCCGTGGCTTCGCCCGGCCAATCGACCAGCACGCCCATGCTGTCGGCATTGCGCTCTACCGTGTCGGTGTCCAGCAGCAGCACGGCCTCGGCTTCCAGGCCTTTGGCGCCGTGAATCGTGAGCAGGCGAACGGCCTCTGCGGTAACGGTGGCCGGTGCCAGCGTGCCGCCTGCCTTGAGCGCGCGCACAAAGGCATAAGGCGTGGCGTAGCGTCCGCCATCGATCTGCAGCGCCACGGCCAGCAGGGCACGCAAATTGGCCAGCACGCTGCTGCGCTGGGCTGCGGGCGCTGCGGCCACAAAGCGCGCAAGCACGTCGCCATCATGGTAAATGCGCTGCAGCGCATCGTGTGGCGGCAGGCCGTCAACCCAGGCTTTCCAGCGCAGCAAAACAGCACCAAGCCCTTGCAGATCGGGCGCAAGCAGCTCTGTTTTTTGTAGCAATTCATACCACGGCAGGCGCAGTTCGCGTTGCAGCAGCGCGAGTTGCACCAGGCCGGCATCGGCCAGGCCAAACAGCGGCGAGCGCAGCGCCCTGGCCAGCGACAAGTCGTGCTGCGGCGACACCAGCACGTCGAGCAGCGCCACCACGTCCAGCACTTCGCAGCAGTCGATCAAGTCGGTTTTTTCGCCAATCTGCGCCGGAATGTGCAAGGCCCGCAACTCCTCCTGCAAGGGCAGCAAACCGGCCCGCTTGCGCGACAGCACCATCACGTCCGAGGGCTTGAGGCCCGCGGCCAGTTGCTGCGAAATCCAGCCCGCGGCCTGCCGGGCCTCCAGCGTGCGCAGGGTTTCTTCGGGCAGCTCGCGCGGCATGGTCAGGCTGTCGCGCCAGCCAGCCGCCAGCGGCGATGCCTCGTCTGCGTCTTTGGCTCGGGGAATGGGCGGCAGCCGGCCCGTCGCACCGGTTCGGTCGGATGCCGTGGAATGCGCGCGAAAACCGTCATAGCCATCGCTGGCCACGGCCGCACCCAAGGCGGCGTTCACCGTGTCGATGACGGCCGTGGCATTGCGCCGGGTGTGGTCGCAGCTGAGCAAGTCGCCGCCTAGTCCGTCCACCACGAATTTCTGCGCCGCGCGAAACACCTGCGGCTCGGCACGGCGAAAGCGGTAAATGCTTTGTTTGGGGTCGCCCACCAGAAACACGCTGGGTGCACTGCCCGAACCCACGGCGCCGCCATAGCCTTGAAGCCACGAATACAGGGCCTGCCACTGCAGCGGGTTGGTGTCCTGGAACTCGTCAATCATCAAATGCTTGATGCGCGCGTCCAGCCGCTCCTGCACCCAGCCCGACAGCACCGGGTCGCTCAGCATCACCAGCGCGGCGCGCTCCACGTCATTCATGTCGACCCAGCCGCGCTCGCGCTTGACGGCCGTGAACTGCGCAATCAGCGTACGCGCCAGGCGCGCCAGGCGCTGCTGGTAGTCCCAGGCATCGTGCTGCGCTCGCGCTTGGCACAGCCTTCGCAACTCCGGCTCAGCATCTTGCGCAGCGGCATATTTTGTGATGTGCTGAGTCAATCGATCTTCATCTGCGACAAAAAAAGCTTTGCGCAACATACCGAGCCGCACATTGAGGTCGGCGGTCTCAAAAGCCTGAACTACTGCCTGAGCAGTTTTTTGGGGAGTTTTATTCTTCTCTGCACCAAGGGCGCGCGCACGACCAAGCCACTTTTCGCGAGCTGTCGCACTCGACAAGGCGGCCTCAGGCGCATCCAGCCCGGCAAACTCGGGAAACTGCACACCAAAGGGCTGCACCGAGGCATCGACCACACCCTGTTCGTCGGCCAGCATGAACTCGGTGCGCTTGTCCAGCGCGCCCTGCAAGGCCTTGTCGGTCTGGAAGCGGCCATGGGTCAGCACCACGGCTTCAAAGTCGGCCTTAAGGGACGTAGGCGACGCGTCGGCCGCCAAGGCCGCGTAAAAACGCCGCCACACCAGGGCACGGGCCGGGGCCTCGTCTTCCAGCAGTTCGTAATTAACCGGCAGGCCCAGGCGCTGCAATACGGCCACTGGGGCGCTGCGCAACAAGGCGGCAAACCAGCTGTGGAAGGTGCGGATCTGCACCGAACGACCGCCGAGCAGAATCGAGCGGTATAAATTTGATAGCTGCTGGCGCACACCTTTATTGGCCTCTGGGCCAATTTGGCTTGTCAAACCACGCAGTACGAGCTCGCGCTGCAGCGTGGCATCGTCAGCCTGGGCAAAGGCCTTGAGCCACTCGTCCAACCGTTCGCGCATCTCGCCGGCGGCTTTTTTGGTGAAGGTGATGGCCAGGATTTCGTGCGGGCGAACCTGCGTCGGCCCGTCTCCAGCGCCATCGAGCAAGGCGCGCACGATGCGCGAGACCAGCATCCAGGTCTTGCCCGCGCCGGCGCAGGCCTCGACCGCCACGCTGCGGCGCGGGTCGCAAGCAATCGCGTAAAAACCCTCGGCGGAAATCGGCTGGCCGTTGCGTTCGTAGGCTGCATTCATACGAGATCTCCATCATGGCGGGTGGCGAGCGAACGCAGCGAAGGGCCGCCCCGAGCAAGTTCAGCCCCCTCGGGGGGCAGAGAGTTACACGAAGTGAACGAACGTGGAGGCATCATCATGTCCAAAAGTCTTTACGGCATAAACCGCGCGCCGCGCAGTACTCGCAGGCCTTGCCTTCGCCCAAAGCGGGCAGCGCTGAGCCCCCGGCAATGCGCGACATGTCGCTCAAAATGCCGTCAATCAGCTCGTCGCGCAGGCCCACGATGTCGGGCTGCTCGTAGGTTTTGGTCGGCTCTTTTTCACCGAGATTGACGTAAGCTGCGGCTAGGGTGTCGTCGGCCATCAGCGCGGCGTAAAAGGCCAGTTGGGTATCTTCTGGCCCGTCCTTGATGCGCGCTGCCGTGGTGGTGCGCGGCTCGGTTTTGTAGTCCATCAGCAGGGTGTGGCCGTCGGCTTGGTGATCGATCCGGTCCAGCCGGCCTATCAGGGTCAACTCGCCCAGGGGCATCTCCCGCTCGGCCTCTGCCTGCTCGAAGTGGGCACCGGTGGCCTCATGCTCGGCCAGCCATTTCAGGTAGCCCTCGCGCACGCGCGGCCAGGCGGCGGCGAACGGCAAAAACTCGCTATCGCTCAAGCCCAGCGTCTGCGTGGCCTGCTCGGCCGCTATGTTAATCATAGCTAATCGCGCTTTCTCATCCTGGGTTGGAGCCTCTTTTAAGGCCTCATGAAAGCTCCCCAGCAGGCTGTGCAGCCAGTTGCCAAATTCGCGCTTACCCAACTCGCTGTCCAGCTCATCGGACTCTTGCAGCCTGAGTTGGCGCAGCGCAAAAAAGCGGTAAGGACAGCGGCGCAAGTCTTCATAGGCGCTGGCCGACAGCTTGGCTAGCGGCAAGGCCGCGCCTATGGGCAGGGGGCGCGGCGTGGGCTGGGCGGCCACGGCCCGCAGCTTGCGGGCATCGGCCGCGAAGCCCATGTCATGCGCCAGCAGCAGCTCCTGCACAAAACCGCTGGGCATCAGGTGCTCGCCCGCTTCGCTGCTGCGCCACAGCAGGTCCACATGCGGCTGCTGCAGGGCATATTGCCAGGCCTGGCGGGCTGAGCGGGTGAGCGACTCGCGCGAAGGCAGGCCCAGCAGTTCGCGCTGGTTGGGCGTCCACATGCCGGGCGGCTCGGGCGACACCGGCAGGCGAATGTCGTCGCAGCCGGGCAGCACCACCGCCTGCATGGGCCGGCCCAGCAGTTGCGCCAGCGGCAAGATCACCACCTGTTCATTTTGCGGGTGTTCAGGGGAATACTTGGCGGCTTCCAGCGCCTGGTTTACCCAGCTGGTGAAGGCCGCCAGCTTCATGCCGGGCGCGGTTTCAAACTCGGCAAAATCCGCTTCAGCCCCTTCGTGCAGGCGCAGCACATCCAGCACGGTCTGGCCGGCAACATCCTGCATCAGCGCCTCCCACTGCCCGGTTGACTGCAAGGCAGCGCGGGTCGCTTGCAACCAGGCCTGCAGCGATCGGCTGCGCACCAAGCTATTGCGCAAGGCATTGACCTGCAACGCCAGTAATTGGGTGGCGACAAACGAAGGCTGCGGTGCAGTGGGCACATCGCGCCAGGCGCGCACGCCCGCCCGGCGCAGCTCCGTTTCTGCCGAAGTCACGGCAGCCGCAGCGAATGCGGGTGCGTTTTTCAGCCAGTCGAGCACGGTGTCGGTCGGAGCGTCCCAGGGCATGGCGCGCAGCAGACTCATCAGGCTGGCGGCGGCGCGCGTGGTGGACAGTTTCCAGCCGGTCTCGTCACGCATGGCAATGCCGCGCTCACCCAGCATGGCCCCGACCCGGCGCGTCAGCAGCCGGTCTTGCGCAATCAGCGCCACCGGACTGCGCCCCTCGGCCAAACGCGCCAGCACGCAGGCGGCAGCCCGCTCGGCCTCGTCTTCGGCATCAAGAGCGGCGTGCAGCGAAGGCAAAGCAGGCAATGGCGCGCTCTCAAAAGGCGGCAAGTAAAGGGGAATGGAGATGGAGCGCTCCCCAAAATGCGTCTTGAGCGCCTCGGCCAGCGGCTCGGCCTGAAAGCCCTCCAGCACGGCAAAAAACGCCGGCTGGGCCTGGAAAAGACGGTCAGTCGGGTAAGCCGAAGCCGCCGCCCAGGCCAGCGCAATCTGCCCCACCGCGGCTTCCAGGGCGAGCACCGGGGCATCGAGCCCAGTACCCAGTGAGGCCAGCGAGGCCGCCAGGCGCTCGCTCCAGGCCTGGCGCTCGGCGGGCAATACGGCCGCCGCAACCCGTCCCAAGCTCCACGCGGCCTCGACTAACCTCCCGGCCAGGGCCTCCTGCTGGCCGCCAAGGCCCGCGCGTTGCAGCAGTGAGGCGGCCGTCAGCATGTCCACCGCCACGTCCATGCGCAAGTCGACACCCGAGGGCGTAAACAGCCCCAAGGTGCCGCTCAGGCTGCTGGCCCAGTTCATGGTGGTTTCAAAGCGCGGCACAAAACCCGTGCCCCCCGCTGCCACGGCCCAGGCATGGCGGGCCTGCTGTATCAGTTGCGCATACGGCAGCAGCACCACGGCCTCGGCAGGGTGCAGGCCGCGCACCTGCAGCGCCTCGGCCAGTCGGAGCATGGCTTGCGGCCAACAGGGGGGATCCGTCACGAATACAGCGAGTTCAGGGGAATCGGGGGTATCAAGGGACATAAATATGGGGAATCTCCGGGGCCGGCTATCGGCGCCATAGCCACCGCATAAGGGGCAAGGCCACTTGCTTTCTGCCACAATGACTGCAACTTTAGCCGTATCTCGTAACTAGACCCAAGGAGCCGTCATGGCGAGCGAACTGATTAAACATACCACCGATGCCACTTTTGAAGCCGACGTGCTGCAATCATCCAAACCCGTACTGGTGGATTACTGGGCCGAGTGGTGCGGTCCCTGCAAAATGATTGCCCCCATTCTTGACGAAGTGGCCACCGGCTACGACGGCAAACTGCAAATTGCAAAAATGAATGTGGACGAAAACCGCGACATCCCCGCCAAGTTCGGTATTCGCGGCATTCCGACCCTGATGCTGTTCAAGGACGGCCAGCTGGCCGCCACCAAGGTGGGCGCCATGAGCAAAGCCCAGCTGACCGCATTCATCGACCAGCAACTGGCTTGAGCCCTCTGGCATGACCCTCACAAAACCCGGCGCACCCGGGTTTTGTTGCTTCTGGCCCGGAGTCACGCCTGATCAAGCCTTTTACATCGCCAAATACCCCTGATTTTTCGCCTGAATTTCCTGTCATAATGCGTTTTATTCGCCAGTCGGTTGTTGCCAGCTGGTTCGAGTTCCCGGTTTGTAAGCCCTTCACCTCAGCGGCTTCTTTTCAAACCTCCCCCATTTAAAAATGAACTCCGCAAGGAGTCGTCTCTACGCAGGTAACTCCATGCACTTAAACGAACTCAAGGCACTGCACGTGTCTGAAGTCCTCAAACAGGCCGAAGCCCTTGAGATCGAAAACGTTGGCCGCATGCGCAAGCAGGAGCTGATGTTTGCCATCATCAAAAAACGCTCCAAAACCGGTGAAACCATCGTGGCCGATGGCGTGCTCGAAGTGCTGCCCGACGGTTTCGGCTTTCTGCGTGCGCCAGACTCCAGCTACACCGCCAGCACCGACGACATCTACATCAGCCCCAGCCAGATTCGCCGCTTCAACCTGCACACCGGTGACATGATCGAGGGCGAGGTACGCACCCCGAAAGACGGCGAGCGTTACTTTGCACTGAACAAGCTCGACAAGGTCAACGACGGCGCGCCCGAAGCCAACAAGCACAAGGTGATGTTCGAGAACCTGACGCCGCTGTTCCCGCGCGAGCAGTTCAAGCTCGAACGCGACATCAAGGCCGAAGAGAACCTCACCAGCCGCATCATCGACATCATCGCCCCCATCGGCAAAGGCCAGCGTGCCCTGCTGGTGGCGCCGCCCAAGTCCGGCAAAACCGTGATGATGCAGAACATCGCCCACGCCATTACCGCCAACTATCCTGAAGTGGTCATGATGGTGCTGCTGGTCGATGAGCGCCCCGAAGAGGTCACCGAGATGCAGCGCAGCGTGCGCGGCGAAGTGATTTCGTCCACCTTTGACGAGCCCGCCGCCCGCCACGTTCACGTCGCCGAAATGGTGATCGAGCGCGCCAAGCGCCTGGTCGAACTCGGCAAGGACGTGGTCATTTTGCTGGACTCCATCACGCGCCTGGCCCGAGCCTACAACAATGTGCTGCCCTCGTCGGGCAAGGTGCTGACCGGTGGTGTGGATGCCAACGCATTGCAACGACCCAAGCGCTTTTTTGGCGCGGCCCGCAAGATTGAAGAAGGCGGCAGCCTGACCATCATAGGCACCGCCCTGGTCGATACCGGCAGCCGCATGGACGAGGTGATTTTTGAAGAGTTCAAAGGCACCGGCAACTCCGAAATCCACCTGGACCGCCGCTTGTACGAAAAACGCGTGTTCCCGGCCATCCACCTCAACCGCAGCGGCACCCGCAAGGAAGAGCTGCTGCTGGCCCCCGAAATCCTGCAAAAGTCACGCATCTTGCGTCAATTCATGTACAACATGGACGAAATCGAGTCCATGGAGCTCATGCTCAAAAACATGAAAGCGACTAAAAACAACCACGAGTTCTTTGACATGATGCGTCGGGGCGGCTAACAAAACGCCTGGCGAATTACCCTCAGAAGGCGGTATCCCCAGAGCAAGTTTCCGGGCTATAATCCAAGGCTTCACGGAAAGTGCCCGGAACTGGTCTGGGTGGCTACCGAAACGAACAAGGAAAGATCATGAAAGACGGCATTCACCCCAACTACCGCGAAGTTTGCTTTTTGGACTTGTCCAACAACTTCAAATTCGTCACCCGCTCCTGCGTGAACACCAAAGAAATGGTGAAGATGGAAGACGGTCGCGAACTGCCGCTGTACAAGCTCGATACGTCCAGCGAATCGCACCCCTTCTACACCGGTACGCAAAAATCCGTGGACAACATGGGTGGCCGTGTTGAGAAATTCCGCAACCGCTTTGGCAAAACGCCTGCCAAAGAGGCAACTGCAGCCGCGGCTGAATAAACTGGCAGACAAACTGCGAAAGAACTCTTTCGCTTGTCCGCAAAAAGCAGCCTGAAATTCAGGCTGCTTTTTTTTCGGCTAAAACGGGGCGAGGTGACTACTGCAATCACCGTCGCGCCGTCCAGTCAGCCACTTTTTTGACCATCAAGCCGCTTTGAACAAACCC
>DASXRN010000183.1:0-14512 GCA_036506595.1 Polaromonas sp. | reverse complement strand
GCGCCAGCAACTTTCCAGACTCGTCATGGCTCTGCCTTTGTTCCTGGTGGCCTGCTCTCACATGGTCGGCTCCAGCAGGCCCGAGCCGTCGCCCATGACGGGGCCTTGCAAGGCAGAACCGGCCCAGTTTGCCGTTGGCCGAAACGCCGATGCCGCACTGGAAAATGAAGCCCGCATGCGATCCGGTGCCAGAACGGCAAGGGTGCTCAAACCCAATCAAGCCGTGACCATGGAGTTCAATGCCGAACGCCTGAACCTCACGGTTGACCAGGCTGGCCGGGTGACGCGCGTCAACTGCGGCTAGATCAAGCGCCGGGGATTGGCCCGAACCGGCTAACGCTTTCCGGCTTCTTTCTCAAGCTGCTGCAGCTGCCGTTTGCGTTTGCTCTTGTTTTTTGATTCGGGCTCTGTCGGCCGCTCGCGCAGCGCTTGGGTCGCGCGCTCCTGAGCCTGTTTTTTGCGCTTCTTGTCCCGAAAATGCACAAAGATGCGGCCCAATCCAAAGCTGACGGCACAGCTGACGGCAAGAAGAATGAGGCTTGAGGTTTCCATAAAAATCGTACTTTTGGCTCGCTGGGGTCACTCGGACAAAAAAAGCGACTGCAAGTCGTTCAAAAAATCAAAACCGCGCACGGTCGGCTTGACGCGCACAAAGTCGCGCTCAATCAGCCCCTTGCGCTCGGCCTCTTCCAGGCCCTGCTGGATGACGGTAAAGGGCAAGCCCGTTTTTTCGGAAAAATCCTGCAGCTTGAAGCCATCCTTGAGCCGCAAGGCGTTGAGCATGAATTCGAACGGTAATTCGGCGCGGCTTACTTCGGTTTCCTGCGTCACGGCATCCCCAGCCAAAGCCTTTTCCATGTAAAGCTTGGGCTCCCGGTAGCGAACCTGGCGCACCACCCGGTGGGCAAAACTGAGCTTGCTGTGGGCGCCCGCACCAATACCGAGGTAGTCGCCAAACTGCCAGTAGTTGAGGTTGTGAAAACAGCGATGCCCCGGCTTGGCGTAGGCCGACACTTCGTAACGCTGCAGCCCGGCGCCTTCGGTCATCTCGGTGATCTGGTCGAGCATGGCGTAGGCCGTGTCTTCTTCGGGAATCACCGGCGGAAATTTGGCGAAGAAGGTGTTGGGCTCAATCGTCAGGTGGTAAATTGAAATATGCGGAGGCTGCAGCGCCAGCACCTGCCGCATGTCCTGCGCCAGGTTGTCCAGCGTCTGGCCGGGCAGCGCGTACATGATGTCGAGGTTGAAGGTCTCAAAAGCCTGCGCCGCTTCTTCAACCGCCGCAATCGCCTGGGCGCGGTCATGCACGCGACCCAGCGCCTTGAGGTGGCGATCGTCAAAACTCTGCACGCCTATGGAAAGGCGCGTCACACCGGCGCGGCGAAAAGCCTTGAAGCGGTCTTTTTCAAAGGTGCCGGGGTTGGCCTCCAGCGTGATTTCGCAATCGGCCTCCAGCCTCAGCCGCGCGCGAATATCACCCAGCAAACGGTCAATCGCCTGCGGTGAAAACAGGCTGGGCGTGCCGCCGCCTATGAAAATGCTGTGCACCGTGCGGCCCCAGATCAAGGGCAGCGAGGCCTCCAGATCGGCCACCACGGCATCGATGTAGCGCTGCTCGGGCAATTCCGACGTTTGGCCCGACAGCTCATGTGAATTGAAATCGCAATATGGGCATTTTTTCAGGCACCAGGGTAAATGCACATAAAGCGACAGCGGCGGCAGTGCGCTGAGTTGCAGCGTGCCGCCCCGCATGTAGTGCTGTATGTCTTTCACAATCGGCTCATATCAATAAATCCATGTGGCAGCGGTGGCACCATGCAACGGTCGCAGTTCAGGCCAACGGACACCGCGGAACCGGCTGTGCCGGGCCGCTGGTGTCGCCCCTTGAGGGGGAGGCCGCGACACGAAGTGCGCCAGGCAACGGGGTGAGTCATGTCAGCCAGCGCTCACGCATCAGCTCCATCATCTGGCGCGCGGCCTTGCCACGGTGACTGTTGGCGTTTTTCACGTCCACAGGCAACTGGGCAAAGGTCTGACCGAACTCGGGAATCCACATCACCGGGTCAAAGCCAAAGCCGTTGCTGCCCTGGGGCTCACGGGCAATTTCGCCCGATACCCGTCCGCAAGCGATCAGCGGCTCCGGGTCTTCTGCCGAGCGGACCGCTACCAGTGTGCTGACCATCGCCGCGCGGCGATGGGTGATGGTGGCCATCTGCTCCAGCAAGGCCCTGACATTGTTCTTGTCACCCTTGGCATAGCCAAACTGCGTGGCGTAGTACGCCGTGTCTACGCCCGGCAGGCCACCGAAGGCGTCCACACACAGGCCGGCATCGTCTGCCAGCGCGGGCAAGCCACTGAGCATGGACGCGTGGCGGGCTTTGGCGAGCGCATTTTCCACAAAGGTGCGGAAGGGTTCTTCAGCCTCGGGAATGCCCAGCGCGGCTTGGTGCAGCAATTGCACCCCTAGCGGCGCCAACATGGCCTGCAGCTCGGCGAGCTTGCCGGGGTTATTCGATGCGAGTACGATTTTCATAAGCAAAAATGGCTATAGCCCATATATTACGGGCGCAAGCAGCTATTAATTTGATAGCGAATTCTTCTGCAGGCCAACCAGCTCGGAAATGCCTTTTTCAGCCAGCACCAGCAAGGCGTCCATTTCCTTGCGCGAAAAAGCAGCGCCTTCTGCCGTGCCCTGCACTTCCACGTAATTGCCGGCGCCCGTCATGACCACGTTCATGTCGGTGTCACAGGCCGAGTCTTCGGTGTAGTCCAGATCCAGCAGGGGCGTGCCTTGCACAATGCCGACGGAGATGGCCGCCACATGGTCGAGGATCGGTGTTTCCTTGAGCTTGCCGTCGGCCAGCAAGCGGTTGACCGCATCCTGCGCGGCCACAAAGGCCCCGGTGATGCTGGCCGTGCGGGTGCCGCCATCGGCCTGCAGCACATCGCAGTCCAGGTAAATGGTGCGTTCGCCCAGTTTTTTCAAGTCAAACACCGAACGCATGGAACGGCCAATCAGGCGCTGGATTTCCTGGGTGCGGCCGCTTTGCTTGCCGCGAGCTGCTTCGCGGTCGCTGCGCGTGTGCGTGGCGCGCGGCAGCATGCCGTATTCGGCGGTCACCCAGCCTTCGCCGCTGCCCTTTTTATGGCCAGGAACCTTTTCCTCGACGGAGGCGGTGCACAACACCTTGGTGCCGCCAAACTCGATCAGCACCGAACCCTCGGCATGAACGGTGTAGTTGCGGGTGATGCGCACCGGGCGCAGGGCATCGGCAGCACGTGCGCCGCTTCGATCAAACTGACTCATGGTGAATGGCTTTCTGGCGCAAGCGCCGGATGAATGAAAAGACTATTGAAAAATAAGTAAGAGTAGCGCCCCGCCCTGCGCCAAGGCGGCTGGGCACTCACACCTGAATCTCAGGCTTTTTTGGCGGCCGAGCGGCGTATGGCCTCGTTGATTTCAGCGATCGAACGTTCGATTGTCGCCTCATCAAGGTCATCAACCCCGGTGTCAAGCACGCCGGCCTGAATGGTGGAGGCAAATACGCCGTCCATGATGCTGTCGGTGGACACACCACGGGTGGACTCAAAGGCATCCGGTGTTTCCCACTCCATGGCCAGCACCGTCACGTTGTCGCTGTGCTCGCCACCGGCGCGCAAGGCGTTTTCAACCAGGTCTGGCACCGCATCCGACACGCTTTTGCTGGCCAGCTGGCGAACGATTTCGGCATCACTCAGGCTGCCCCACAAGCCATCAGAACACAAGAGCAGCTTGTCGCCTTGCTGCAGGATCACCGGACCGGCAATGTCAAAAACAGGCTTGGTCGGCGAACCCAGGCAGGTAAAAAGGATGTTGCGATTGACGTGGGCCAGCTTGATCACCCCGGCGCTCTGCTGCTCAAGATAGGAGTGATCCCGGGTGCGCGTCAGCAGTTCGCCATCACGTACGACATACAGGCGCGAATCCCCGCAATGCACCCAGGTGGCACCGGTGCCTTGCAAAATGACGGCCACCAGCGTGGTTCGAGGCGTGTCGAGCATGCCTTTTTCACTGGCGTAACGAATAATCTGGTGATGGGCCGCAATCAGGGCGGTTGAGAGGAATTCGGTGGCGTCCTTGATGGTGGGACGCGCTTCTTTCTGGTACAGCGCAGCAATGGTCTGCAGCGCCAATTGGGCCGCTACCTCGCCATCAGGGTGGCCGCCCATGCCGTCGGCCAGCACAAACAAGCCCGATTCGCGCGTGTAGCAATAGCCCATGCGGTCTTCGTTTTTCTCGCGCCCACCTTTTCGACTGACCTGAAAGACAGAGAATTTCATTTTAATTTGGTCACAAAACCGGTGGCCTTACGCGCTGTTTTTTTGGTATCAGACACCATGTTGTCAAACTGCAGGCGCACTTTTTCGCTGACGGTGAGCTTGGTATAGCGGCGCTCACCTTCCCGACTCAACTCCTTTTGCAAGGCAAACACGGACTGGGGCCGCGACAGCGGATCGAGAGACATGCACCACTCCACAACTTCAATCAGATTGTCTGAATACACACCACGCAAACGGGACAAGGCAAGCGACAAACGGTCTTTTTCGAGTCGCTGCGGTGCATCGTTAGGGGGATAGCCCTGCATGGTGGCGTAAATGCAGGCGCCAATCGCGTAAATATCGGTCCAGGGACCCATCGACGAGTCGCGGCGGTACATTTCTGGCGCGGCAAAACCGGGCGTGTACATGGGACGGATGAAGTTGCCTTCTTTGCTCAGCACCTCGCGAGCCGCGCCAAAGTCAATCATCACGGCCCGGTTGTCGTCGGTGATAAAAATGTTGGCGGGTTTGATGTCCAGGTGCAGCATTTTGTGCTGATGCACGATGCGCAACCCACGCAGGATTTCGTCAAACAGCGAACGAATGGTCGATTCGCGGAAAACCTTCTGTTTTTTCAGCTCGCGGGCCGTGATGATGAAATCCTGCAGGGTGCCACCCTCCAGGTAGTTCATGACCATGTAAACGGTCTCGTTTTCGCGGAAAAAATTCAGCACGCTCACCACCGAGCCATGCGAAATCTGGGCCAGCGCCCGGCCCTCTTCGAAAAAACTTTTGAGGCCCAGGCGGTAAAGCGAAAGCTTGTCAGGCTGAACCTGCGGCAGCAACTCCCCTGGGGAACGGCTGGCCAGCGAAGAAGGCAAGTACTCTTTGATGGCGATTTGCTGGCCTTCGTTATCAACGGCCAAGTAAACTACACCAAACCCGCCAGCCGAAAGCTTTCGCACAACACGGTAGCCACCAATCACGGTGTCGGGCGGCAATGGTGCGGGCTTGACCTTTGACATAATTTTGGGATGAGTCAAGATGACAATGTCACCCGAGTCCTGTTCTCTCTAGTAAAGCGTATGAGTTAATGTCAGTTTACAGCATGACGGGTTATGCAACGGTGCAATCCAGCACGGCGCAATCGAGCCCGGAAACCGAACAGGGCCTGGAGGCCAGTTCCCGGCTGGGCGTCGAAATACGCTCCGTGAATAGTCGCTTTCTGGACCTGGCTTTTCGCCTGCCCGATGAATTGCGGCAGGCCGAGCCAGCTCTGCGTGAATTGCTGACCGCCAAGCTCAAGCGCGGCAAGGTGGAGATACGGGTATCGCTTGAAAGCGCATCCAGCAGCAACCTGCGTCCGCCCTCCTCAGTGACGCTGCAGCGCCTGGGCTCCCTGGAAGACAATATCAAGTCATGGCTGCCGCAGGCCACGGCGCTCAGCGTGGCCGATATCCTCCGGATCGCTACCAATGAAGACAAAAAACCCCATGACCACAGCGAAGAACTGGTCAAGCTGACCCAAAAAGCCCTGAAAGAGCTGATGTCGGCCCGCGAGCGTGAAGGCGCCCGTCTGGCAACCATGCTGCTGGACCGTACCGCGCAACTGCGCGCACTGGCGGCGCTGGCCGAACCCATGGTTCCCAAGCTGGTGGAGCAGCAAAAAACCCGTTTTCTGGAGCGCTGGAAAGAAGCCATGGCCTTGGGGGGCAGCACAGCCCTGCCAGAAGTCGCCCAGGACAGGGCCCTGACCGAAGCCACCGCCTTTGCCATCCGGATTGATGTGGCGGAGGAGATTACCCGCCTGTCGTCCCACCTGGATGAAATTGACCGCCTGCTTGGCAGCGGGGGCGAACTGGGCAAGCGCCTGGACTTCCTGATCCAGGAGTTGCACCGCGAAGCCAATACATTGGGTTCCAAATCCGCATCCCTGGAGCTGACGCGCATCTCTGTGGACATGAAAGTGCTGATAGAGCAGATTCGTGAGCAGGTTCAAAACATCGAATGATCGTTGATTAACACTTTTTTATTACGAAATTTATAGCAAGCAGCCCCTAAAAGTATGGATTACCCCGGAAATCTATTTGTTGTAGCCGCCCCCAGTGGTGCGGGCAAGTCCAGCCTGGTTAAGGCCCTGATGGAGCTGGATTCACGCATTCAGCCCGCCGTTTCGCACACCACCCGGCCACCGCGCGGACAGGAAAAGCATGGCAGGGAGTACTTTTTCCTGTCGCCCGAAGAATTTGACAGCATGGTGCTGCGCGATGCTTTTGTGGAATGGGCGCATGTCCACGGACACCGCTATGGCACGTCACGCCAGACCATTGAAGAGCGGATGGCGCATGGCGCCGATGTGATTCTTGAAATTGATTTTCAGGGCGCCATCAACATCAAGCGGATCTTTGCCAATGCGGTACTGGTTTTCATCCTGCCTCCAAGCTGGGAAGAGTTGCGCTCCCGCCTGCAACGGCGCGGCGAAGACAGCGCCGAAGTCATCGAATTGCGACTCAAAAATGCCGCCCTTGAGATGGCGCAAGCCCGGGAATTCGACTTCGTTATAATCAACGAATTGTTTGAGCGGGCAGTTTTCGACCTGAAAACCATTGTTCATGCCCAACGGCTCAAGTTTTCGGCCCAGCGACGTGCCCGCGCCGAAACTTTCGAGGCCCTTCAAATTCCTTAAGTTATCGATCACACCGGAGATCACCATGGCCCGCATTACCGTTGAAGACTGCCTCGAAAAAATCCCGAACCGCTTTCAGCTGGTTTTGGCCGCCACTTACCGTGCCCGCATGCTCAGCCAAGGCCATGCCGCCAAGATCGAAAGCAAGAACAAGCCTGGCGTAACCGCCCTGCGCGAAATCGCCGAGGGCAAAGTCGGCCTGGAAATGCTGAAAAAAGTCCCCAACTGATACGGCTCTCGCTTGATGGCCAAAAGCACCGTTATTCGGTGCTTTTTTCATTTTTTCGCTTGTAAAGCCCATTTTTTCCACACTTTATTCATGCCGCGATACATTTAAGGCATGAGCGCCACGCTTTCGCCCGCCACTTCCAGCAAGTCAACCCCTGCCGCCGCCAATGCAGCAGCAGCCAGCTTTGCCGCACTCACGACCAAACTCGATTACCTGAGCGCCGCCGACATCGAAAATGTCCGCCGGGCCTACCGCTTTGCCGATGAAGCCCATTTGGGCCAACTGCGAAACAGCGGCGAACCGTATATCACCCATCCCATCGCGGTTGCGCAACAGTGCGCCGAATGGAAGCTTGACGCGCAAGCGCTGATGGCGGCGCTGTTGCATGATGCGATCGAAGATTGCGGTGTCACCAAACCAGAGTTGATAGAGCGTTTTGGTGCGCCGGTGGCTGAGCTGGTGGATGGCCTGACCAAGCTGGAAAAGCTGGAATTCAATACACGGGAAGAAAACCAGGCGGAATCTTTCCGGAAAATGCTGCTGGCAATGGCGCGCGACGTGCGCGTCATTCTGATCAAGCTGGCTGACCGCACCCACAACATGCGCACGCTGAGCGATGCACCGCGCTCCAAGTGGACCCGAATCTCGCGCGAAACCCTGGACATCTACGCCCCCATTGCGCACCGCCTGGGCCTGAACACGACGTACCGGGAGCTGCAGGACCTGTCATTCCAGCATTTGCATCCGTGGCGCTACGCCACCCTGAGCAAAGCCTTGCAGCGTGCACGGGGCCGTCGGCGCGATGTGATCAAGCGGGTGCAGTCCGAGGTCGAGTCCGCATTTGCAAACGCCAACATCCCGATTTCCATCTATGGGCGCGAGAAGACGCTGTATTCCATTTACCGCAAGATGGACGAAAAACACCTGTCTTTTGCCCAGGTGACCGACCTTTACGGCTTTCGCATCATCGTGCAGGATCTGATGGCCTGTTACACAGCCATGGGAGTTTCGCACCAGCTCTACAAGCCCTTGCCTGGAAAATTCAAGGACTATATTGCGATTCCGAAGATCAATGGCTACCAGTCGCTGCACACCACCTTGATAGGTCCGTTCGGGACCAATATCGAGTTCCAGATGCGCACCGATGCCATGCACGTGGTGGCTGAGTCAGGTGTAGCCGCTCACTGGCTCTACAAGGCCACGGACCCAGACAGTGATGCCTCGCAGCGGCTTGGTACGCAATGGCTGCAGTCGCTGCTGGATATCCAGCAGGAAACGCGCGACGCTGCCGAGTTTTGGGACCATGTCAAGATTGATCTGTTTCCTGAAGCGGTCTATGTGTTCACCCCAAAAAGCCAGATCATGGCGATGCCGCGAGGCGCCACCATTGTCGATTTTGCCTATGCCATTCATAGCGATATCGGGCACCGCGCCGTTGCGGCCAAGGTCAATGGCGAGCAGGTTCCACTGCGTTCCGAACTGCATAACGGCGATGTGATCGAGATCATTACGGCCTCCGTCTCCAGCCCCAATCCGGGCTGGCTGGGTTTTGTGCGCACCGGCAAGGCACGCTCCAAGATACGCCACCACCTCAAAACCATGGCGCTGGCCGAATCGCAGGAGCTGGGCGAAAAAATGCTGACGCAGGCACTGCGCGCTGAAGGCATAGAGCGGGAACGCCTGCCCGAGGACGACGAAGCCCATCACGCCACATGGGAAAAAATCCTGCGATTTACCGGCAACCGTTCGCGCGCTGACCTGCTGACCGACATCGGACTGGGCAAGCGTATCGCCAGCATGGTCGCCAAACGCATCGTGACCCTGCTGGCCGAGACCGGCGAAAAACCCAATGCCCTGCTGATGAGCCGGGAACGCTATACCTCCCATGAGTCTGTATCGCAAGGCGCACTGTCGCTTGATGGCAGCGAAGGCGCTTCTGTACAGTTTGCGCCGTGCTGCCGCCCGATTCCTGGCGACAGCATCGTCGGCTATCTGGGTCGGGGGGAAGGCCTGGTGGTACATATCGATGACTGTGCCGTGGCCAAGCGGCTGCAGTACCGCGACAGCGAACGCTTCATTGCAGTCGAATGGTCGGACGAACCGGTCCGCACCTTTGAGACCAATATTCTGGTCACGGTTGTCAACGGCAAAGGCGTACTGGCACGCGTCGCGGCCGCGCTGGCTGGCGCTGAAGCCGAGATCACCCATGTGGATATGGGGCACGAGCCTGCGTATGACGCGACAGATCTGCGTTTTGGGGTAGCCGTGCGTGACCGCATTCACCTGGCATCCGTGCTGCGCAGCGTCAAGCGTACCGCTTCAGTATTGCGAGTACAGCGCGCCAAATCAACCGGTTAGATAGAGCCCCCACGCTTTTCACTGCGTGTAATACGCTGCCCCCCAAGGGGGCTGTTTCACCTTGGGGCGGCCCGGCGGTGAAACGCTCGCCCGACACTTGACAACTCCAGTACATCCTGAGGTATCGAAAGGATGCGTCCCGTTTCGCCCTCCCTGGGGCGCCTAGCGGGAAACCAGCCAACGTCAGTGCGCTGCCTCATCGGGAGCGGGATACGCCACCTTCAGCACCTCAAGCACTTGCACGCCATGAGGCGTGACCAGGTTGACCTCATCACCTACCCGTGACTTGAGCAGGGTTCTGGCCACCGGAGATATCCAGCTGACTTGCCCCAAGGCGCTGTTCGCCTCATCAATACCCAAAATGGTGATGGTACGTTCCCCGCCGCCGTCATCGGCATACGTCACGGTGGCGCCAAAAAACACCTGGTCGCTGCCGTGGTGAATGGAGGGGTTGCTAATCTCGGCGATTTCCAGCCTTTTTGTCAAAAAGCGGATGCGTCGGTCAATCTCGCGCAGGCGTTTTTTGCCGTAGTGGTAGTCACCGTTTTCGGAGCGGTCGCCGTTGCTGGCGGCCCAGTGAACAATTTCCACGATTTTGGGCCGCTCGCTGTCAATCAAATCGAGGAGTTCGACCCGCAGGCGCTCGCAACCCTGCGGAGTAATGTAATTTTTTCCACCCGCTGGCAGGGCAGGAAGCACCAACTCATCGTCGTCCGGGTCGGTTTCTTTGGTAAATGCTTTGTTCATGCACCAATCAGAATAGCATTGAGGCGGCAGCCCGTCCAACACCAAATTAGCGGCGAAAAACGAAAAAGCCTGCAACTTTCGTTGCAGGCTTTCGTTTTTGGTGCGGCTGGCAGGAATTGAACCCACGACCCCTTGGTTCGTAGCCTGTGAAAGTTGAACAGGGGTTAGTGAAATCAACGACTTACGGGCGTCCACCCATCGTTGAAGTGGCGCGCAGGGTCTATGGGCGTCGAGAGGAGTCGCGCAAAAGTCGCGCAGCTGAGGGCCTAGCGTCGACCTAGCCGGGGCTACCTGGGAGCGCTCAGCGTGATGCCCGCTGCGGCGAAAGCCCGGCGTGCACCGCGAGCACCAGCAGGCCGCCCGCCATCGCGAGGTCAGCCGCGCACATGCAGAGATCTTCGCTTCCCGCCGCGTGCTCGCGATCTCGGGCCGCATTGTGAATGCCTACGCGCCGTAGGCCGCCATGAAGACCCGTACGGCCTCGCGCAGAAGAGCCCTGTTTTCCCGGGAATCCGGCATCTCGAGCCTCAGCAGTCCGCGGATGTTCCCGGAGCCCAGGAACATCGACAGGAACAGGTCCGCTGCCTGAAGCGGGTTCCGCACCTTCAGCGTGCCCGCCGAGTGAGCACGGCGCAGGTATGCAGCCAGGTCGCCGTTCGCACGCTCCGGGCCTTCCTTGTAGAAAGCACGGCAGACTTCCGGCTGCGCCCCCGCGACGCCGTAGACAGAGCGCAACGCGCCCAGTCCGTCGTCCCCGCGCGCCAGTGCGAGAAACCGGGCCCCGATCGCCAGCAGCGCCTTCTCCGGCTGGTCCGGGTCCAGCGCCCCGGCGCCCGGGACGTCGGCCACCACCGTCGCCGTCCTGTCGCGCACGACCGCCTGGAACAGCCTCTCCTTGGAGCCGAAGTTGTTGTACACGGTCATCTTGGACACACCAGCGTCCGCGGCGATGGCATCCACGCTAGCGCGCTCCAGGCCATGCTCGTTGAAGTGCCTTTGCGCCGCTTCCAGGATGCGCCGGACGCGCTCGGGATCGCGTGGCCGCCCGCGTTGGGGCTTGGGAGCGGGAGCTGGGGGGCGGGTCA
This sequence comes from Polaromonas sp., assembly GCA_036506595.1. Classification (GTDB taxonomy): domain Bacteria; phylum Pseudomonadota; class Gammaproteobacteria; order Burkholderiales; family Burkholderiaceae_C; genus Polaromonas. Next base: position 3,108 of record DASXRN010000183.1, on the reverse strand, counting down.
TCGGCAGATTTAGTGGATTTGACAGTTCACTATAGTTCACGCGCATTATTAGACTTGTAGTCCAGTAAATGACGGCGACCCGAGGAGCCCCATGACGCAACAGACGATCGACTGGACCTCGCAGCAGGGGTGACGGGCATCACCAGCGACGCCGCGGCGATCACGTCCGTGCCGAGCGAACTCACGAAATAGGTCTCCGCCGCGCTGAGCAGGGTGACGAAGAACATCACCCCCACGGTGGGCAGGGGCGAGCCGCGCGAGTAGCGGCAGCAGCGGGCCATCAAACATGGCGGACCCATGGAATATTAATTGGACTTGACAGTTTACTATATCTGCCGCATATTACTGGACTTGTAGTCCAATAATCAATCGACTCATGACTTCCTCCTCCTGGCGCAGCCGCGAGCCGACCCCCCCCAACGGCAACAACTAAAGGACGGCTTCAATGAACACTGATCGCGAAGTTTCCAGGCATTACAGCGGAGGCAATCTTCTATCGCGTCTCAATGCGGCGTTGGCGGAGGACGGGATCGACCCCGATCACCCAAGCATGGAGGCGCTTGCGCCATACGACCAGTTTCATGGTCGCGGCCTGGAGGCGACAGTGGAAGTTGCCAACCTGGTCCGTGCCGCCGCGTCTGACCACATTCTGGACATTGGTAGCGGAATCGGCGGGCCCGCGCGCTACATTGCAAACCGCTTCGGTTGCCGGGTCACCGGGATCGATCTGACGCCGGAATTCTGTGACGTTGCCCGCCACCTCACGCAGTTGCTCGATCTCGAGGACAGGATCACGTTCGAGGTTGGCGATGCCCTAGCGATGCCTTTCGCCGACGGCAGCTTCGATGGCGCTTACTCGATGAATGTTTCAATGAACATCGCTGACAAGAGCGCGTTCTATCGCGAGATTCACCGGGTGCTCAAACCGGGCGGCTGGCTGGCGCTCTCGGAGATTGCCAAGGGCGAAAGCGGGGAACTCGACTATCCAACGCCTTGGGCGAGGAGCGCGAGCACCAGCTTCCTGTCGACGCCTGAGGAAACGCGGCGCGACCTACTTGAGGTGGGTTTCGACGTCATTCGATTGCACAGCACTCGCGAAGAAGTTCTGGCGTTTAGCGCGCGCTCTCGCGCGATTGTCGAGCGCGGGGAGAAGCCGCCGAGCCGCGCGGCGATGCTAATGGATCGGCAGATCGCGACCCAGGCAACGGCGAACGCGTCACGCGGCATTTCCGAGGCGCGAATCATCCCGATCGAAGTTCTCGCTCGAAAGCCGGCTCAAGCATCACCGGGCGCTGAGCGTGATCCCGCATAACAACCACATCGAGCCGACCGTCGGCAAGCCTCTTCACCGCAAAAGGAGAATTAGCATGAGCATCGGACACAAGCATCGCCATAGTGGCCGAAGGCCTCGGCGGTCTTATCGTTCCTGTTTTTGCGCAGAACGGCACCGCCGGCAGCGAAAACCAAGGGACGAGCACGGGCCATATGGGCCGGGGCATGATGGCTGGCCGTTCGGAAATGATGCATTCGATGAATGCGGCATCGTCCGGCTGGTCAACACAGTGATGGGCGACTTTCTCGTCGATGCCGAATCCCTGCTCGCTGCCCGTCTCGAGCGCGTATCGCTGGAAGCTATTTCGCGCCAGGCCCAGTCCACCCCCCTCCAACCACAACACGGAGCCCATCACTATGGATGACGTCATCATCATCGGCGGCAGCTTTGCTGGTCTCGCCGCCGCCCTGCAGCTCGGCCGTGCCCGCCGCAAGGTCACCGTTCTCGATACCGGCCTGCCGCGCAACCGCTTCGCTGGCCACTCGCATGGCCTGCTCGGCCACGATCACAAGCCGCCGCTGGAAATCCTGGCCGAGGCGCGGCAGCAGCTCGCGCGCTATCCGACGATCAGGCTGGTCAATGCCCGGGCCGACAGCATCTCCGGCACCATCGACGATTTCTCCGTCCTTACTAGCGACGGCGAAAGCCTTGGGGCGCGGCGCCTGATCCTGAGCTATGGCGTTGCCGACCAGATGCCTGATGTTCCGGGTTTTGCCGAAAGCTGGGGCACATCCATCGTGCCCTGCCCCTATTGCGATGGCTTTGAAGTCGCCGGCCAGCATTGGGGCCTCGTCTGGTCCGGCCCGCAGTCGCACAATTATGTCAGGCTGTACCACGATTGGACCGACACGTTAACGGTCTTCGCCGATGGTCACGACATTCCACCCGATATCCGGGCCGATCTGGCGCGCCGCAACATACCTGTCGTCGATGGCCGGATCACCGAAATCGCCCGTCACGGGGGCCAAAATGCCACCGTCAAGCTCGATACCGGCCCCAATGTCTCGGTCGACATCTTGTTCGCGCATCCGCGCAACAAGCCGTCCGCAAGCCTGCATGAATCACTGGGCCTCGCCACGGTCGATACGCCCCTCGGCATCGCCCTCAAGGTCGACGAGCGCCGCGAAACCAGCATGCCCGGCATCTACGCCGCCGGCGACCTCGCAAACCCCGTCATGGCCTCGGTCACCACGGCAACATCGCACGGCGCGACGGCGGGTATCTCCGCCCAGCAGTCGATGCTGGTTTGAGAGCACAGATTCCCTTCTCCGGTTGCCGCGGGCTATCGCCAGAAGGGCGATCCCGTTGTGTGCGCGGCGGGTGATGCCGGGCGCTAGGCCTCATCATGGAGCGATATGAGCGTGCTTGAACTGAAGGTTCCTCCCCCCATCGTGGCGCTTGTCCTGGCGCTTCTTATGTGGCTGACGCCAGCCGTCGCGGGCCTTATGCAGATTCCCTATCCGGCCCGCGTGCTCTGCGCCGTCGTTTTGGTGTGCGTCGGCCAAAGCATCAGCTTCGCCGGAATAGTTGCGTTTCGGCGCGCCAAGACCACCGTGAACCCGGTTAAGGCAAGCTTGGCGTCCTCGTTGGTCATCCGAGGCGTGTACCGCTATACGCGTAACCCCATGTATGTCGGGCTCTTGCTTACCCTGTTGGCGTGGGCAGTGTTTCTGGCGAATCCACTTGCTGTCCTGTGGGTTGTCGTGTACGTGCTCTACATCACTCGGTTCCAAATCATCCCGGAAGAACGCGTGTTGGCGTCTCTATTTGGGGCA
>DASXRN010000182.1:0-4514 GCA_036506595.1 Polaromonas sp. | reverse complement strand
AAACGCGCCACGGGCATACAGCACAAAGAGCGCCGAGCCGAACACCAGCAGCAGCATGAAGACCATCAGCAGCGTGGCCTTGAACTCCAGATGGGCAACCGGCTCGGGCGCGGAAACAGGTGCCGCGTCGAGTGCCGGGATGTCTTGTGCGGGAGGGTCGTTGGGTGAACTCATGGGTGCTTTGTTTTTAGGTCAATAGTAGTTGCCGACCAGCGAGGCCACTTCGATCAGCAAAATAACGGCAAACATGCGCACCAGTCCGCGCATTTCGGCACTGGTGCGGGTGCTGGTTTCGGCCATGCCGTAGAGAGCCGATGCCATCGGTATCAGGGAGACAGCCAGGCTGAAAAACGCCGTCTTCAAGACAAAAATCAGGCTGACCGCAGGATTGAACACCTGGCCAAACAGGCGCGTGTAGGCGGCCAGGCCCGACAGCCTGAAACCATACACCGCGAGATAGGCCACGACCAGGGCCACCACGCAACTCAGCGCAGCCAGCGTGATGGTCGAAAAAATGCCAGCCACCACACGCGGCAACACCTCCCGGCGAATCGGGTCAATGCCGCGCCGGCCCAACGCCGCCAGATCACCCCTGGCTTGCAGCTCGGCCAATTCGGCACCATCGGGAATGGTGCAGCGAAGCGCGACAAACAGCGCCGCCGTCAGCGGAATCAGCTCCAGCACCAACACCCTGATGACCACTTGCAACGCGTATTGCGACAGACCGTAGCTCAGCGCGGTGGTCGTGACGATGCGGGTGAGCACCAGGCTGATCAGGGCACACAGCACCGTGAAGCCCATCAGGATCGGCGCCGTATTGAGGTAAATATGGCGCGCCAGAAGCAGCCGGTTGCTACGGCTGTAACTGGAAGGCGAAAGTATCAACACCAGAATGACGGCGCCCAGACGCAGCAGCCGCCACCAGGCTGTCAACCAGCGTTGCACTGTGCGATTGGCACTGGTGAGCCAGCGTTGCCATGAAGGCATTGAAGTCATGGGCGCATGATAACTGTGGGCATAGCATTACCTGTAGGATAGTCGCTCGTTTTACGGCTGCTCCTTGCCTCTTTAGCCCTCGCCACCTCGCAAGAAAAAACATGGACATTCACACCTGGACCGCTTATTTGATCGCCTCCATCCTGATCGCAATTTCCCCAGGCTCGGGGGCGGTTCTGGCGATGAGCCATGGACTGAGCTATGGCGTTAAACGCACGCAGGCCACCATCGCCGGGCTGCAGGCCGGTTTGCTGATGATCTTGCTGGTCGCCGGCGCGGGTGTCGGCTCGCTGCTGGTGGCATCGGAGCTGGCTTTCAGCGTCGTCAAAACCCTGGGCGCCGCCTACCTGATTTACATAGGCTGGTCGCAGTGGCGCTCATCGGATGCCATCAAGGTGGACGATGTCGGCACCCCGGCGAACGGAGTGAGCGTACCGTCATCGCGCAAACGCTGCCTCACCGGCTTGCTGACCAATGTGACCAACCCCAAAGGCATACTTTTCATGGTGGCCGTGCTGCCGCAATTCATCAGCCAGAGCCGTCCGCTCTGGCTCCAACTGCTGGTGATTGCCGTGACCACGCTTGCGGTGGACACCGTGGTGATGCACGGCTATGCATTTGCCGCCAGCAGGCTGCAAACACTGTTTAAAAATGCCCGTGCCATCAAGCTGCAGAACCGCCTGTTTGGCGGCCTGCTCATGGCGGTGGGCGCAGGCCTGTTTTTTGTCAAGCGCGGCCAACAGGCGGTGCATTAGGGAAACCCTGCTGGGCAGTTACTCGGGCAGCAGGCGTATCAGCTTGCCGTTGCTGCTGTCTGTCAGCACATACAGCAGGCCGTCTGGGCCTTGCCTCACATCGCGAATGCGCTCACCCACCTCGGTGATGAGCTTGCTTTCGCGAACCACCTTGCCGCCGAAGGGCTCGGACAGCTCTATGCGGTCCAGGTAGCCGAACTTGAGCGAGCCCACAAACAGGTTGCCCTGCCAGGCCTTGCCATAGCGTTCGCTGCTCAGAAAAGCCATGCCCGAGGGCGCAATCGACGGCGTCCAGTGGTGCAGGGGCTGCTCCATGCCGGCCTTGCTCGTCAGGCCTTCGCCGATTTTGCCGCCGCCATAGTTTTCGCCATAGGTAATGACCGGCCAGCCGTAGTTGGCACCGGCTTTGGGGATATTGATTTCGTCGCCGCCCTGTGGCCCGTGCTCATGCATCCAGAACGTGCCGTCCGGCGCAAGCGTTGCGCCTTGGGGGTTGCGGTGGCCGTAGCTCCAGATTTCGGGCAAGGCACCGGCTCTACCGACAAAGGGGTTGTCTTTGGGCACCGAGCCGTCTTTGTTGATGCGCACGATCTTGCCGTGGTGGTTGTCCAGTTTTTGCGCATCTTCCATGCGAGAAAAGCGCTCGCCCAGTGTCAGAAACAGCTTGCCGTCGGGCTTCCCGTTCACACCGGGACTGCGGCTTTCGACAATGCGGCAACCAAAGTGCATCGCGCTGGCAAATTTGGGCTTCTGGCTGAAGATGACTTTCACGTCTTCCAGCCGGGCGTAGTCCGCACTCAAGGTGGCGCGCGCCAGCGCCGTGCTGTTGCCATTGCGGCTTCCACTGGCTGCGGGCTCGGAAAAGCAGAAATAAATGCTGCGGTTGCGTGCAAAGTCGGCATCCAGCAGCACATCCAGCAACCCGCCCTGCCCGCCTGCGGCGATCTCGGGCAGCCCGGTGACCGGCGTGCCCAGCTTGCCATCCGCCTGAACCACCCGAAGGCGGCCCGGCCGCTCCGTGACCAAAAAGCGGCCATCGGGCAAAAAAGCCAATCCCCAGGGGTGTTGCAGACCGGCCGCCACCGTTTCCGGATGAACGGCCTGCGCCAGCGCTGGCTGGCCACCGTGCAAAATCGCTATAAAAACAATAGCTACCAGCAGCCGTCTGCTCAGGGCTGGATGCATATTTCACTCCTTAAATGCATTCACCGGCCTTTTCCTGGAGATTTCAAGGTTTTAACGCTGAAATATCCCATGCCGGCCAGTGTTTGCCGGCTTGGCGCAGGCAAGGCCAGCGCCATGACCATGCGTCGGCCCTATCATTTTCATATGCAAACGTAGCACTGTTACCGGAAAACAAAGCAGCGCTAAGCATTAAGTCCTTACAAATCAATAGCTTAAAAAGCTAATGAAGAAACAACATGAAATTGACGCAAGGCTATTCTTTCAAGTATCCTAGCGGCCATGCGAATGATTGCCCCTGTTCTCGTTATTGCCTTTGCTGCACTGTTGGCTATCAACGCCCACGCAGCACCCAACAACCCGGGCGATGACATGGACAAACTGTTGGCCGACAAAGGCTTTCTGACGCAGATTGACCAGGTTCGCCAAAACGTGAGCCACAAGGCCTCCGAGCTGGTGGTCAATGCCATGAGCTTTCTGGGTGTGCCCTACAGGCGTGGCGGCAATACCGTGGAAACCGGTTTTGACTGCAGCGGCTTTGTGCGCGCCATCTATGAGCAAAGCGTAGGCCTGTTGCTGCCGCGCCGTGCCGAGCAGCAGGCAGCCGCCACCCAGAGCATTGCCAAAAGCGATCTGCAGCCCGGTGACCTGGTGTTTTTCAACACCTTGAGGCGCGCGTTCAGCCACGTGGGTATTTACGTAGGTGATGGCAAGTTCATCCACTCCCCCAAACCCGGTGCCGAAGTGCGCGTGGAAAGCATGGGCGTGGGCTACTGGCAGAGCCGTTTTGACGGTGCTCGCCGCGTCGCAACGCCAGGCGGTGCCGCTCAGGACACTCAGCGAGCACCCGAATTGGCCGCAGCGCAGCAGTCATCCCCGCAACGGCTGGTCGATGCCCTGACGCTACAGACCCCAGCACAGCTGGCTGCCCAGCAACTGCTGCAATGGCAGCAGTTGGAACAGTTCAAGCGCTAAACCGTTCCAGCCCTACCCAGGCACCCGCTATCAATTTAGCAGGCGCTTGAGCCTATTCGACGGGAGCAAGAGCCACTTTTGGCATCAAAGAAAGACTGTTTCCGGCTAGATGGCAAGTCAGTGCAGCTGCCGTGAGCCACCGGGCTGTCGTCAAACAGCAGCCTGTAAAGCCTTCATCGCAACCGTTGGCAATCACGCTCGGCCTGCCGCCGCATCTGACTGCCGCCACCGGCATGGACGCCATCGCCCATTGCATGGAGACCTTCATGGCGCCAACCGCGAGGCGCGGCTGAATCTCGTGCGCGCGTCCATGCAGGACGCGCTGGCGGACCATTGCCACCAGGCCAACCCGCGCATCGCGACGGCGGAGGACTTCCACGCGATGCTGGCGCGGCGATGTGAGCCCTGGATGCGCCGCTGGCAATTTTCCTGAAGTTAACTTATAAACGAGGTTGTCCGTCAAAACGAATAAGTTGACTTTTCAGGGAAGCGAGGAAGGGGAATGCCGGCCCCCCGCACAAAACCGATACGCGTGATGCTGATCGATTGTCGTCCCCTCGTTCTCATGGGCCTGCACGACTTGATCAATGCCAGGAAGCCCCGGAT
>DASXRN010000181.1:0-4904 GCA_036506595.1 Polaromonas sp. | reverse complement strand
GCTGGTCATCGGCCAGACCTTCCAGCGCAACGACATGCTGGTGCGCCTGCAAACCGCCGGAGAAACCGTATGAGCCGCATCGTCAGCAAAATCGACACCGCATCGCCAGCCTTTAATAAGAACCTTGCGGCGATGACGCAGAAGGTGGAAGCACTGCAAGCCAAGGTGCACAAGGTGCGCTTCGAGCGGCCCGAGCGGGACATTGAGCGCTTGCACCGCCAGAAAAAGCTCACGGTGCGCGAGCGGCTGGATTTACTGCTGGATCCCGGCACCCCCTTTTTGGAGATTGGAACGCTGGTGGCCAACAAGGCCTATGACGGCGAGGTGCAGGGCGCCGGCCAGGTCTCTGGCATAGGCATCATCCACGGGCGCGAGGTCATCATCCATGCGGACGACCCTAGCATCAAGGGCGGTGCGTGGTACCCGCTGTCGGTCAAGAAGATAGTCCGCACGCTGGATATCGCCATCGAGAACCGCCTGCCCGTGATCCACCTGTGTGACAGCGCCGGCGGCTTCCTGCCGCTGCAGTCCGACCTGTTCCCGGATCGCCACGCGGCGGGCCGCATCTTTCGCAACCAGTGCACGCTGTCGAAAATGGGCGTGCCGCAGATTGCGGTGGTGCTGGGCCATTGCACCGCCGGCGGCGCCTACATCCCGGCCCTGTGTGACTACAGTGTGATCGTGCGCGGCAACGGTGGGGTTTTCCTCGGCGGGCCGCCGCTGGTCAAGGCCGCGACCGGTGAAGTCGTCACTGCAGAAGCCCTGGGCGGCGCGACCATGCACACCACCGTGTCGGGCACTTGCGACTACGCTGCCGACGACGAGCCGCATGCGCTGGCGATTGCACGCGACATCTTTGCCAATACTTCACCCATTCCCAAGCAGACCATTGACCGCATCGAGGCTGAAGCCCCTTTCTACGACCCGAAAGAGCTGTACGGCATCGTACCTACCGACTGGAAAACCGGTTTCGACATGCGCGAGGTGATTGCCCGCGTGGTGGACGGTAGCCAGTTTCATGAATACCAGCCCGACTACGGCACCACCATGATTTGCGGTTACGCCCGCATCTGGGGTTGCAAGGTCGGCATCCTGGCCAACAACGGCGTGCTGTTCAATGACAGCTCGCTCAAGGCGGCGCACTTCATGCGCTTGTGCGACCGCGACCGCACGCCGCTGGTGTTTTTGCAGAACATCACGGGCTACATGGTGGGCCGTGAGTACGAAGAGCGCGGCATCACCAAGGACGGCGCCAAGATGATCATGACGCAGGTCGGCTGCACGGTACCCAAGTTCACCGTGATTGTGGGCGGATCGTTCGGCGCCGGCAACTACGGCATGTGCGGCCGCGCCTTCGATGGCCGCTTCCTCTGGATGTGGCCGCAGTCGCAGATTGCCGTCATGGGCGCCGAGCAGGCCGCCAACACGCTGGCGGACGTCAAGATACGCCAACTGCAGCGCAAGGGGCACGAACTGGATGCGGAACAGATCGCCACCATCCGCGACCCGGTGCTGGCCAGCTTTGAAGCCGAAAGCGATGCCTATTACTCCACGTCAGAAATGTGGGACGACGGCATCCTGGACCCGGTCGATACACGCAACGCGCTCGGCATGGCCATCGTTGCCTCGCTGAACGCGCCGTTTGGCGACATGGGTTACGGCGTTCTGCGCCTTTGATTCTTTCCTGTCACGCATCCCTCAGGAGTTTTCATGATTGCCGTTGACGACAACTCGACCATAGGCGAGACGTTTTTCCGAGCCACCCAGGTGTATGCAGGCAAGTCCGTGCTGGCGGTGCCGGTCAACGCCGCACGCGCCTACCACCCGGCCGGCGTGGAGATCACCTATGGCGATGCCGAAAAGGCCGTGCGCGCCCTCATGCAGACCTATGCCGCCGCCGGTTACGGTGTCGGCCACCGCGTCGCCCTGTTACTGGAAAACCGGCCCGAGCACATGCTGCACAAGCTGGCCATGAACGCCCTGGGCGTGTGTTGCGTGCCGCTCAACCCTGACCATAGGCCGACTGAGCTGGCCTATGTGCTGGATCACGCCAGGGTGGACCTGGTTGTCGTGCTCACTTCGCTTGCAGCCCAGTTGGGCCAGAGCATGAATCAAGCAGGGCGCAACAAGCCACAGGTTACGCTGTTCGAGAACTTTGTCTCCGGCTTGTCACCGGCTACCCATAAAGCAACGTCCACCACGCCAGACCCGGCCACGCCCGCCAGCATCCTTTACACGTCCGGCACCACGGGACGGCCTAAGGGTTGTGTGCTGTCACATGGCTACGAACTGGCCGCCGGCGCCTGGTATGCCACCCGCGGCGGGTTGTCAACCTTTGGGGAAGCCTGTGAGCGCATCTACAACCCGCTGCCGCTGTTCCATGTCAACGCCTCCATCTTCTCGTTTTACTGCGCCATGCTCAAGGGCAACTGCCAGGTGCAGACCGACCGCTTCCAGCCTTCTCGCTGGTGGACGGAGGTGTATGAGTCAAATGCCACCGTGGTGCATTACCTCGGCGTGATCGTCCCCATGTTGCTGGGCCAGCCCGAGCATCGCCAAGAACGTGACCATGCCGTTCGCTTCGCCATTGGCGCGGGCGTCGAACCGCAACGCCATGCAGCGTTTGAGGAGCGCTTTGGCTTTCCGTTGATTGAAATCTGGGGCATGACCGAGATGGTGCGCGCCATCATCGACAACCAGGTGCCACGCGAGGTGGGCGCACGGGCCTTCGGCCGCGCCATGCCGGGAGTCGAGGTGCGTGTGGTCGATGACAACGATGTGGACCTGCCCGACGGTGTGGAAGGCGAAATGATCATGCGCCACAGCGCCGCTACGCCACGCAAGCATTTTTTCAGCGGCTACCTGGACGACGAAGTCGCGACCGAGACCGCCTGGCGCGGGGGCTGGTTCCACACCGGCGACATCATCACGCGAGACGCGACCGGCCTTCTGCGTTTTGTCGACAGGCGCAAAAACATCATCCGCCGTTCGGGCGAGAACATCGCTGCCGCAGAAGTCGAGGCCTTGCTGCAGGCGCATCCGCTGGTGGAGCATGTGGCGGTACTGGCCGTGAAAGACGAGGTGCGCGAAGAAGAAGTGCTGGCCTGTATCATGTTGAAGAACGGCCCGCCCCAGGACCCTGCGGCAACCGCCCGCACACTTTTCGAACATTGCCACAACAACCTGGCGTACTACAAGGCGCCGGGCTGGCTTTGGCTGACCAACAGCATCCCGACCACGGCCACGCAAAAAATCCAGAAGCACCAGATCTTTGAGCCCGGACTGGACCCACGCACCCTGAGCGGCATGATCGACCTGCGCGCACTCAAGAAACGCGATGTTCGGCCGGCCGCGGCGCAACCCCCCTCCGACGCCTAAGGCTTCTGCCATGCCCTTACCCGCACTGTTCCAGAATGCCCTGTCCATTGCCGCCATCGGCTCGCCGATGTTCCTGGTGTCCTTCCCGCCGCTTGTCAGCGCGCAGTGCAAGGCCGGCGTGGTCGGCTCCTTTCCGCACGTCAATGCACGCACCTCTGCGCAGTTCGACCAGTGGCTGACAGACATTGAAGCCGATCTTGTCAGCCACCGCGCGGCCAACCCGGCAGCTGTGGTGGCACCGCATGGTGTCAACCTCATCGTGCACCGCACCAATGCGCGGTTTGAGCCTGACCTCGACATGGTGGTTGCGCACCGCGTGCCTTTTGTCATCACCTGCCTGGGCCACCCGGGCAAGGTGGTGGATGCCGTGCACGCCTATGGCGGCACGGTATTTTGCGACGTTACCAGCGCGGCCCATGCGCGCAAGTCCATGGATGCCGGCGTGGATGGCCTTATCTGCGTCGGCGCCGGGGCCGGCGGCCATGCATCCAGCCAGAGCGCGTTTTCACTGGTGCGCGAGATCCGAGAGTTCTGGGACGGCTGCTTGGTTCTGGGTGGCGCCATCAATGACGGCCACCAGATACGCGCCGCCGAAATGCTGGGCGCCGACCTTGTCTACATGGGCACGCGCTTCCTGGCAACGCAGGAATCCAATGCGCAGGACGAATTCAAGCAGATGGTGGTGGACAGCGGCGTGTCCGACCTGATCTATACCGACAGGCTGTCCGGCGTGCATGCCAATTTCCTCAAGCCATCGCTGGACCGCTTTGGCGTTGACGTGGCCACGCTGCCACCCAAGACGCCCGACATGACATCACTGACCGACACCACCGCCAAACTCTGGAAAGACCTGTGGAGCGCCGGCCAGGGCATCGCTACCATCCGTGACCTGCCCACGGTGGCGGAGCTGGTCAGGCGCATCGCGGCAGAATATGACCAGGCCTGCAAACTGGGCCGCAGCGCCGCCGTCAGGCCTGCGCTCGCAACTGCATGAGCAAGCCCATGCCGCCCATTGATTTTTATTTCGACTTCGCGTCGCCCTATGGCTACTTCATGTCGGAGAAGATCAATGCGCTGGCCGGCCAGCATGGGCGCACTGTCACCTGGCGGCCTGTCTTGCTATTTGCCATGCTGCGTGCACTCGGGCTGCCGCCGCCGTTTGAGCATCCCGTCAAACTGGAATACATCACCGCCGACTTCGAACGTTCGGCGAAATTCCTGGACGTTGAATACCGCATGCCTGCGGCCTTTCCGGCGGTGACGCAGCACGCAGCACGCGCCTTTTACCTGCTCAATGAAAAAACGCCCAGCGCCGCGGTGCCGTTTGCGCAGAACGTGTTGCGCAGCTACTTTTGCCAGGGGCGCAATATTTCAGACATCGAGGTGATCTCGCAGATGGTGTGCGAAGCCAGCGACTGCCTCGGCCCTGCTGCCGCGGTGAGCGAACATTTGAAGACCGACGCAGCCAAGGCATTGCTGCAAGGCGCCATCACTGCGGCGGTAGAGAAAAACGTTTTTGGCTCACC
>DASXRN010000180.1:0-4251 GCA_036506595.1 Polaromonas sp. | reverse complement strand
CCCGTGCCATAAGGGATAGCCCGTAAATTTCAAGAAACTATCCGCCGGGCGCGTCACCCGATGCCTGGATATCTTGAAACGAGCGGCGGCCTAAAAACGCACGCTTTTGCCGCTCACGACTCACCACAGCGTGTTTCTTTGAAGATTGATGCAACTTGTTTCATTCCTTACGGATCTGTACGGGTCGCTCTGAGAACAGCCTGCAGAGAACCGTATCCAACCAGTATCAACAGTGAGGACGGGACGGTGAAAGTCTAAGAATTGCTTGAAAGGCAATAGCAGGAAGAGGTGTTGCCGTGAAGAAGGCTATGGTTTCATGGTTTGCAGCCGTCGCGCTGATAGGGGCGGCGAGCACTGGTTTTGCGATGGCGCCCAACTCAGGTGGCATGCATGGTCATGGGGGCACGGGGCAGCACCAAGGATTTGTGCATCGTGGCTTTGTACAGCACCCCGGGTTCGTACACCACCCCGGGTTTGTACACCACCCCGGGTTTGTACACTCCCAGGCGTTTGGCAGGTTTCACCATTTTCATAGGCATGCCAGCGTCATCATAGTGGGCGGTCCTTTTTTCTGGCCACCCTACTACGCTCCTCCTCTGTACACGCCGGCTTATGCTGTACCTGCCGTAAATTACAGCTATTACTGCACTGATCCCGCTGGTTATTACCCCGAGATTCAAAGTTGTCCGAACGGCTGGCTGCGGGTTATTCCAGATAATTCGTCCTACTGACACTTGATAATTTCCCGGGCGGACGGTAAGTCGCTTTGTCCGGGCCGCGCTTTCCGAAATTTCTCCAGAAATTCCATCAGGTAATGTCCGACTCAGGTTGCGCGCCAGGAGTCGGTTTTTTCTTGAAAGCAAGCACGAAAACTCCTGCCCCACCCAAGGACAGGTGGCGATGCGGGAAAGGCCGAAGGCCGTCGGCTCAAAACGATTGACGAAGCCGGTTTTTTTAATCATTTCCGCCTCCAGCCCTTGTTGGATGGTCGCAGCCAGCTATAAAAAACATAGTGAATCCGCGAACCATCAGTCCGGTGCATCGGTGGCCGGAATCATTCAGCGGCCGCCACCTCACCTGAAATCCGCGGTCTCAAAGCGTCGTAGCGGCTTCGCGGCATCAGCCCGCCCGTGAAATCTTTTGGCAACGCTCCTAAAATAGGAGCGACCCAGCCCCCCATTGTTCCTATTGCAGCGCCTGTCATCGCGGGTGCCTGTCCCTCGCCCACTTTTACCAAAGGTTTGCATGCTTGTTCCGGATGGTTTGCCCGCGCGCGAGCGCTTGCGCGCGCTGCTGGTGATCATTCTCGGGATTGTCATGGCGGTGCTCGACGGCACCATCGTCAACCTGGCGCTGCCCGACATCACGCGCGAACTTCATGCCACGGCCGCCCAGTCGATCTGGGTCATCAACGCCTACCAGATCGCCACCTTGGCGCTGCTGTTGCCGCTGGCCACGCTGGGCGACATTGTGGGCTATCGCCGCGTTTATCTGGCGGGCATGGCGGTGTTCACGCTGGCCTCGGTGGCTTGTGCCTTGGCCGATTCATTGACCACATTGGCGCTGGCGCGCGTGCTGCAGGGCCTGGGCGCGGCCGGCCTCATGAGCGTGAACACCGCGCTGGTCCGGCTCATTTATCCCAAACACCTGCTGGGCCGCGGTATTGCCATCAACTCGCTGGCGGTGGCCATTGCCTCGGTGGCGGGGCCGTCCATTGCTGCGGCCATTCTTTCCGTGGCCTCCTGGCCCTGGTTGTTTGCGCTCAATATTCCCTTTGGCCTGCTGAGCCTGCTGCTGGGCCGCAAGGCCCTGCCGCAAAACCCGACCAAAGCTGCAGGGGTACGGCTTTCCCCGCTCGATGTTGTGTTGAACGCCCTGATGTTCGGGTTGATCTTTCTCGGGGTCGACGGGCTGGGTGTGCGTGTTGAGGCGGCGCCGGGCAGTGCGCAGGGTGCTTCGCTCTCGCTGCCGCTGGCAGAGCTCGCCGCGGGTATCGTCGTGGGCGTGATTTATGTGCGGCGCCAGCTGACGCAACCTGTGCCGCTGTTTCCGCTGGACCTGCTGCGCATCCCGGTTTTTGCCCTGTCCATGGGGACCTCGATTGGCGCTTTTTGTGCCCAGACGCTGGCCTATGTCGGCTTGCCTTTCCTGCTGCTGGGGAGCTATGGCCGCAGCCATCTGGAGGCCGGCTTGCTGCTCACCGCCTGGTCGCTGAGCATTGTGGTGATGGCTCCGATGGTGGGTCGCCTGATTGGCCGCTACTCTGGCGGTCTGTTGGGCGGCGCGGGGCTGGGCATGCTGTCGCTGGGCCTGGTGCTGCTCGGCATGCTGCCATCGCAACCCGCCAATGCCGATATCGTCTGGCGCATGGCCTTGTGCGGCCTGGGCTTTGGCCTGTTTCAGTCGCCCAACAACCACACCATCATCACCTCGGCGCCGGCGCACCGCAGTGGCGGCGCCAGCGGCATGCTGGGCACGGCGCGCCTGACCGGGCAGACACTGGGTGCGGTCTTGCTGGCCATGATCTTCGCTGTGTTCGACCCGCATGATGGCAAAGGCCCGTTGATCGCGCTGTGGCTGGCCGCAGCTTTTGCGGCCGCAGCCGGGGTCTGCAGCGCGCTGCGTATCAAGCGGCCATGATCGACAGCGCCGGCAGGCAAGGGGTCGCTGCCGACGTCATCGCTGCCGACTGCGGCATCACCGCCTCGCGGCTTCGGGAATCGGCTTGCAGGAATAATCGGTCTTCCACACTTCGTCAGGAAACCCTGCTCATGACCGCTTCCTCTTTCCGCCGGCGTGCCGGCCTCGCCACCTTGTTCGCGGCCGCCGGCCTGCTGGCGCTTCCGGCGATGGCCCAGGAGGCCCACTTTCCAGCCAAGCCCATCCGTTTCATCGTGCCCTACCTTCCCGGTGGCACGACCGATCTGGTGGCGCGCACGGTGGGCCAGCGCGTGGCCGAGAAGCTGGGCCAGCCGGTGATCATCGAGAACAAGCCCGGCGCCGGCGGCAACATCGGCATGGACGCCGTGGCCAAGGCCGTACCCGACGGCTACACCATCGGCTTCGGTGCCATCTCCACCAACGCACTGAACCCGCACCTCTACAAGTCCATGCCGTTCGATCCGCGCAAGGACTTCAGCGCCATCAGCCTGCTGGGCCACTCCACCATCGTGCTCGAAGTCAGCCCGGCGCTGCCGGTGAAGAACGTGGCCGAATTCGTGAACCATGTGAAGCAAAAACCCGGCCTGAACTACGGCACGGCGGGCGCTGGCACGTCCATGCACCTGGCGGCCGCCATGTTCGAGCAGATGACGCAAACCCAGCTGACCCATGTGCCCTACAAAGGCAGCGGGCCCGGCATCAACGACATGCTGGGCGGCCACCTGCCGGTGATGTTCGACAACCTGCCGGCCTCGCTGCCGCACATCAAGGCCGGCAAGTTGCGCGCGCTGGCCGTGGCCGGCAAGACCCGTTCGCCCTCGCTGCCCGACGTGCCCACCCTGGCCGAGGCGGGCATCGCCGGCTACGAGGTGGACCCGTGGTTCGGCGTGTTCGGCCCGGCCGGCATGCCGCGCGCCGTGGTGCAGGCGCTGAACGAGGCCTTTGCCGAAGCGCTGGCGCAGCCGGCCATCAAGGACAAGCTGCTGCAGGCCGGCTTCTCGCCGCGCAGCTCCAGTGCCGACAGCCTGAGCGCGCTGGCGGCCTCGGAATACGAACGCCTGGGCAAGGTGGCGCGCGCAGCGAAGATGACGCTGGAGTGAGGTTGCTATCTAATTGATAGCCTGATGCGCCCATTCTGATTGGGCGGTTTCAGGTCCAAGCGCAACACATGGATCATTGAATGATGGCGTGCAAGAGGTCATTACCGGTTTTAGGCTGTCATGGCTTTGCCACATTCGCTGCTTTGCGAATGGCACCCAGGGTCACACGGCCCAGCACATGACCGTTGGCGTCAACAATGCCTGCCTCGTCGGCTCCAGCGTCCAGCATGGCCGACAGGGCGTCGCGCAGGGGCGTGCTGGAGGACAAACGCGGCGCGCCAGCGGCGGGCGCGCCATCCTCGATGTACGGACCCGCTGTCAGCAGCGCCAGCCTCTTCAGCGAGCGATCGCCGCCCACAAAGGCCTCTACAAACGCGTCGGCCGGATGCGCGAGGATGCGTTCCGGCGTGTCGTACTGAACGACTTTTCCCGCACGCAGGATGGCGATGCGCGAACCCATGCGGATGGCTTCGTCGATGTCGTGCGTGAC
>DASXRN010000179.1:0-4018 GCA_036506595.1 Polaromonas sp. | reverse complement strand
CCTGCGCCGCCTGGCCGGGCTGGCGACCCGCGTGGTGCACCTGGCGCCACCGCCCAACGACAATCCCGCCTGGCGCAGCGACCCGCGCACGCTGGCCCTGCTGCGGGCCCTGCGCTTGCGCAGCCTGCCGCAGTCGCTGGTGTATGGTTCCACCAGTGGTGTTTACGGCGACTGCCAGGGCGACTGGGTCAGCGAGACGCAAGGCCTGAATCCTCACACGCCGCGTTCCCAGCGCCGCGTGCATGCGGAAGGCCAGCTGCGCTGGTTCGGGCGCGCCACCGGCACGCATGTGCACATGCTGCGGATTCCGGGCATTTACGCGCCCGACCGTGAAGGCGGCACGCCGCACGGACGGTTGCTCAAGGGCACCCCGGTGCTGACGCCCGAGGATGACGTCTACACCAACCACATCCATGCCGACGACCTGGCCAGAGTCTGCCTCGCAGCGCTGTGGCGCGGCAAACCTCAGCGCATCACCAACGCCAGTGACGACACCCAGCTGAAGATGGGCGACTACTTCGACCTGGCCGCCGATCTCTACCAACTGCCCCGACCGCCCCGCCTGCCGCGCAGCACCGCGCAGGAAAAGCTGCCCCTGATGCTGCTGAGCTTCATGAGCGAATCACGGCGGCTTGACAACCGGCGCATGAAGAAAGAACTGAAGGTGCAGCTGCGCTACCCCACGGTGGATGCCGGCTTGCGCGGCTGAGGAGGGCAGAGCAAGAACGGGGCAGAATCGAACCGGCACGTCTTTCGGCCGCCGACGTACTGCTACGACGGCGCAAACACCATGCACACCGGACTGCCGCAGCCTACCGATAAACCCATCGGGGAAAGCCGGCCTGTGGTTTCGTGCACAGCGAACAAAACGATCTTGTCGCTGTCCTCGTTCAACGCGAAGAGCGTGCGCCCATCGGGGCTCAAGGAAAAAAAGCGTGGCGTGCGTCCCTCCGAAGGTTCGGCCCCCAGGAACACCAGGCGTCCCGAAGCCGCTTCGATACGGAATACCGCAATGCTGTCATAGCCCCTGTTGGAGGCGTAGAGGGTGCGCCCCGCGCGGTCAATCACGATCCCGGAGGCGCGGCTGTTGCCGGTAAACCAGTCCGGCAGGGCTGAAATGACCTGAAGGGGTTCAAGGCGGCCGGTCTCGGCGCTGAACCGGTAGGCCGTCACCGTGGAATCCAGCTCGTTCACCACATAAGCGAAAGGCGCTTGCGGATGAAACGCCAGGTGGCGAGGCCCCGCGGTTTCGCGCGTCGCCACCGACGCCGTGTCTGCTGGCTGGAGCCGGCCGTCCTCAAAACGGAAGCAAAAGATCCGATCCAGACCTTTGTCGGGCACCACAACGAAACGGCCAGCCGGATCAAAAGGGTTGAAGTGGGGCTTGGAAAAGGGCTGCTCAACCTTGTGAGGCCCCGGCGTTCCTTCCAGCATGACGAGCTGACTCACCGGACTGAGCGAGCCGTTAGCCTGCACGGGCAGTACCGCAAGGCTTCCACTCAGGTGGTTGGACACCACCAGAAACCGCTCCGTGGGATCAAGCGCCAGATGCACAGGATTTTTGCCCTCGCAATGTTGGCGATTCAGGAAATGCAGCTGGCCGTCATCTGGGTTTACGCGGAATGCACTCACTTCCTGCTGGTCACCATGGACCGCATACAGCGCATCGCCCTTGCGGTTGAGTGCCAGGAACGACGGATTGACGAGGTCGCCAAGCACCTGCACCAGGGTCATCTGCCGGGTGGCCGGGTCAAGCTTGAAGACACTGATTCCTTCTCCCCTGGCGTTGCGCTCACGCGTGGTTCGGGAGCCGACATAGGCATACATGGTGTTTTCCTGATGAGCGTGAATCGGGTTACTGCACAACGCCAGCGCCAGGTGCGACCGAAGCCCCCTTGATGCGGTGGCGAGCCAGCGCCTCGGCCGCAAAGCCATTGGCTTTCATTTCCTCGACGAAGTGGCGCAAGACCTCAGCGGCTTCATGCCCGCGCCCTTTGGGCGTGCCCATGGCCTGCTGGATCACCATGAAACGGCCGGGCAAGAGCCGCAGGCCGGGAAAGCGCCTGGCGTCGCCTTCCAGTTGCTGCCTGACGCCTGCCGCCACCTCCAGGCCTTGCGCCACGAAGACATCCACGACGCTCGGGGAGGTCGGTGCCCGCACGATTTGCGCCTCGCGAAGTTCCCGGCTCAGGTACAGGTCGTAAGCACTGCCTTTGCCGACCGTGACCCGGTGACCCGTGCGGTCAACCTCTTCATTGGACTGAATTGGCGAGTCCTTGGGCACCATGTAGCTGCCTTCGATCAGCACGTAAGCGGCGGTGAAGGAAATTCCCTCGCCCCGCAGCGGATCAATCGCAAAAAAACCGATATCAGCCTGTTCCTGGGTCACGGCATCCACGGACTGGCCGGCAGCGTCGAACACCATCAACTCCACCTCGACGCCAAGCCGCTCGGCGAAAGCCCGCGCCAGGTCGATGGACACGCCCACGGGCTCGCCCGTTGCGGCATCGCGGTTGGCGAGGATGGGGTTGCCCAGGTTGATGGAAGCGCGCAGCTTGCCGGTTGGGGTGAATGCCTGAATGACGTGTGACGGAATGTTCATGACGGGTTGGGGGTGCGGTGGTGGGGCGGTGGAAGGCGCATAGCGCCAGGAAAGGGGATTGAGGCAGGGGTTCTCAAGGGGTTCAGGGCTTGAGAAGGCCGCTGATTTCCCTGACGTTCCTCAGGGTGCTGAACAGGTGGTTGCGCAGCGCTTCGGAAGCTTCTTCATTGCGGTCTTTTTCCAGAAGAGCCAGTATCTGCAGGTGTTGTTGACAGTGTTCCTTGTAGCGCTTGCGGTTCTGCATGGAGCGGTACGAGAGCAGGCGTCGAACGCGGTTGACGCGGCGAATGGTGTCGATGAAAAACGGGTTGCCTGAGGCCTCGATCAGGGACTCGTGAAAACGAACTCCGCGCTCATGGAGCTGGTCCGCGGTATCCGTTTCGATGCCGCCCTCCAGCAAATGCATCTCGGCGGCGCGGCAACGAGCGAGCACCTGCGGGTCCAGCCGGTAGCCGGGTTCCAGCAAAGCGGCGGGCTCCAGCGCGAGGCGAAGCCGGTAGGACTGCAAAAGACTGTCGGGAGTCGTCAGCATGGATGAAAACACCCAGCCATAGCCCGGTTTTTTGTGCGCCCAACCCTCTTGAGCGATGCGGTTCAAGACGGCCTGGAGTTGCGCCGCCGTCAGTGCGTAGCGGTTTTTGAGCTGCACCTCGGAGAACTCATCGGGCAGCAACCCTTTTAGCCGGTCGTCCGCCACGCGAAAATAAACGGTCGTCACGACGTCCGATTCGTCCAATCCCAGCTGTTCGGCCAGCCCGGCGTCAGGATCCTTGACCGATTTGGCGAGAAAGTAGCCCCGGTTGCGCTCGCGGCTCAACACGCCTTTTTCATGCAATAGGCACAAGGCCTCATTGATGGGCGAGCGCGAGACGCGCAAACGATCGGCCAGCAGTTGGGCCGGTAAATGCCCCCCCACCGCCAGCCCCTCGGTCTGGATGAATTCGATGATCTGGGCAGGAATGGATTTTTCGGCTTTCATTAAGCCGGTATTCTGCCCTTGGACGTGCGTGCTGGTCACTGCAGATTCTCTTCCCGCTTGCGAGCGGCACCCTGCGCCGCAATGGTCTTGTGCAAGATCGAGGGCATGACGCCGCCGGCCCGCAGCAGTTCCACCTCGAGCTTCGTTTCCACGGCAGCGGTGGCCACCAGGTTTTGCGGGTTGCCATCGGCACGAACAATGCGCACCGCCACGTCGCGGCGCGGCGCCAGATTGTGTGCGTCGGCATCCACCTCGATCCGGTCGCCCGGTTGGAGCTGCAGTGTGTGGGGGTTCACACCCTCAGGCAGCCGCAGCGGCAGAATGCCCATGCCGATCAGGTTGGAACGGTGGATGCGTTCAAAGCTCGCCGCCAGCACCGCCCGGATCCCCAGCAGGCGCTGACCCTTGGCCGCCCAGTCGCGCGAGGAGCCGGTGCC
>DASXRN010000178.1:0-4610 GCA_036506595.1 Polaromonas sp. | reverse complement strand
AGCCTGATCACGGTTGAAAGCGACAAGGCCTCGATGGAAATCCCTTCGTCACAAGCCGGTGTGGTCAAAGAGATCAAGGTCAAGCTGGGCGACAAGGTCAAGCAGGGCTCTGTGGTTTTGACGCTTGAAGCGGCCGCCACTGCCACTTCTTCCGCAACTGTGGCCGCCCCGGCCGCCGGGCAGAAACCGGCGCCTACGACACCCCCGCCTGCAGCCGCAGTGCCGGCGCCAGTCGCGGCCAGCTTTAGCGGCGCTGCCGACCTGGACTGCGACGTGCTGGTGCTGGGCGCAGGCCCTGGCGGTTATTCGGCGGCTTTCCGCGCGGCAGACCTCGGCTTGAAAGTGGTGCTGGTTGAGCGCTACGCCACGCTGGGCGGCGTCTGCCTGAACGTCGGCTGCATCCCGTCCAAAGCCCTGCTGCACGTGGCTGCGGTGATGGACGAGGTCAAGCACTTTGAAAGCCTGGGCGTGAGCTTCGCGGAGCCGGTGCTGGACATCAACAAGCTGCGCACGCACAAGGAAAAAGTCGTCGGCAAGCTCACCGGCGGGCTGACGGCCATGGCCAAAATGCGCAAGGTGACCGTGGTGCGCGGTTTGGGCAGCTTTGTTGGCGCACATCACCTGCAAGTCGAAGAAACGACCGGAGCCGCCCAAGAGAAATCGGGCAAAAAGCAAACCATCGCGTTCAAGAACTGCATCATTGCGGCGGGCTCACAGGCCGTGCGCCTGCCCTTCATGCCCGAAGACCCGCGCGTCGTGGATTCAACCGGTGCGCTGAACTTGCAGGAAGTGCCCAAGCGCATGCTGATTCTGGGCGGCGGCATCATTGGCCTGGAAATGGGCACGGTGTATTCCACGCTGGGCGCGCGCCTGGACGTGGTGGAAATGCTGGACGGCCTGATGCCGGGCGCTGACCGCGACCTGGTCAAGGTCTGGCAGAAGATGAACGCACCGCGCTTTGACAACATCATGCTCAAGACCAAGACCGTGGCGGCCAAGGCCACGCCAGCAGGCATTGAGGTGACGTTTGAAGCCGCGGAAGCCGGCGGCACCGCTCCCGCACCGCAAACCTATGACCTGGTACTGCAAGCCGTGGGCCGCAGCCCCAATGGCAAGAAGCTCGCCGCCGACAAAGCCGGCATCAGCGTGACCGATCGCGGCTTCATTCCGGTGGACATCCAGATGCGCACCAACGTGCCGCACATCTTCGCGATCGGCGACATCGTGGGCCAGCCCATGCTGGCGCACAAGGCGGTGCATGAGGCGCATGTGGCGGCCGAAGTCATTGCCGGTGAGCTGCAGGGCAACAAGGAACTGGCCAGCGCCGCCTTCAACGCCCGGGTGATTCCGAGCGTTGCGTTCACCGACCCCGAAATCGCCTGGGTCGGCCTGACGGAAGACCAGGCCAAGGCCCAGGGCATCAAGGTCAAAAAGGGCCTGTTCCCGTGGACGGCTTCTGGCCGCGCTATTGCCAACGGCCGCGATGAAGGCTTTACCAAGCTGCTGTTTGACGACAGCCCTGAGGCGCACGGCCACGGCAGGATTCTTGGCGGCGGCATTGTCGGCACGCACGCCGGCGACATGATCGGCGAAATCGCCCTGGCCATTGAAATGGGCGCCGACGCGGTAGACATCGGCAAGACCATTCACCCGCATCCGACGCTGGGCGAAAGCATGGGCATGGCGGCGGAGATCGCACACGGTAGCTGCACGGACGTTCCCCCGGCGCGCAAGTAGCCCGCACTGCAAGTTCTCTTATTGAGCCCGGACCCTCACAGGTCTGGGCTTTTTGCTGTCTGCGCCGCAGATGCACAACGCAAGCAATACTTTTTGCAAATACCTGGGGAGCAGTCCATAAGTGGGTCAGTTTGCGGCCGGCGGCAACACCGACCGCCGCAGCGATCGCCAATGCCATCGCCAATGCGACCGGCAAGCGCTTGCGCGCGCTGCCTTTTGCACCGGAGCGGGTGGTGAAGCAGGCGCTGGCGTAACTCGCCTCGGTGCCAACGGCTTCAAGTGGAAGATTGAGGTTAATCGAGCACCTTGCCCAGCCGTCCCCAGCGCACGCCGCTCGCGTCGAAGGAGAACCAAACCCGCCGCGCCTTGCCGGGCACAAGAAGCGCGACCTTTGTCAGAAGGCTACAGTAAGGCGACTGAAAAAGGATTGCCTGGAGTGCTCATTGTCTGAATGGTTCGTAAACCTCCCGAGCTATCAATGAAAAATACCGACACGGAATTAGACCGGCTGTTGGGCACGAACATCACCTTTCCCATCTCATCAATCTCGATGCCTAACGGGACTTGCCCGGCTGGGAAGGGTGAGCCGCTCATCGGCGTAAGCGACCCCGTGGTGGTGTCAATCACGAACGCCGAAATGTCATTCGAAACCGTATTTCCGACGTAAAGGTGCTTGCCTGTCGAGTCCGCGGCGACCGAGCGTGGGTCCATACCGGCAGCAAAGGGCGAGCCGGCGATCGGTGTCAATGCCCCGCTGGTCGCATTCACGCCAAACACGGAGACATTGTTGGCAAAACGGTTGGCGACGAAAGCAAAGTCTCCAGAAAGCTCGATCGCACGCGCACCTAGACCGGATGCGAACGGCGACCCGGCAATCTCGGTCAACGCGCCCGTAGTCTGATTCATGCTAAACACAGAGACGTTGTTCGAATCACGGTTCGTCACATAGACGAAATTGCCGGAGGCACTGATTTTCACCACATAGGGCGCGGCTCCGGTCGCGAAGGGTGAACCCGCAACTTCGGTGAGTGCGCCGTTGGCAGACACCGAATACACCCCAAGCGTGTTGGAACTAATGTTCGCAACGATAAGAAACTTTTCTGTGGGGTCCAGCGTCAGGATGAACGGATTCACTCCCGAGGGTACCGGCGAGCCGATCATGGTCAGGTTGCCGGTGAGCGTATCGACCGCGAACGAAGCGATATTGTTCGAGAACTCACACGACACAAACATGGTGTGCTGAGCGGAAAGCTCCACGTAGGCCGGGCCGACGCACGCCCCCCCGGTTGCTACTGTGGCACTGCCGGAGAGTAGCCCGGTTGTCTGGTTGACATTGAAAACAGAAATGGTGTTGGTATCGCGATTGGCGACAAACGCGAAACGCGCGCTGGCAATCTGTGCAGGAGGATTGGAAGCGGAAGAGCCGCCGCCGCCGCCGCAGCCCAGCAAAGCAGCGGCCATCAACACCAAAGAAACGCACAATGCAAAATGTTTTCTCATGGTTGATTCCCCTTTGAGTGGTCAGAAAACTTGGGTGGTGAGGCCTGACCAAGGGCCGAATATCAAATTATTTTAGGCTGCGCTGGAAAGAGATCACTTCCAAAAAGGTGATGGGCCATGCTGGGTTACTGAAAAGGTGTCTCTGGGAAAAGCGGCTGCCGACGCCGCCGCCATGGCGCGAGAATCGCGCAGATTCATTTTCCAGACCCGGTCGTTCGACGCGGCTCTCAGGCCGTCTGTTCCCCGATATCGGCGATTTTGCCGAAGTGGCCGTCATCGAGCCGCTGGTCAAGCCCGGCGACAGCATCAAGGCCGAGCAGCGCCTGATATCAACGGAGTATCAGGTCGATCAGTGCATCAACTGGTGAACGGCGGCGAGTGACTCAGGACTCGCCGTGGGGTGAACCTGTGCCCGTGGCTGGCGAAACAACCGAAACAACCCAATAGAGCCGACCGGGCCAGGGATTTACGACCCCATCGCTTCCACATCCCAAGTAGTCCAAAACTCCCACTCCGCCTGGGAGTATCGGTCGATGTGCAATTCCTGGCGCTTACTACAGTTAATGTTTGGTTAATGTTTGTAGCAAAAAAGGTCAACGGTCAGGCCTCGATGACCGGAATTCTCAGGGGGAAATCATGGCTATCATTTTGAGCGGCGGCATCACAGTTGATGAATCGGGCAACTTGCAGAACGCCACTGCCACTGCCGGAATCGCAGGCGATAACACCGACAACGACATCACCGTTGCCACAATCAATGGCACCGATGACACCGGTGACCTTCCCTTCGCGTTCGAGTCTCGTTTGTTCGCGCTACTGGGCCCCACCAGTCCGATGCAGGTCGCGCTGAGCGGTTATTCCGGCGCCGCCGGTAACACCGGTGCCGACTTGTTAACCATCACCGGAGGCTACGTCGATCTCGCCTTCACCGATGCCCAGGGTAAACCGCTCGGCGATCCGACCAATGCCAATGCCGGTTCGGACTGGAGCGGTCTCTATACCCTCGACGGCACGCGAATCTTCCTGTACACGGACCCCACCAACAACAACATCGTCCTGGGCCGCAAGGGCGATGCGGGGGCTACCGCCGCGCCCGAGGACGACCTGGCAAATCCAGACGGCACCATCGTTTTCGCCGCCTATCTGGAAGAGACGGCAACAGGCGCCAAGGTCTGGATGGTGCAGCAGGAGCCGCTCAAGCACCCGGACACCTCCGACCACGACGACGTGGTCGACATGACAGACCACCTCTGGGTCACCGCCAGCCAGGACACCTCCTTCGATTTCGCCGGTTTGCCGTCCGGGCAGAACGCGTTCCTGATGTTCAAGGCAGCCAGCGGGACTACAGGACTCGTCGTCACTGGCATGGATCC
>DASXRN010000177.1:0-2509 GCA_036506595.1 Polaromonas sp. | reverse complement strand
GACTCGTTTTCTGATGGCGGCAAGTATTTCACGCAGGGCGGCGGTTTTTCCGGCGTGTTCGCGCATTGCGAGCAGCTGATCCGGGAGGGTGCCGACTTGCTGGACATTGGCGGCGAGTCCACCCGCCCCGGTGCGCCGCCGGTACCGTTGGAAGAAGAACTGGCGCGTGTGCTGCCCGTGGTTCGCCATGCCGCCAGGCTGGGTGTGCCGCTTTCAATTGATACCTACAAACCCGAAGTCATGCGGGCCGTGCTGGATTTGGGTGCAGACATCATCAACGATGTCTGGGCCCTGCGCCAGCCCGGCGCCACCGACGCGGTGGCGGGTCACCCCCGCTGCGGTGTCTGCCTTATGCACATGCACCGTGAGCCGCAAACCATGCAGGCGGTGCCCATGGAGGGCGATGTGGTGCCGCAGGTGCTGTCTTTTTTAGAGCGCGCTGCGCACGATCTGCAAGCGGCCGGTGTGGATAAAGCTCGCATCGTGCTCGACGCGGGTGTGGGTTTTGGCAAAAGCGTCGCGCAGAATTTCTCGCTGCTGGCACGCCAGAAAGAGTTTTTGACGCTCGGCTATCCGCTGCTGGCGGCCTGGTCGCGCAAGTCATCGCTGGCTGCCGTCTGCGGTACATCGCCGGATGCGGTAGTCCCGCTCGATATTGCAGACCGCATGGTGCCCAGCGTGGCAGCGGCCTTGCTGGCGGTTGAGCGCGGTGCCCGCGTGGTGCGTGTGCATGACGTGCGCGAAACCGTGCAGGCCCTTAAAGTCTGGGCGGCTGCGCGCCAGGTAACAGCAGGTATCTCATAGCTTTTGGCACGGTGTCACACTCGGAGCCGCCTAAAATAACGCCCTGATTCTTACAACAACAGGCTCACAGGGACAACAAACATGACCAGAAAATACTTTGGCACCGATGGCATTCGCGGCACGGTGGGCCAGGCACCGATTACGCCCGATTTTGTGCTGCGACTCGCCCATGCCGTGGGTCGCGTGCTGCGCAAAACCGAAGCGCGCCCGACCGTGCTGATAGGCAAGGACACGCGCATTTCCGGCTACATGCTGGAGAGCGCGCTGGAGTCCGGCTTTAACTCGGCAGGTGTCGATGTGGTGCTGCTCGGGCCTCTGCCCACGCCAGGCGTGGCCTATCTCACACGGGCCCAGCGCGCCAGCTTGGGCGTGGTCATCAGCGCCAGCCATAATGCCTTCCCCGACAACGGCATCAAGTTTTTCAGCGCGCAAGGCACCAAGCTCAGCGATGACTGGGAACGGGCCGTGGAAGCTGCGCTTGATGAAGCGCCGGTGTGGGCCGATTCGGCCAGCTTGGGCAAGGCGCGCCGACTGGACGACGCGGCGGGGCGCTACACCGAGTTTTGCAAGAGCACGTTTGCCAATGACCTGACGCTCAAGGGACTGAAAATTGTGGTGGACGGTGCCCATGGTGCGGCCTATCACATTGCGCCCATGGTATTTCATGAGCTGGGCGCCGAAGTCATCGCCATCGGCTGCGCACCCGATGGCCTGAACATCAACCACGAGGTGGGCGCTACCCATCCTGAGGCGCTGATTACCGCGGTCAAGGCCAACAAGGCGGATTACGGCATCGCGCTGGACGGTGATGCCGATCGCCTGCAGCTGGTGGATGCCGACGGGCGGCTTTTCAACGGCGATGAAGTGCTGTTCCTGATGGTCAATGAGCGGCTGGCGCGCGGTGAGAAAGTGCCGGGCACGGTGGGAACCCTGATGACCAATATGGCGGTTGAGCTGGCCTTGAAAAGCAAGGGTGTCGAGTTTGTGCGCGCCAAGGTCGGTGATCGCTATGTGCTCGAAGAACTCGAAAAACGTGGCTGGCTGCTGGGCGGCGAAGGCTCTGGCCATCTGCTGGCGCTGGACAAGCACACCACCGGTGACGGACTCATCAGTGCGCTGCAGGTGCTGCAAGCCTGCGTGCGCAGCGGCAAGACCATTGCCCAGCTGCTGGGCGATGTGGTGCTGTTTCCGCAAACACTGGTCAATGTGCGGCTCAAGCCCGGCCAGGACTGGAAAAGCAGTGAGAGCCTGGCCGCTGTCAGCAAAACCGTGGAAGCCGAACTGGCCGGCACCGGCCGCCTGCTGATTCGCGCCAGCGGCACCGAGCCGTTGCTGCGGGTGATGGTTGAGGCGCGCGATGCCGGGCAGGCCAGGGCTTGCGCCGAGCGTGTGGCCGATACGGTACGCGCCTGAAACAGTTTTTTAAGCGAAATAGGCCTCTGGCCCCTACACCATGGGCGCAAGCAGCTATCGAATAGATAGCAGCCAAGAGTTGTGGGAGGCGCCGGTGGCACCGGCACCGCCCGGTCGGCTTCTCAGGCCAGCGTGTAGGCCGTCTTCACCGTCGTGAAAAACTCCTGCGCATACTTGCCCTGCTCACGCGGGCCGTAGCTGGAACCCTTGCGTCCGCCGAAAGGCACGTGGTAGTCGACCCCGGCGGTGGGCAGGTTGACCATCACCATGCCGGCCTGGCTGTGCCGCTTGA